>CAYVTV010000001.1:0-67659 GCA_964454295.1 uncultured Bacteroidaceae bacterium
ATCTCTTAAATTTATAAATGAAAAATTAGTGTTACCTATTTTTTCATTTATAAATTTAAGAGATTTTGTATAATCTTCAAAAAGAATACTATACAAAATCTCTTAAATTTATAAATGAAAAAATAGGTAACACTAATTTTCTATTTTTCAGCAATGATATTGTATGGTGTAAAGAAAATTTCGGAGACGAATTTGAATATATTGACGAGCGTTATGGATTTCAGGATTATCATGAATTTGAATTAATGAAATTATGCCATCATAATATAATTGCGAATAGTACATTCAGCTGGTGGGCTGCGTATTTAAATGATAATGTAAATAAAATAGTTATTGCTCCTGAACAATGGTATGCAAATAAATCAGCTCAAAGACGACATGAAAAAAATGATTTTATTCCCGAAAACTGGATTAAGCTTTGAGCATAGGATCACTAAAACAAAATACAGCTAAATCTATTCTTTGGGTTACCATTGATTCTTTAGGACAAAGAATTCTTCAGTTTATTATAGGTATCATCCTGGCGCGGTTGTTACTGCCTGAAGAGTTTGGACTGATAGGATTAATTACTGTCTTTATTTCTTTTTCCTCTCTTTTCATAGATAGTGGTTTTTCATTTACACTAATCCGTAAGAAAGAGGTTGATGATATAGAATATACAACAGTTTTCTGGTTCAATTTAATTATAAGTATTTTATTTTATCTGTTATTGTTTTTAGCAAGCGATCTGATTGCAGATTTTTATAAAAATAAATTATTAAGTAACCTTACTAAAGCAATCGGATTAATATTAATTATAAATGCTGTAGGAAGTATTCAAAATATAAGACTGCGGAAAGATTTGAATTTTAAAGCAATAACAATTATTGGTGTTGTTTCAAAGATTATTTCCGGCAGTGTAGCCATAACAATGGCATTTAAAGGGTATGGGGTTTGGTGTCTTGTTGTACAACAACTGTTGGTTAATATAGTTAAGGTAAGTCTGATGTTATGGTATAATTGGTTTTTTCCAAAACTACAGTTTTCATTTGTAAAATTTAAGGAACTTCTCGCATTCAGTTCCAGACTTTTATATGGAGGTATTGTGCATACAGTTGTACACAATATTTATCCCATTGTTATAGGGAAAATGTTTTCAATAGGCGATGTTGGATTTTTTAACAGGGCAAAAGGATTACAGGATCTACCTGTCATGTTTTTTACCGGAATAGTGCAACAGGTTACTTTACCAACGTTTTCCTTAATACAGGATGAAGAAGAAAGATTTATAAATACTTATAGAAAAGCAATTAAAGCCACATTGTTTATGGTATTGTTACCACTGGTTATCATAGTTATAACAGCATATCCATTAATTGAGATTTTACTAACCGACAAGTGGCTTCCTGCGGCTCCTATGCTACAAATATTAGCACTGGGAGGAATTTTTTATCCGGTAAGCGCTTTAAATGTGAATATCATAGGAATAAAAGGGCGGTCAGACTATGTCATGATTTTACAGTTTATTAAAGATGGGATGGCGATACTTGGTGTAATAATCGGAAGTTTTTTCGGGATCCATGGATTGGTTTGGAGTTTTGCTATTACTAGCAATATAAGTTTTCTGCTGAATATTCATTTTACTTCAAAAGTAGTGAGTTATTCTATGCATACTCAATTAAAAGATATATTTTCAATACTACTATTAGGCTTTTCTATTGGTTTTTTTGTGTATTATATTACATCCTTTATGAATACTGATAAGTACATGTTGCTTTTAATACAGTTCATATTTGTGTCTTTTTTATATATAACAATATCCTGGGGTTTGAAAATGCATGTTTTAAAAGACACATTAAGCATGTTTAGCCATTTGATTCATCAAAAAAAATGAAAGAAAAACCTATTTACGTTACTCAACCTACTTTACCTGATTTACAGGAATTTATTCCTTATCTCGAAAAGATATGGAACAGTAAAATTCTTACCAACAACGGTCCATTCCACCAACAATTTGAAAAAGAACTGGCAAAATTTCTGGGAGTACCATATATTTCACTTTTTGTAAATGGAACACTTGCATTAATTACAGCTCTTCAGGTTTTAAAAATTACCGGTGAGGTTATTACCACTCCTTTCAGTTTTGTTGCTACATCACATGCTCTTTGGTGGAATAATATCAAACCAGTGTTCGCTGATATAGAAAAAGAGACATTTACACTTGATCCAAAAAGAATTGAAGCTGCTGTTACCCCAAAAACTACAGCTATTCTGTCAGTACATGTTTATGGGAATCCTTGTAGAATAGAAGAAATCCAAAATATTGCCGATACTTATGGTTTGAAAGTAATTTATGATGCGGCACATGCATTCGGTGTAAAGTACAAAGGAAACTCAGTTCTGAATTTTGGCGATATGAGTGTACTAAGTTTTCATGCAACCAAAGTATTTAACACCTTTGAGGGAGGAGCTATCGTATGCCATGATGAAAAAACCAAACAGAATATTGACGACTTGAAAAACTTTGGTTTCCGTGGAGAAACGACCGTTGTGGCACCCGGTATCAATGCCAAAATGAATGAAGTGCAAGCCGCAATGGGCTTACTCCAATTGAAGTACATTAAACAGGTCATCGCAAAAAGAAAAGAGATTACCCGGCAATATCGAGAACAACTACGTATAATTCCAGGCATTTCTTTAATGGAAGACCAACCCGGAGTTGAGCATTGTTACGCTTATTTCCCCATTTTTGTTAATGAAAAGGAATACGGGATAAGCCGCGACCACTTGTACAATACTCTGAAAGAACACGGTATTCATGGCCGCCGTTATTTCTATCCACTTATCAGCCAGTTTCCCACATACAGAGGACTTGAATCGGCCCGGGCGGGCAAAATGCCAGTGGCAGAAAAGATTACAGAAGAGGTGATTTGTTTGCCGATTTATCCGGATCTGGAAATGGGAAAAATTCATTTGATTTGCCAACTTGTTAAAAATTTATAATTTATGGAGGCATCAAAACTTGGTAATTATTTTGAAGATTTTTTAGTTGGAGAGTTTATTGAACATTCACTTTCCAAAACTATTTTTGAGTCTGACAATAACCTATTTTCTCTTCTAACGATGAACCATCACCCAGTTCACACAAATATTGAGTATGCGGAAAAGAATCAACATGGGAAAATTTTAGTGGTGGGCACCTTGGTTTTTTCTCTTGTTGTTGGCATTACAGTGCCAGATATTAGCGGGAAAGCAATAGCAAATTTAAACTACGAGGAAATAATTCATTTAGCACCTGTTTTCATAGGTGACACAATTTATGCGCGGTCTAAAATATTAAGCAAGAAAAGATCAAGTAAAAAGAAAGACCGGGGAATAATTAATGTTGAAACTACTGGTTATAATCAAAATAAAATTGTTGTTATAAAGTTTCGAAGAAAAGTATTAATAAAAACATCCCCGAATGGAAAGGACTAATGATTACTTGATGAGGAGCTTAATGTTCGTCCCTGCGCATAATGAGCGATTAATGAACAGTGCGGCCCGTTCTGAGGCAGATGTGCTATTGCTTGATGTTGAAGACTCCGTGCAACCTGTTTCGAATAAAGTTTTTGCAAGAAAGAACATCGTGGATTATGTAAAAAATGAGAAATTTAAAAATTATAGCGTTTTCCCCAGGATAAACGACAGAGAAAGTGGTCAATTACTTAAAGACTTGGTTGAATTGACAATACCAGGTGTTGACGGATTTATGTACCCAAAATCATATACCGGACAAGATGTTTACTTTATTGATAAGTTGCTTGATACTATTGAGTATGAAAAGGGTATCCCTGTTGGTACATTTAAACTTATCCCATTAATTGAGACGGCTGCCGCTGTTCTAAATGCACAGGATATCTGCAGGGCATCTAACAGGGTAATTGCCATTGCCTTCGGTTGTGAAGATTTTATCACTGACCTGGAAGGAGTTCACGATGATGAGCACGATAGTTTATTCACTCCCCGGGCCTTGATTGCAATGGCTGCGAGGGCCAGCAATGTCATTCCCATTGATACAGTCCATATTAATGTTCATGATCTGGACGATTTAGAGAAGAATTTAATTGTGGCAAAAAAATTAGGTTTTGAAGGTATGTTAGCCTTAAATCCCAAAGAGATTAAATTAATTCATCGATACTTTTCTCCAAGTAAAAGTGAAGTTAATGAGGCAAAGGAAATGATTCAATTGGCAAGTGAAGCAGAAAAAGAAGGAAGAGGAGTAGCTGTAATCAACAATAAGTTTATTGGACCACCTATAGTACTGGCAGCAAAAAAAACCATTGAAAAACTCCATTTAATTAATAAGAAACACAAAGAATGAAGAAACTGATAATATTAGGAGGTAGAGGAATAGGGATGATAGCAGCTTCTGTTGCTAACGACCTCGGAGATTATGAAGTTTTAGGGTTTTTAAACGATTTTGTCCCCATTGGAGATAAGATTGGGAAATTCAAAGGATATAATGTTATAGGTCATTCCTCCGATGTCACCAAATATCTTGAAGATGAAAATGTATGCTTTTTCATTGGTTATGTTGGGATAAAAAGCGAGAAAGAAGTTTTTGAAAAAATCTTAAATTTAGGTATACCAAGCAATAGATTTGCAACTCTCATACACCCAACTGCAATTATTCCTAAAGGGTTTTGCCAAATAGGAAATGGTGTGCTAATGGCCCCTTTATCGCAGCTTTCACCCGATACGACAATTGAAGATAATTGTATACTATTGCCCAACTCCTTTCTGGGGCATGATAGCACAATGAAACGCTTTTCGCATATCACATCCAATAGTGTTGTAGGAGGGAATGTAATTATAGGTAAGGCTGCACATATTGGGACCAATGCTACTATTAGAGAAAATGTAGTAATCGGGGATTTTTCTTTAGTTGGCTCAGGATCTGTGGTGCTAAACAATGTGCCTGAAAATACAATCGTTGCAGGTAATCCAGCAAGAATCATAAGGACTAAATAGTTTTGGACAATCTTTTAGTATCAATATGTTGTTTAACCTATAACCACAAAAATTATATTATCCAGGCATTAGATAGTTTTTTACAACAAAAAACCAATTTTGAATTCGAAATATTAATACATGATGATGCCTCTAAAGATGGTACTATGGATATAATACGTGAATACGAGGTTAAATACCTTAATATTATAAAACCACTTTACGAAAAAGAAAACCAATGGGTAAAAGGTCGAAGAGGCTCAGCAGTTTTTAACTTCCCTCGTGCCCGCGGCAAATACATCGCTCTCTGCGAAGGCGACGACCACTGGACAGATCCGTTGAAGTTGCAAAAGCAGGTGGATTTTTTGGAATCAAATCGTGATTACGCTATGGTTGCAACAGACATAATTCTTGTTGATAAAGAGAATAAACTGATACCGCAAAATAATATTGTGTTAACGCAAAGAGCGTTACGCAAACCTGATGTGAATTTTTTCGATCTTCTTCAGACAAATCTGATAAACACATTGACCGTTTGTGTAAGAACGGATATAATTCAGGAATTAGCGAATGAAGTTGTGAACAGGGACCTATGGTTTGTGATAGACAAATGGTTCTGGCTGAATATTGCAATGAAATATAAAATCAGGTTATTTGATGAGAAAACCGCTGCATACAGGATTCATCAAGATGGCATAAGTCATAATGATGTATATATGTCTAAACGCATTCCCTTAATTCGTTATGATGTGGTGAGAAAGTTCTTTCGTTCCGGGAGTATATCAGGATTAGATCATCAAAAACTCTCCATTCTTGCAGACAATTATTTTATTCTCATATTATCAAAATACCTGGGACTTGGCAAAAAAATGTTACTGATAGGAAATTTTGTGATGTGTCCCAAGCTTTTTCTGATGTTTATTAAGATTACTATTAAACGGGCCTTGAATAAGTTAAAACCTAAGTTTCAAGTCTATTTATAATATGGTTGCAGTAATTACAATTAACTACCATTTACATAATCACACCATACCTTGCGTACATTCCGTATTAAATTCCGATTTCCCTGATCTGAAGGTCTTCTTAATTGATAATGGTTCTGCAGAGGAAGATATTAATGCAATAATAAGAGAATTTTCAGTTCACCTAAAGGTTACTCTTTTAAGGCTTGAAAAAAACAAGGGGTATGTAGGAGGGGTTAATTATGGACTGGAAATGGCGGGTAAAGAGAACCCTGATTATTATATGATCATGAATAACGATACAATAATTGATAAATCGGCAATTACGATGCTTGTAGATACGGCAAAAAAGCATAATGATCATGCTATTGTATCAGGGAAAGTATACTATTATGATCAGCCTGATATATTGCAACATACCGGTGTAATTTTTTCTGACCACAGGTACCTGAAAACAACTTATCCTGGTAAAAATGAAAAAGATATCGGACAATGTGATGTAGAAAAAGAAAGAGATTCCCTGGATGATGTTTTCTGGCTGATACCGGCACAAATTGTGAAAGATGTAGGATCATACAGCAATTATTTTTATTTGTATGCAGAACAGGGTGATTATGCACAGAGGGCGCGACGCATGGGGTATAAACTTATATACACACCTAATGCAAAACTCTGGCATAAAGAGAGCATGACGGCCGGAGGAGGCAATACCAGGGCGCTTCCTATTTGTTATTGGCGCGGCCAGGGAATGTTTATTTTTCAATATCGTAATCTTGAAAGGAAATACTTTTATCGGTTTATGATCATTAATTTTATGAAATATATAATCAAATCACTTTTTTATAGAGGGAATGAACGTAAGTGCACATTTGCTACTCTACGTGGCTATTTTTACGGTTTTACATGGATGTTCCATAAAAAACCGAATAATGGGTATAACCCGTATCTGAAATAAATGCGATTAAACATACTTATTTTTTCTAGCAAGAATGAAAAACAAATAAGCCCAGTTGATTTTAAGATACAAATCTCTATATTAAACAAAATTGCTGAATACTTTCAATTATTTTAATGCTCCCTTTTCATTATAATAGTTCTTCATACAAAAGATACATATTCGTGTCCCTTTTTCGGATTGTTGGTATAATCCTCCTGGGGTCAGTTATGGTATATGGTTTGAATACCCAGCTTTCAAGGTCTGCATTTTATGTTTTTATACTTCTTTTCTTTTATTATACAAAAGATAATATTACAGGTATTGCTGTTTTATTTATTTTAGCATTACATCCCTGGGGCCTTTTTTATTACAAGCCTTATGATTGGATATTTTCACTTACTAATACTGTGGGAGTAAGTTTTAAAAGTATGATCGGCGTGGTGATTTTATTAAAGTTTTTTATTTATAAATCATGGAAGAAAAATTTTATAAGGGATGCATTCCTTACATATTACAAGATCTTTGGTTTTTATGTGGGTTTTCTGATATTATGGGGACTAATTTTCGGATATTCTGCGGCTTCATTTTTTAGTTTAATTCATAGTTTACCTGCCCTGGTTTTATTCTTAGTTATATCCCGGGTATTTGATCCAAAAGCTCTATATTTATTTAACAGAATTATTTTTATTTTTACCTTAATTCATACATTTATTTCCATAGTGGATATTATTTCCGCAGGAAAAATAACCGAACTATTATTTTTTAACAGGCTGGCTTCAACAGGTGCTGTATGGGATGAAGAATTAATCCGTTTGCTAGGAGGAATAACTTTTGCTTTATATTCTTTTATTACAGGGCTCTATTATCTTGCAAGCAGGAAAGCACAATTTTCAACTTGGTTTTTATGGCTGGTTGTTTTAACCTCCTGGTTTTATATTCTGAATAGCGCAACAAGGGGATGGATGATTGCTTCAATTATTATGACAGGTTTTTTCATCCTTTACTATTCCAGAAGATTATTATTTGGAAAGAAAAACTTAATAATTGCGTTTATAATTATAGCGTTGGGTATTTATTTTACGCCAGGGTTAATAAAAAAAAATGTTAATGTTGCTTTCGATCGTTTTGAAACTGTTGAATTTATTCTGGAAGGGGATATGACTGCTGGAGAAACAGCCAGACGCTGGGATGAGAGGGGGCCGCGGGTATTAACCAGGTTTATGGAAAGTCCTGTATTTGGTTTTGGATATAGTAAAGTTTCAATGGAATACTATGACGGGCATGTAGGCAATCATCTTCTGCTATTAATGGGTGGAGTGGTAGGACTAGCTATTGTTTGGCTGATTGTTTTATCCCTCATTATTAAGATTTTTTTACTGGAAATAAAAAATAAAGGATATACCGGAATTTTTGTTTTTGGAATGGGATTAATTGCCATTATGATCATTCACTCTACAAGCAGAGTTATGATTTCATTCATAATGCCATTTGATTCCGCATTTCTTCTGGCTTTAATATTTAACCAAATTAATGCTCATATACAGGAAGTGAATTATAATAACTTCTATGAGATTAACAATAATTTAAATGAAATTAAAGAAAATCCTTCGTTACATACTTCCTAAAAAAGCGAGAACTTTTCTATCGCACATAATTCCCAGATTTTATATAGTAAATACATACCTGTTGTCAAATCCCGGGCTAATTGAAAATTTACATCTGATAAATAAAAAATATAGAATAAAAACAGTCAGTTGGCAGGATGAAGAGAAGCTTAAAAAAGCACATTTATTTCGTGGTCCGGATTCTTATAAAAGCAAAATTCCTGCCAGATTGAATTCGGAAGAATGGACAGGATTGGCTATATTCGATAAAACCAATGGAGACATAGCTTACCTTGCCTGGATTATTAATAAGAGTATTCCTTATTTTGAGGAGTTTGGAATATATCTTAAAGACGGTCAGTTTTTATTAAAGGATGGTTACTGTATTCCTGCTTATCGTCATAAGGGACTGCATACCCGGATGGAACAGGAAAGAATAAATTATTGTGTCAGACAGGGAGCTAAAGATATATTTATCCAGATTCATAATTCCAATATTAAAGGCGTGGCTTCTGTATTGGCAAACGAATATTTATTATACAGCAAAAATTATGTACTGCAGTGGCATGTATTTAATGTGTACAGGAATTTGTCTTCTTTTTTAAAAAATCCTTTTAAAAAAATTGTAAAATAAGGTTCATTGTTTTGTTAAGTTGAGTAATAAATGATATCAAATATCAAGTATATTGAATTATCAGGACAAGATGAAGAAAGATGGAATAGATTATTGGTCAGGTCTTTAAATGCTTCCTACAGGGCAAGCATGAGGTATGAATATTCGAAAGAACTTAATAACAGAGATCTTACTTCTTTCATTTTTATTAAAAATGGGAAAGATTTTGCCGGTGTACATTATTCTATAAAAAAGTCTATTTATGATTTAATTAAAATTGGAGATGTTCTATCTGGAATAATATTTACTGAAAAACCGGATTCTGACCTGTTATCATATATCCTGGATCACTTCATTTCCTGGGGTAAAAAAAATAAAGTATCATATTTGCGTTTTTCTCCGTGGCTTCCTGCTTTTATTGGAGATAATGTTACTTATTATCAGGAATTATTTAACAAGATATTTTATAATAATGGGTTTCACGAAATTAAACCTGGCAGTAATACATACTGGATAAATCTGGAATTAAGTGAAGCTGAACTACTGAAAAATATGAAACGACAAACCAGGTATGATATACGACAAGGGATAAAATCAAAAATAAAAATTGAATCTATTGATAGCCCTGATAAAAATGTAATTAATCAATTCTGGAAATTATATAATGCATTAGGAGAAAAGAAACGATTTAATATTTTAACAGAAAAAATATTTAAATCCCAGGTATATTATTTATTAAAAAATGGTTTTGCCAGCTTATTTGTTGCATTCTATGAAAATGAAATTATCAACATGGCAATGACAAGTAAAATTGGGATTGCTTCCTATATGTATGGTGCTATAAACCCTGATTTTAAAAGAATAGAGGGATGTCCTGCCCCTGGTCATCTTACTCAATGGGAGATGATGGTACACATGAAAAATATTGGATTAAAAACATATGATCTTGGCTTTTGTCCCGGCCCTATTCCTGTCAATGAACATCCGGAATATAAAATTTGGAGATTTAAATATGGTTTTGGAGGAAAACATGTTCAGTACTTACCTACCTATGGAAAAATATTACATCCTGTAATAGGAAGATTATTTCAATGTTGGAAATATTAAAATATTAATTTCAGCAATCAGATCTGACATTTAGAGACTGGAGGAATTACAATAAAAAATGAATATTTATATAAGAATATATTTTAAGCTGTATTATTTACTTGCCAATTTTATTTTGACTAAAGAATCAGTGATTTTACCTCCTGGTTATCTTGATAAGAAAAACATTTTCATTTATTTTGATTATGAAAGAGAATTTGGCGGCAATAATATCTTTATTTCAGATAAAGATATTATTTACATACTGGATATACTCGACCAATACAATATTAAAACCACCTGGTTTACTATAGGTAAAATATTTGAACATTATCCTGAAACTATAAAAGAAATAATTAAGCGGGGTCATGAGGTTGGTTCACATAGTTATATGCATCGTGCTCCTGTAAAAACATTAAATTACCAGGTAAGAAGAGACTTTGAAGATTTTAAAAAAGTATCTGAAAAATACGTTAATGTAAAAGGATTTCATTCACCTAACGGAAAGTGGGACCTCTCCATGTTAAAACACTTAAAGAGACAAGGTTTTCTTTATGACGTTATATATCAACGTAATGATGAAAATGAGAATATTTCTTTTATTGGATTATGGTGTAAGAAATGGTTGTTAAGGTTCTATACACTGGGTGATGATTGGGCACTATTATATAGGGATAATTTGAATAAAGAAGAAGCATTCGATCATTTTTTAAGTTTATACAGTAAGTTAAAACCTGGTAAATTACGCGGTATTGGGTTTCATCCCTGGGTACTTTTTACAAATGACAGTATTTTAGAGGGATTCAAAATGTTCCTGCAATATTTAAGCCAGCAAAATAGTATAAACATACATAGAGCTGAATTTTATGCAATTATGTGTTTAAAGGAAAGGTAACTGCTAATTCCTTAACTTAATAAATGATTTCATTTATAATAATAGGCTTAAATGAAGGATGGAAGCTGGAGTTATGCTTTAATAGTGTACAAAAGACCATAAAACAAAATTCATATATTAAGTCAGAAGTAATTTATGTTGATTCAAATTCAACGGACAATAGTATTGAAATCGCAAAAAAATTTAGTTCAATAAAAATATATAAATTAACTGGAGATTGTAATGCTGCCATTGCAAGAAATTTAGGTGCAAGTAAAGCAACCGGAGATATATTATTTTTTATTGATGGTGATATGGAGATTGAAACCGATTTTCTCAAAAATGTTATTAATCAAAATGGCAAGCTGTGTTATGAGTTTATAGGTGGATATTACATAGGGAATTATTATAATGATTATTGGGAAATAACTTATTCCAGACAATTCCCTCCTGCAACGAGAATGAAAGCAGATTTTTTTGAAGCATTTACCGGAGGATTATTTATTGTTTCAAAAGAAAAATGGGACTTGGTGGGGGGTATGAAGAACTACATGTATGGGGGAGAAGATCCAGATTTTGCATTAAGACTTGCAGATGAGGGTATTTACAAATTGTGGATTAACAAGCTTATGGCTGTTCATCATACTTTAAAAGATATCCATAATTCCAGTTATACATATTTTATTAAAAAAAGAAGCTTAAGTGGAAGAATTTTGCTATACCGTGAGAATTTCTTTTCAAAGCATGGTTTCAGACGGATGATACGAAATGAATATATGTCATTATTTTTGTTCATAACCATTATATTAGCAGGGTATGATTGCTTAATATTTTTATTTGCATTAGGTGTATATTTTTTTGGATTATTAATGAGAACAATAAGAAAATATAGACAAATTATCAGGATCCCTCTTATGATTTTTAAAGATATTGTTTTTATATCAGGTTTTTTTACTTATTGGCCTAATAAAAAACTTGAAATCACTTATGAAGAAATAGAATAATGATTAACCTAATAATTCATGATTCATGAATTGAAAAAATAAAATTTATCTATTAATTCAAGATGCTTTAAGTTAAAAAAACAAATGTCAAAAATATATTTACTTGGAGATGTAGCATTTAATGGGCTATTTTCTGATGATCCTGATAATAACTCAAAGCGCTTTTTTCAAATAATGAATTTTTTTAAGGATTCAGATCTGATATTTGCAAACCTTGAGTTTCCTGTAAAAGAAGGATTTGAACAAAATGAATATAAAAAATTTATTCATTACGCAGAACATGAACAAACCTATAACTTATTAAAATTATTAAATATAGGGTGTGTTTCACTTGCAAATAATCATATTTATGATTATAAATTACTAGGCTTAAAAGCAACCATTAACATTCTTGATGAATTAGGTATTTATCATACAGGAGCAGGGTGGAGAGAGGAACACATAAAACCTGTAATAATTGATAAAAATGGATGTAAAATAGGCTTTATAGCCTACGTTGACAAAAGCACTAATCCTAAGACAGAAAATTTTCAGGAATTTTATATTAATGATCTGGAATCTAAAAAGATTGTTAATGATATCAAATATCTAAGTAAAAAAGTTGATAAGATAATCTGCAGCTTGCATTGGGGAAATGATTATTCAAATTATCATACCAGGAATCAGCAAAAAGTAGCATATGAAATTATAGATGCAGGTGCAGATGTAATAATGGGGCATCATCCTCACACAATACAGAGTCTGGAGAAGTATAAACAGGGAATCATTTTTTACAGCTTGGGGCAGCTTTGTTTTGGTGATTTTTACTGGGAGGGAAAATTAAGAGCCTTAAAAAGGAAAACAAAGAAAGGAATGATAGTTCAGTTTAATGATCCTGAATTAAAAATTTTTAACCTGATACCCACACATGAGAAAAAAGGTAATTTCATTAGCATTCCTCAAACAGATTTATCCAGGAAAATTAAGTGCTTAAGCAAGATCAACAAATTATCGCTAAAAAACAGTTTCTGCCTGTTTTTGGTAAATATTAAAGAAAATGTTTTCGATCGTTTATATGAATATTTCTTTGGCTATTACAGGAACCCCTTGAGACAATTTATTAATGTAAAAAATTATACTAAAGCAACTTACATTATAAGGGATGTTAAAAAGGGAATATGAAACATCTTTCACAAAACAAAAAATGGTATATTTCGAATATTCATGGTCTTTTTAATCATGGTGTAAATTCATTCGGGTTTTTTTCAAATCTCGAATCTAAATCTAAAGAAAAGATCGGTGTATTTATTGATGGATATGTAATTCCACGCTTATCTGTTCATGAAAAATATACCGGCAAAACACAATATGAATTAATTCGGGAACTTTATGCAAGTTACAAAAGCAACATGATTGATTATATCAAAGGCTCATTTATAATCATTATTTTCTTTGAAAACCAGGTTGAGATTTTTAGTGACCGACATAATACAAAAAAGTACTTCATTTACAGGCAAAATAATTCTTTCTTAATTTCTAATTCAGTTAAATTAATCTCAGAAAAAATCAGTCTTGAGTTTTCTCCTGAAAATGCTGCACTTTATTGTCTTATGGATCACTTTACTGGTGAACAGACTCTTTTTAGTAATCTAAATCAAAGTTTACCGGCAACTTATTTGGTATTCAATGAGGAAATTAAATGTAGTCAATATTGGTTGCCTAAAGACCTTTTTAACCGCAATCAGAAAAAAATAAGAACAAGTGAATTTGCAATTAACTGGAGTTCAATAATCAAAGCTTACATTGATTTTCTTAAACCCGTTGAAACAGGAATAACATTAACGGGTGGAAATGATAGCAGAATGGTACTTGCCGCCTTGTTGAGAAATGGAATAAAACCAAAAATTTTTACTTTTGGTAATCCCTGTTCGGCTGATGGATATATTGCTAGAAAAGTTGCCAACGCTCTTGAAATAGATAATAATATTCATTTTGTTTCTACTCCTACAAAAGATTGGTTTAGTGAAAAATCAAAAAGAATCATCAGGGAGGGAAATTTGTTGGTAAATATTCATCGTGCACACAGGCTTGATGCTATTGAATGCGAAAAAAAACTAAATCCTGATCTAAATATGGTTTTTACAGGCTTGGTTGGAGGTGAATATATTAAAGGATCTGGCAATAATGGTCAGGTTATACCTGAGATTTTGCATAAATTCAAAAAATGTAAAAATAAAAATAGACAAATCAAACTGATTTCCAGGGAATTGGAAAATTCAGGTATTAAACAAGACTCATTAAATATTAACGTAATCTATGATCATTTTAAAAAAATTGATGAAGCCGGAAAAAATTTTTCAGAAAAACAAAGACAATTTATTTATACATACTATTATTATGCAGTAGCTCACCATACACAAGATCCAATTATGTTTTCCCTTTACATTCCATATACGGTCAATCCGTTTATGGATATTGATTTTCTTGATATGCTTGCCTGTACAAAGTTTTGGTTTGTAAATAATAAATATTCTTTTTTTAAAAGGCTATGGCATTCTTATCTCCCTGTTAAAGTAACAGATTTACTATTCAATAAATTGTCTGATATTCCTTATGCTAAAAAAGGTTCTTATACAGGAAAGGATATGTTGTACAATCCTTTGTTATATTTAATAAAGAGGTTAACATATTTAATAAATCCAAAACATTCCATCTTCCCTCAAAATTTTCCTATGCAAGATTGGATATATCAATTTACTCAAGAAGAAATTAAAGCGATTCATCCACACCTAAAAGAATTATTTAATATTGAAATTCTTAATAATCGTTTGAACGAAATAAAATCTCAAACCACGGAAGATGCATGGCATGTTATTACAAATCCAATAAACCTTTCTTTAAATCTAAAATATTATTTAGAAGAATAAATCTAGGGGTTGGCAATAACTGATGATTATGTAAAATTTCTATCCTTTTCTTTCCTGATAAATTACTAAGTGAAAAAAATTAAAGCCATCATACTTTCCAATGAACTTCCTAATGATCATTTACTTTGGGTAAAAGCATGCGAAAAATTTAAAGAACAGTTGGAATACCATATTGTCAATCTGACTCAAAACAACTGGCTTGATGAAATCCAAAGCTTTCCTTTTGAAATCTTCCTTGCGAAACCTCCCGGCCTTACCGCCCTTTTCAAACAGCTTTACGACGAACGTATCTACATCCTTGGCAAAGTGCTGAATTATGAGATATTTCCCTCTCCGGAAGAAATATTTATTTACGAAAACAAACGCCTTCTCTCTTTCTGGTGTAAGGCCAACGGTATACCCCATCCCTCCACGCATGTGTTTTATAGTCGTGAAGAAGCAGAATCATTCATAAACACTTCCAACATACCCCTTGTTGCCAAAACCAATATCGGGGCTTCAGGCAGTGGGGTAAAAATCCTTCATGACATCAAAGAAATAACTATATATATACAAAAATCCTTTTCACAGAGAGGCGCACCCAAACGCATTGGACCTAATCTGGACAAAGGAGGCTTATTGAAAAGAGGGTTTCACTATGTCTTCCACCCAACAGATATCCCAAAGAAACTCAGTATTTACAAATCAAAGTGCTTAGATCGCCAGGCAGGGTTTGTTATTTTACAGGAATACATTCCCCACAGTTTTGAATGGAGGGTGGTGCGTATCGGTGATTCCTTCTTCGCGCATAAAAAATTAAAGTTGGGTGAAAAAGCCAGCGGTTCTCTTAAAAAAGGCTACGATAAGCCACCTCTTGCCCTGTTAGATTTTGTGAAAAATATTACAGATAGACACCAGTTCTTCAGTCAGGCAATAGACATTTTCGAAACAGGACAAGGCTACCTGGTCAATGAAATGCAGTGCATCTTCGGACAAAGCGAATCTTATCAGATGCTGGTGAATGGTAAACCGGGAAGATACAGGTTCATAGAGGGAAAGTGGACATTCGAGGAAGGAGATTTTGCGAGGAATCAATGCTACGATCTCAGGATAGAATTCCTGATTGAAAAATGCAGTAAATCAACCCTTTATACATCTCTGAAAAATTCATAACCAAGGAATAAATAAGGAATGAAAGTGCTCTATATTTCAAGCGGAAACTCAGTAAAGGGGATTAGTCCGATCATTCTTAATCAGGGCGAATCTCTTAGAAAAGCTTGCGTGGATGTAAAATATTTTTCAATAAAGGGAAAGGGAGCAGTAGCATATATACAGCATATATTTTTATTACGAAAATACATTCGAAAAGGTCATTTTGACATATATCATGCACATTATTCACTATCTGCAATAACTGCCACATTGGCTGGGTGTAACCCTTTGGTTGTTTCACTGATGGGAAGCGATTCCAAAACCAGTTTCATCTTGAAAACCCTGATAAGGCTTTTATCCACCTTATGGTGGAAGTCGGTAATTGTAAAATCCGAGTCTATGCGAAAGGACATTCGTATAAATAAGTCAGTTGTGATTCCCAATGGGGTTGATTTATTTAAAGTAAAACCTGTTGGGGTCCATTCCTCTTCCTCGAAAAAAAAAATATTATTCGCGGCAAATCCGCAAAGGTATGAGAAGAACTTTACATTGGCTAAAAGTGCATTTTCTTTGGTGAATGATCCCAAATTAGAATTATGTGTTGTGCATTCGATATCTCATGATGAAATTTTGAGTGAGATTAACACATCAGATATAGTACTATTAACCTCCCGTTGGGAAGGTTCTCCTAACATTATTAAAGAAGCTATGGCCTGTAACTGCCCAATTGTGGCAACGGATGTAGGAGATGTAAAATGGATTCTTGGTAATACGAAAGGTTGTTTTATTACCTCACTTGATCCGGAGGATGTGGCAAAGAAAATAAAAGCAGCTCTTAATTTTGGTAAAAGAACAAACGGACGGAAAAGGATAATTGAATTGGAATTAGATTCGGAAATAATAGCTGGAAGAATAATTCAAATCTACAAAGAACTTTTAAACTAAATATTTTTCTGATTCTGAGCTATTTTACGTGTTATTCTATAGTAAAAATTGTACCCACATAAAAACAGATTGGTTTCACGGATTGTTACAGAATTTATGACCGGGTGAGATGAAAACTCTTATTAATAAAGACATTCCAATAGATGGATGGAAAGAATTTCTAGTTAATAATCCTCATGGCAATCCATTTCAGTCATTTGAATTCTATGAGTTTTCTAACTCTGTTTTTGGTTTCTCAGCTCATGCAATTTCTGTAGTTCAACAGAAAAAAATTATTGCCCTAACAGTTATTACAATTCAGAAAGAACCCGGACTGAAAGGCTTTTTCTCACGCAGGGGGATTATCTATGGAGGGCCGTTAATTGATGAAAAATATCCCGAATCATCTAATCTTCTGCTTAAAGAAATCCATTCAGCCTTAGGCAAAAAAGTCATATATATTGAATCACGTAATTTTTCTGATTATTCAGGATTTGATGATATATTCTCTCTTAATGGCTGGAAGTTTATTCCATATCTTAATATCACAATAAATCTTCAGAATAAAAGTCTGTCGGAGGTTATTTCAGGAATGAAGTATAACCGCCGGAGGGAGATCCGAATATCCCTCGAAATGAAAGCTAAATACAGTGAATGTAAAACCGAAGAGAATTTAGCATCATTGTTTCAAATACTCAGAGATCTTTATAAAGATCAGGTTAAACTTCCTTTACCAGGTTATGACTTTTTCAAAGCATTATGGCTGTCATGTACTGGGAAGGTATTTATTGTCAAACACAATGATAAAATTATTGGAGGAAGTTTTTGCCTTGTATTACAGGGAAAGGCTATATATACTATGTATTATTGTGGACTTCGTAATTATGACAAGAAAATCTACCCTGCTCATCTAGCTGTGCTGGCTGCTATAGAACACGGTATAAAGAATGGCTTACAATATCTCGATTTTATGGGTGCAGGCAAAAAAGGAGAAGAGTATGGAGTAAGGAAATATAAGCAGGAATTTGGCGGGCAGCTGAACGAATACGGGAGGTATATAAAAATACAGAATCGGTTTTTATATATATTGGGAAAGTTTATATTAAAGATGAGAAAAAGTCTCCAAAGCTAATATTACATGATCTGTGAAAATCTGTGGTCTATGATAGCTCTGTTTTGTAATGCTGTTGTTTATTTTAATTGTCAAAATTTCCATAGAGACCTTTGCATGATCCTTCGAAATATTTTGTTGTAAAAATTATAACCACGAAGGCGCACTGCCCCTATGCTGAATCCTTGGCGCAAGAATAAAGGAATTCACGAAGGTTCCACAAAAGGAAGACTTTCTCCAGCAATTTTAACTACCAACAATGTTTTAAACAGATTGTCTATGATCCATGGTATAATGTTTAACAAATGAACATCCTCATCGACATAGGGCACCCCGCTCACGTCCACTACTACCGCAACCTTGCCAACGAGCTGGTTCAACGCGGCCATGAAGTAATATGGACAGTTAAAGAAATTCATGTGGCTAAAAAATTACTGGATCATTACGGATTCGCCTATACCGTTTTCCCGAAAAAGTCGGATAAAATTTTTGGGAAAGCATGGAGGCAACTCCAATATAATATTAAACTTTATCGGATCTGTCGGAAAGAAAAAATCAACTTAGCCATTGGCACTTCAGTCAGCGCAGTGCATGTATCATTAATCTCTACCGTTAAATCCATTGTTTTTGATGATGATGACGATGCTGTACAGCCATTTATCACTAAATACGTTAATCCATTTGCTGATGCCCTCGTATCACCGGAAGCTTTGAAAGGTAAACGAAAAAGAAAAGACACCATTTATTATCCGGGTTACCATGAACTGGCATATCTGCATCCGAAACGCTTTTCTCCCGACCCCGCTGTATTAAAAGATGCCGGCCTTACGCCCGGCGATACTTTCTTCATCATGCGTTTCAATGCCTTTAAGGCACACCACGATGTGGGTATCAACGGCCTTTCCATTAAACAAAAACTGGAACTTATTAAATTGCTGAAACCTCACGGAAAAATTTTCATCACTACCGAACGGGATATCGAACCGGAATTAAAAGAATTCCAACTGAAAATAAATCCCGAAAAAATCCACTCTTTAATGGCTTTTACCACACTTTTTCTCGGCGATAGCCAGACAATGACCTCCGAAGCCGCCGTACTTGGAATCCCTTCCCTCAGATGTAACTCATTTGCAGGCCGTATTTCATACCTGGAAGAAGAAGAACATACTTACGGCTTAACATTTGGATTTAAACCGGAAGATTTTCTAAAAATGCTTGCTAAATTAAAGGAACTGCTCTCTATGCCTGACTTACAAGTGGAATTTCAAAAACGCAGGCAGAATATGTTGAATGACAAAATTGATGTAACAGCTTTTTGGCTGTGGTTTATTGAAAATTATTATGAATATCGATCAATAAATCTTGATAATCATGATTTTTGGGCTCAATTCAAGTAAAGCAGGAAATTATGAGGGTTTTAAATTACAGTCATTTATAATAATTATTCTCTTTAATTTAGTTGAGTAATTTTATTATTTTTTTGAACAAATTTGAAAAAAAATTGTAAGTAATGGTATAAATTTTAGATATTATGAATAAAATAATTATTGTGTTGATATTAGTTGCTATTAATTATTCCTTGGCAGCTCAAAAAAATCGTTCTATACTTAAGGAAAATAATTGTGAAGAATATTCACAAATGGTTGATTCAGTTTATGTTTATGATTGGAATAAAACAATTAATAAATGGATACTTAACACAATCTGGCAATATAATAATACCGATGGGAAACAAGATCGTCTTTTATTTATTCGTGCAAACAATAGAGAACCCATAAGAGCATGGGATTATTATTATGACGCTAATGGAAACAGAAATTATGAAGTTTCAACCTATTGGAGAAATAATAATTGGGTACTAAATCAAAAAATAGAATCAGAATTTAGTGAAGACAACAAAAAAATAAATCAATTGAATAGTTTATGGCGAAATGAATCTTGGGTTTTCAGTAGTTATTACTATACTGAATACTCGGAAGATGGCAAGCTTATTAGGATTAATTATCAATCAATGGATATGGACGGATCTCTTTATGATCGGTCATATTCATTGTATGCATATGAAAATGAACGATTAATTGAAGTAAAAGGTTTCAGCGCTTTAGACGGATCAATGACAGGAATTAATAAATATTTTTATGACCATAATGATTTACTTTCTGAATTCCTGATTATAATTCCTAAAATATCTGATACAAACAGTATCGACTTTGTTCCATCCAAGAGGAGATTATATTATTACGATAATTTTTCTCTTTTAAGAGAAGTTTTGTTTCAGGGTTGGAATGAATCAGAGTGGCAAACAACCTCCAAATATGTTTACTATAGAAAAATAGATAATGCCCGGAAAGTTAGTGTCTGTCATAATGGTCAAACACTTTGTATATCAGTTAATGCATTACCAGCACACCTGGCACACGGAGACAAATTAGGTAAATGCAGTGTTGAAAATCAACCCGGTAAAAGGAAATCAGCCAAAGTAGAAAGTGAAATAAATAAGAGTAATTCACTTAGTTTTTATCCCAATCCTGCAATTGATAGAATTGAAATAAAGTTTCCGGATAATTTATCTCATGAAATTACAAGAATTGATGTAGTAGATTTTTATGGAAAAATGTTAAGAACATATAATGTAAGAGGAATAAATGAATTTACAGTTTATCGGGAGGATTTAAAGAGTGGCAATTATTTTATAAGATTAACATCTGCGAAAGAGACCTTTAGCGGGATTGTAATATTTGAATAAGCTTAATGAAAATCCTCTCCGTCGTCGGCGCCCGTCCCAACTTCATGAAAATTGCCCCTTTTATACGGGCAATTTCCGTTTATAATGAAAAAGCTGATAAAAGGCAGGCTGTTGAACATATCCTGGTTCATACCGACCAGCACTATGATGATAATATGTCGCGGGTATTTTTCAAAGACCTTTCCATACCAAAACCAGATATTAACCTAAGTATTGGTTCAGGAAGTCATGCAGAACAGGTGGGTAATACCATGATAGCCTTTGAAAAAGTATTGCGGGAACTAAAACCCGACTGGGTGGTAGTAGTGGGAGACGTAAATGCCACACTGGCCTGTTCAGTTACCGCGAAAAAAGAACTGGTAAAATGTGCACATATCGAAGCCGGCTTGCGGAGCAGGGATATGAGCATGCCGGAAGAAATAAACCGGCTTGTTACCGACAACCTGTGCGACCTGCTTTTTACTCCCGACCGCCTGTCAACACAAAACCTGCGCACTGAAGGTGTGCCGGAAGAAAAAATTAAGTTCGTTGGGAATATCATGATCGATACCCTCGAATTGTACAGAGAAAAAGCAGGAATGAAAGACCTTAAGGAAATTGTCGGGAAAAGTATCAATACTAAAATCAACCCTCTTGAAATAAAAGATGAAAATTTTATGGTTACCACTCTTCACCGGCCTTCCAATGTAGATGTACCCGAAGTTCTCTCTGCCCTGGTTCATTTTTTCACCCAAACGGTCTCCGGTGATCTCCCACTGATCTGGCCTGTCCACCCCCGTACACGAAAACAACTGGAACTATTCGGGTTATGGGATACATTGTTCAGCTGTAAAAATATAATCATTACCGAACCTCTTGGCTATCTTGATATGCTCCGCCTTAATATGGGGGCTAAAGCCATTCTCACCGACAGCGGCGGACTCCAGGAAGAATGCACCATCCTGGGTACCCCCTGCCTTACCCTCCGTTGGAATACCGAACGCCCGGTTACCCTTACCACCCACGGAGGGGCAAGCGTGCTTACCGGTAATGATATTAACCGGATAAAGGAGGAATTCCAAATAGCCCTAAATAAACAGCGTAAACCGGTGAGGCCGGAATTGTGGGACGGGAAGACGGCAGAAAGATGCCTTGAAGAAATTGTCTCAAATTAAACCCGCATACTATCTTTGAATTACGTAAACTACGTTACGTAAATTACGTAATATGAAAAACAGACTTAAGAATTCTTTTATTACAACCGGATATATCAGCCCGGAGTATTTTTGTAACCGGCATAGTGAAACATCACGTCTGCTTTTTTATCTTAACTGGTTAATTATTCCTGTGTTGAATGAAGTAAACATTGAAATTACTACATTTGTTTCAAATGAACTCTACTATGATTTCCTTTAAAACCGGGAATATTATTGAATCAAAGGCTGATATGCTGGTTAATACCGTGAACTCCAAAGGAGTCATGGGAAAAGGAATTGCGTTACAATTCAAAGAACATTACCCGGAAAATTTCAAATTATATAAAAGAGCCGTTGAAGAAGGAGTTGTAAAACCGGGAAAGGTATTTATAGCTAAAATTAACACCCCCCGGGGAGTAAAATACATCGCAAATTTTGCCACTAAAAACCATTGGCGCAATCCTTCAAGGGTAGAATGGATAAAATCAGGACTTGATGATCTTAAAAAGCAATTGCTTGAACTTCCTGTGAAATCAATAGCTATACCACCGCTGGGTTGCGGGCACGGAGGCTTAAAGTGGGAAGTTGTTAAACCACTTATCGTTGATTCCCTGAAGGAAATGAATTTGGAAGTGATCATTCATGAACCCTCAACAATTAGTAAAGACACTGCAAAACAAACAACAGTATCTGTTAAACCGAAACTGACTCCCGCACGGGCTATGCTTTTGTTCCTGCTTTATAAATACAGGGCGCTGGGAGAAGACATTACTGAGTTTGCCGCTGAAAAACTGTGTTATTTTCTTTACAGGGCTGGGGAAACACAACTGAAACTTGATTTCCGGCCGGGTTACTATGGCCCTTATTCAGGCAAAGTAAGGCATGTGCTTTATGCAATGAATGGATATTATTTAAAAGGATTTGAACAAAAAGATGCTAAACCCTTTGATCCGCTCGAGCTGATGGTTGATAAAAAAAATGAAGTTGATACGTATGTGCAGGAAAACCTCTCCCTTTTTGAAAAAGACAGACTCAATAAAGTGGCATCCCTCATAAATGGTTTTGAAACCCCTTACGGACTTGAATTACTGGCTACTGTGGATTACATTACGGCAAATAACAATACCAGGGATATCACATCTATTAAGAATACAATAAATGAATGGTCTGAACGCAAAAAAAATATGTTCACCGAAGACCATATTAAACTTGCATTGGATACGCTGTCCGGATTCTGTTAATTCCCACGGGAAAACATACTGAGAAGTGAGTAGTTAGTTGAAAGTCGAAAGTTGAAAGTTGAAAGTGGGGCTAACTTTTAACTTTATAAACTTTCTACTTTTACTGATTCTACTGATCCACTCAACCACTCAACCACCTCCATGGTCTATGGTCCATGGTCTATAGTCCACCAATGAACCTCCTCATCGACATCGGCCACCCCGCCCACATTCATTATTACCGCAATCTTGCCGCTGAACTGGAATTAAAAGGCCATAAAATGAGCTGGACAGTCAAGGATATACCGGTCGCCAAACATTTGCCTGACCATTATGGATTTTCCTACACTGTTTTTCCTCAAAAGGTATTTTACCCTGTGAACCCTATTTTATCATGCGTTTCAATGCCTTTAAGGCACATAACGATACAGGAGTGAAAGGCCTGTCTCTCTCCAACAAAATACAACTCATTGATTTACTCAAACCATACGGGAAAATATTCATCACTACCGAAAGGAACATTGAAGCTGAATTAGAAGAATACCGGCTAAAAATAAGTCCCGAAAAAATCCACTCATTAATGGCCTTTGCCACCCTGTTTCTCGGCGACAGCCAGACCATGTCCTCCGAAGCCGCCGTACTGGGGATTCCTTCCCTGAGATGCAACTCCTTTGCCGGACGTATTTCTTACCTGGAAGAGGAAGAACATAAATACGGATTAACATTCGGATTTAAACCCGAACAATTCCCTGAAATGGTCATAAAGCTGAAAGAATTACTCTCCATGCCCAATCTGAAGGAAGAATTTCAGCAAAGGCGGCAAAACATGCTGGCGGATAAGATCGATGTCACCTCATTCTGGCTGTGGTTTATTGAAAACTACCCTGAAAGCATATCCATGATTAAAGATGAAAATTCATTCTGGGAGAAATTCAGATAAAACCCTCATGAACTTCCCCCGATCCCGTTTTCATCCGCCGTCCACGTGCTTTACTACGCTGAAGCTTCTCCTTCGTAGGTTTACTCCGGAGAGGGAGCTACGCGAGAGCGCAGTCGCTGAAGCTTTAGCGCCGCGTCTTCGGCAAGCCTTCGGCGGCCGAAGGGAGGCACAAACTTTAGCGTAGGTGGAGATAGTATGATCCCTCTACCTCCACTCGATCCCGTGATCCCGTGATAGCGTGATCCCTCTATTCACCCAACCACTCACCCACGTAACCACTCAATCATGAAAATCCTCTCAGTCGTCGGCGCCCGTCCCAACTTCATGAAAATTGCCCCCTTTATCCGGGCAATTTCCGGTTATAATGAATAAAAAACACTAATTATGTTCATTATAAATATCAAAATTAATCCAAAAAATCCCCACCCAAATCGCATTATGTTGCTATAAATTTATATCTTTGCTTTAAATGATCAGGATATTTAAAAGCAACACTTTAAATTATCATGTATATCAGAAAACAAATATTGCAGGATGCCGGTAAAGAAAGTCTTTTTTTATGGGGCGCCCGGCAGACCGGTAAAAGCACTTTGTTAAAAAAAATGTTTTCTGATTCACTATGGTTTGATCTTTTGAACTTTTACGTGCGTTAACTCATGGCCTGATACCAAGGCATTATATTTCCAATCACCCGGAAAAATTGATTTCAGCATATATTGGTAATTATCTGCAGGAAGAGATCATCGCGGAAGCCAGAATAAGAAATATAAGTTCTTTTTCCCGTTTTCTTGAAATGGCTGCTTTTTCCAACGGAGAAATTGTAAACTACTCAAATATTGCCACTGACTGTGGCGTTAGTGCTCCTACTGTTAAAGAATATTTTCAGATACTCGAAGATACCCTTATCGGAAGATTTCTTCCTTCTTTTCAAAAACAACCCAAACGCAGAGTAATTTTGGCGCCAAAGTTTTATTATTTTGATGTGGGGATAGCAAATTATCTGCTAAAAAGAAAAGTTGTTGAACCCGGCAACGAAGTTTTTGGGAAGGCTTTTGAACATTTTATTTTTCATGAGTTATATGCACATAGCAGCTATTCAGGACTCAATTATCCGGTTAAGTTTTGGCGTACTGCATCCGGCATGGAGGTGGATTTCATCCTGGGGGATCATGAGGTTGCCATTGAAGTCAAAGCTACTGATAACGCAAATTTCCGTCACTTCAGGGGATTAAAAGCTTTTTCCGGTGAATACACAGTTAAAAAACAGATACTGGTAAGCAATGATCCTATGCCGCGTTTTACTGAGAATATTCTTATTCTTCCATGGAAGGAGTTTCTTGACAGATTGTGGGATGGGGAGATAATCGGATAGGTCGGTGAGGGGAGGAAGTGATTACGTGGTTGAAAGACAAAGTTTGAAAGTTGAAAGTTACGTGGTTGAGTAATTGAGTAATTGAGTAATTGAGTAATTGAGTAATTGAGTAATTGAGTAATTTTACTCAGTATATTGAGTAAATTGTAAAGCATGTTTGAACGTCAGGAAATAAAACTATTACATCAAAGGGTGAATGAACCCCGGAAATTTATACAGGTACTGATGGGGCCCCGACAGGTTGGGAAAACTACCCTGGTAACCTGACTACCTTGTCCCATTACCTTCACCTGCTTAATACGGCAGGTTTATTGGGAGGCCTGGAAAAATTTTCACTTCACCCTGTCCGTAAGCGTTCATCCAGTCCCAAATTTCAGTTGCATAATACCGCCCTGCTGAGCGCCCAGAGAAGCACCCTGTTTAAAACTATACTGACTGACCCGGCAGAATGGGGAAGAATTGTCGAGTCCTCCATCGGGGCATACCTCATTAACCAATCTGTCCGCTCCGGTTTTTCCCTTTATTATTACAGGGAAAGAAATGACGAGGTGGACTTTATCCTGCAATATGACCATAAAATTATCGCGCTGGAAGTAAAAAGTAACTATTCAGCTAATTATAATAAAGGTCTTGAAGCATTCAAACAAAAATTCCACCCCGTAAAAACATACCTCGTGGATAATAAAAACCTGCCCTGGAGCGAAGTCTTAAAAATTGATCCGATGGAATTGTTTTTGTAGGGGGCTGTTTCATAAGTCAAAATATGTTCAACCACGAAGGACACAAAGGATAACACGAAGGTCGCAAAGTATTATATATCAGGCATGTATGCTTTGTGTCCTTGGTGTTATCCTTAGTGTCCTTTGTGGTTAAAGACACTTATGAGACAGCCTCTGCAAGAAAACCCCTGGAATGACGATATGATAATCCGCCGAACAGAAACCGGCTCGTAATATCGATTGTTTTATTGAGGCGGAAAAGATAAAACTGATTTAAATAAATATACTTGATATATATACAAAAAAGATATACCTTTGTAATATAAAAATCTGGCTAATGAAAACAGTTTCATTAAAAATAAACGATTCTATTTTCGGAGAGACAGAAAAAATTCTTTCCCGCATTAAAAAACCCCGTAACCGTTATATCAACGAGGCAATAGAGTACTATAATAAACTTCAGCGAAAACTGATCCTTGAAAAAAAGCTGAGAACAGAATCAGATATTGTAAGGACTGATTCAATGTCTGTACTAAAAGATTTCGAGGAGATTGATTATGCAGGTTAAACAATTTGAGATCTGGATAGCAGATTTAAATCCACAGATTGGTACCGAACCTGGTAAATCCCGACCTGTTTTAACAATACAGACAAATTTGCTTAATAAGATCCCACACCCGTCGACAATAATTTGTCCGATTACAACAAATGTTAAAAAGGATACTGAAATTTTAAGAGTACATATTAAAAAAGGCATTGCAGGTCTTAATCAGGCCTGCGATATTATGATCGACCAGATCAGGGCAATAGATAATAACCGGTTGACAAAACGCCTTGGTGTACTCCCTGATGAGTTAATCGAAAAAGTTAAGGAGAATATTCAAATTGTTCTTGATATTATATAATGCCCGACTTCACCCTCAACACCTACCACACCCTCCTCACCGTCCTCCGCGCACAGGACTATTCCTTCCACCCCATGGAAGAGCTACCCTTTACCCTTCCCGGAAAGATCATCGTCCTCCGTCATGATGTAGACCTCCGCCCGCACCGCGCCCTGCAGACCGCCCTCCTGGAAAACCGCCTCGGCATCAGCGGAACATACTACTTCCGCATGGTGCCGCGATGTTTCAATACCGACATCGTGAAGCAAATCCGCGACCTCGGCCATGAAATAGGATACCACTACGAAGACCTTACCCTTACCAGGGGGAATATCGATGCGGCTTACACATCTTTCTGCACCCATCTCAATACCCTGCGGCAGTACTACCCGGTAAAAACCGCCGCCATGCACGGCAGTCCCGCCAGCCGCCACGACAGCCGCGATATATGGACATCATACAGCTACCGCGATCAGGGCATCATCTGCGAACCCTACTTCGATACCGACTTCAGCAAGGTACTCTACCTTACCGACACCGGCCGCCGCTGGGACGGATGGAAAGTGAACGTGCGCGATAAAATCACTGGAAAAGAATATGGCCGCGACAACAATATATCCTTCCGCTCCACCCGCCATATCATCGCCGCCGCCAACGCCCTCACCCTCCCCGATAAGATCATGTTCAACATCCACCCCCAACGCT
Source organism: uncultured Bacteroidaceae bacterium (assembly GCA_964454295.1). Taxonomy (GTDB): domain Bacteria; phylum Bacteroidota; class Bacteroidia; order Bacteroidales; genus CAYVTV01. The sequence continues at coordinate 27,885 of CAYVTV010000001.1, forward strand.
GGACCGGCAAACCCCTGCCGTGGATGAAAGAACTGATCCTGCAGAATGCAAAGAATATAATAAAAAGAGTAATCATCTCCCTTCGTGTTCCTTCGTGAATACCTTTGTGTACCTTCGTGGTTAAACACGTAATGAGGTTAACCACGAAGGAACACGAAGGATTTTTTTATATCTTTGTTCTAATTAACCCTTAACCACCACCATGAACCGCCGCCAGCTCATCATATACACCCTGGACATAATCATACTCTCAGCATCCTACCTGCTGATGGCGGCATACAAGCCTTCCTCTATCCACTACCTCACCGACGAGTACCTCATAGCCTTCGTTTTCCTGCTGGTGGCATGGACCACCTCTTCCCTCTACTTCAACAAATACAGGATAAAGAAGAAACACGCCTTCACCCGGGTGTTGAAAAATATCCTGCTCCCGAATTTCATCTCTTCGGAACTATCGGCATCGCCACGCTCGCGGAACTATTCCTGGGAAACCTTTACTACCTGCTCATTAAATCCACCGGAAACGGCTTCCATCTTATCAACCCCCCTCCCAGCAACGCAGAGATAAAAAGAGCACGGCAAACCAAAAGCTACAGGGATTTCAACCTTTCCCCCGAGGTGATTGAGAGAGCCGTGGAAGAACAATGCGGGGAAGGAGCATTTCGGGTTATTGAGGAATATATCGAACCCATAGATAACCAAACCCTGTTTATCTCCACCTCCACCCGGTTTAATATCGAATTCCAGCCGGATAACTTCTACCGGAATATCGTTAACCTGAAGAGGGTGAACGATATACAATATATAAACAAGTTCTTTGAGTCGGTAAACAGGAAGCTGCCGGTAAACGGACTTTTCCTGGGATGTGCCGAGACCAAGGATGCCCGCAAGCGGCGTATCCTGGCCAAGTTTCCCCCGGTACTTAACTGGATGTTCTATATGGTGGATTTCGTTTTCAAACGTATATTTCCGAAATTTCTGCTTACCAAAAAAATATACTTCCTCTTCACCCGCGGAATGAACAGGGTGCTGTCGAAGGCCGAGGTTCTCGGGCGACTCTATTCATGCGGATTTGAGGTTGTTGATGAAAGGATGACAGGGAACCTGCTCTTCTTCATCGCGAAGAAAGATAAGGTCCCGGCGTATGATTTCGACCCTTCCTACGGCCCGTTTGTGAAACTGCGCCGTATAGGTATGGGGGGAAAGATGATCAGGGTGTACAAGTTCCGCACCATGCACCCTTTTGCCGAATACCTGCAGGATTATGTGTATAAAAAGAACCATCTCGACTGCGGGGGAAAATTCAAAAACGACTTCCGCATCACCACCTTGGGAAGGCTCATGCGGAGGCTGTGGATAGATGAGTTTCCCATGGTCATCAATGTGTTAAAGGGGGAAATGAAAATCGTGGGAGTGCGGCCGTTGAGTCAGCATTACTATGACCTTTACAGTAAGGAATTGCAGGAGAAGCGCATCCTGTACAAGCCGGGACTCATTCCGCCGTTCTATGCCGACCTGCCCGTTACGCTGGAAGAGATACAGGCGTCGGAGATGAGATACCTGGAAGCCTATGAGAAGAAGCCGTGGAAGACAGACTGGAATTACTTCTGGAAGGCGATGAGGAATATTTTGTTTAAGAAAGTGAGGAGCAGGTAGCTGATTTTTGAGGGATTGTGTCATTAAACAATGTAAATTAACCACAAAGGACACAAAGTAAAATCGGTTATCTATGGATAGGGAGAAAATATTTAAGATAATACTGGATTGTGCATATAAAGTGCATTCGGCTTTGGGGCCGGGATTGTTTGAAAGTGCATATGAAGAATGTTTGTGTTATGAACTTCAGCAAAGCGGTTTAAACTTTAAAAAGCAAGTCCCTTTACCGTTAGTTTACAGGGATATTAAACTTGAAGCAGGTTATCGGTTGGATTTAATGGTAGAAAATAAAATTGTCGTTGAAATCAAATCCATTGAATCTTTCACCGATATTCACATGGCTCAAATTTTAACCTACCTGAAGCTTTCGGGCTGCAGGTTAGGATTATTGGTAAATTTTAATGTCGCACACCTACAAAATGGCATCAAACGTATTATACTCTAAACCTTTGTGTTCCTTTGTGCTTACCTTTCCGCGGGCGCTGAAGCTACCCTGCGGAGGCGCCGTGTCCTTTGTGGTTAACCTTCGCATACCTTTGTGGTTAACCTTCGTGTCCTTTGTGGTTAACGTCTCCACCCTCTCTGCCCAGCCCACCATCCACTCCCTCCTCGATGAACTGAATGCAGACTACAACACCTCCGTCAAACCCCTGACACGTCCACACATACTTTCCCTTCTCGAATCCATCGACACCACCACTCTCAACCCCCGCCAGAAACACGAACTCACATTCTACCTCAAAGACTACAACAAAGAAAAATATCCTCACAAGAATTTCCCCCGCAGAAAAGATGTATTGTACCTCCGCGACAACCTCTTCTCCCTCACCATCAACCCCATCGCCGGAGGCGAAGTCTTCCTCACCGCCAACGGCAACGCCTGGCACTGGTGGAACGGACTCTATGCCCATGCCACCGCCGGTAACTGGTCCTTCTACGCCAGCCTCACCGACAACCACGAAAGCGAAAAACTCATGTCCCCCTCCTTCCTCACCCAACGCCAGGGAGGGGCGAACATCAAAAGGTTCAGCGACGGAAAACAGGACTACTGGGATTCACGGGGAGGGGTCACGTACGACTGGGGCAAAGGACATATAGGACTGGTAAAAGACAACTTCACCTGGGGATCGGGGTATAACGGCTCCATCATCTTCTCCGGCCGCACCCCCTCCTTCGCACACCTCAGCCTGCAGATACGGCCTGTGAATTGGTTCGAGTTCAACTATGTACACGGCTGGCTGGCGTCGGAAGTCGTCGACAGCGCCCGGTCGTTCTACTATTCCACCCCTTCAGGCCCGGCTTACCGCAAGATGTACCACCGGAAGTTTATGGCGGCAAACATGTTTACCTTCAAACCACTGAAGGAACTGCAGATATCGGCAGGGAATGCCATCATCTACGACTACGACAATGCGCATCCGGCATACTTCATCCCTGTGCTCTTCTTTAAGGCGGTGGACCACCACCTGCAGTCGGGAATGGACAACATGAACTCCATGATGTTCATGGACATCTCGGTAAAACCCCTTCCGAATACACACCTCTATGCCACTGTATTCGTGGATGAGCTGGCGGTGAAGAGGATCTTCGATCCGGATGAATTTAACTACCTGAGCATAAAGGGAGGCCTCAGACTGAATAACCTGATCGAAAACACATGGTTCGGAGCGGAATATACATGGACCAACGTGTATCCCTTCCGCCATTATGTGCCTACCCTTAGCTATGAGTCAAACCGGTACAACCTGGGCCATTACCTCACCGACAATGCGCAGGAATTTTTTGCCACTGCCGGATACAGGCCTTTCCCTCTTACCGCGTTTGAAATAAGCTATACCCGTTGCCTGAAAGGCCCTGATCATACAGTGCTGGGATCACCACGACTAGGTATCATCCCTTTTACCCCCATAGTGTGGGAGTCGGATGCCGTGGCACTGAAAGCCAGCTGGCAGGTGATAAATGATGTGTGGGTGTATGGCGGATATACGTGGCAGCATGTGAGAGGCGAACAGGGCTACCTCGATCTGTATACCCCGGCATTCATGCAGGGGAAGAAGGGAATAGTTAACCTGGGCGTGAGAATAAGCAGATAACGCCCCCTTCGTGTACCTTAGTGACATCCTTCGTGTCCTTTGTGGTTAAATACGTACGGAGATTAACCACGAAGGACACAAAGGGTTACACCAAGGTACACGAAGTATCTTTAAGAAAAATCCTTCCGGTTTCCCTTATCACCGCTTCCATCCTTTCAAACTCAATCCCCACCGCCCCCTTCACCTTCTCATTCGAAAAATACACCTGCCTTATTCCTGCGCGTGCCGTCTCCGGGGTGATAACACGTGTTCCGGTGAATAGCGACCTTACCCCATCCAGCCGTGCAGCAGTCATGGCCATGAAAGGAGTAGCTTCTATGGCAGGAGGGCGGACATTCAGGCTGGCGGCGATCATCTCAAAGACCTCCTTATAGGAGAAGTTCTCCGCGGAGATGATGAACCTTTCCCCCGAGATATCACTGTTCATGAGGCGTATCATGCAGTCCGACACATCCTTTACCGACACGAAGCCCGTCACACCACAGGTATAATACCTGAGTCCCTTGTAAATGGTGGTGAACATGGAAGAGGAACCCTTGTCCCAGAAGCCGGGACCAAAGATGATGGAAGGGTTCACTATCACCGCATTAAGGCCCTCTTCCATACCCCGCCATACTTCCATTTCCGATTTGAACTTGCTGATGGCATACCCTGTGTTTTTCTTGTCGGGCCGCCAGATCATATTCTCGGTAACAGCTTCTCCCCGGGCGGCTTCACCCAGGGCTGAGGTGGAACTCACATGACACAACTTTTCAATGCCCAGGTCGAGACATGCATTGACAATGTTGGCCGTTCCTGTCACGTTATTAACGATCATCCGGTTGCGGTCGCGCGGGTTGAACGACACAAACGCGGCGGCATGGTAAAGCCGGGAAGTTCCCTCCAGCGCATCGGCAACAGAATCGTAATCCAGGATATCAACATCCACCCATTCAATACGTTCAAAAAGAGAATCAGGATCAGAGGTGTAGCAGGAAAATACATGCCGTATGGCTTCGGTATTGCTGGTTTCCCTCTTTAACGCCCGTATATTTTCCGTTGAAGAAGAAAGAAGATCAAACAATACCCTGGATCCAAGCAGGCCTGTGGCGCCGGTGATGGTGATCATGGTTTTTCAGCAAAAATAATGAATTTAGCCGAACTTCGTGTTCCTTTGTGAAATCCTTCGTGTACCTTCGTGGTTAAATACGTATTGAGATTAACCACAAAGGACACGAAGGATTTCACGAAGGACACGAAGGGAAGTCTATTTTTTCTATCTTTGTTATTTAAACAACAATCAAATGTCAAAAACAGCACTCATCACCGGCATTACCGGGCAGGACGGAGCGTACCTCGCAGAATATCTGCTGGAAAAAGGGTACAAAGTTCATGGTATCAAGCGGCGCAGCTCCATGTTCAACACGGGAAGGATTGATCATCTGTACCAGGATCCGCATGAGGAGGAGAAGAAGTTCATCCTTCATTACGGTGACCTTACCGACTCAACCAACCTGATACGTATCGTGCAGGAGGTTCAGCCGGATGAAATATATAATCTGGGAGCACAGAGTCACGTCCAGGTGTCGTTCGAAACTCCCGAATATACGGCTAATTCTGATGGTCTGGGTACCCTTCGGATGCTCGAAGCCATACGCCTGTTAGGCCTCGAAAAGAAAACAAAATTTTACCAGGCCTCCACCAGTGAGCTTTTTGGGAAGGTGCAGGAAGTGCCGCAAACCGAAACAACCCCGTTTTATCCGAGAAGCCCGTATGGTGTGGCAAAACTCTACGGCTACTGGATAACGGTGAACTACAGGGAGGCATATAATATTTTTGCCTGCAACGGCATATTGTTCAACCACGAGTCGCCCATACGCGGCGAGACATTTGTCACCCGCAAGATCACCCGCGCCGTAGCACAGATAGTGCTGGGTATGAAAGATAAGCTGTATATGGGTAACCTCTCGGCCCGACGCGACTGGGGACATGCAAAGGACTATGTGAAAGCCATGCATATGATCATGCAACAGGATGTAGCTGAGGATTTTGTCATCGCCACAGGCATCATGACCGAAGTGAGGGAGTTTATACGTATGGCCTTCCTTGAAGCAGGAGTGGAAGTTGAATTCCGCGGGAAGGGCACGGACGAAAAGGGATATATTGCCGGAATACATCAGTTACCGGACAACAGCACACTGGGTAAAGATGCGGTGGGCAGGTGCGTGGTGGAAGTCGACACCGACTACTTCCGTCCCGCCGAAGTGGACATGCTTGTGGGTAACGCGGAAAAGGCACGACAGAAGCTGGGATGGAAACCGCAATATACCCTGCACGACCTGGTGAAGGAGATGGTAAAAGGCGACCTGCGGCTTATAGGCAGGGAGAAGATAATGCAAGGCAAATAAAACTCCTTAGTGTCCTTTGTGTCAGCCTTCGTGTCCTTCGTGGTTAACCTCATTACGTATTTAACCACAATGGACACAAAGGTATATCACAAAGGACACGAAGGAATACAATTATTACACTATGATATCAAAAAATGAAAAAATCTACCTCGCCGGCCATACCGGCCTCGTTGGCTCCGCCCTCATGCGCAAGCTTACCGACAAGGGGTATGCCGGTATCGTCAGCAGCACTATTGACGAGCTCGACCTCAAAGATAATGTCAGGGTCGATGAGTTCTTCAGGAAAGAGAAGCCGGCATATGTCTTTCTTGCCGCTGCCAAAGTGGGAGGTATTGTCGCCAACAACACCTACAGGGCCGACTTTATCTATGAGAACATTCAGATACAGAACAATGTGATCATCAACGCATGGAAGCATGGGGTGAAGAAGCTCATCTTCCTGGGCAGCTCCTGTATATACCCTAAGAATGCACCCCAGCCGCTGAAAGAGGAATACCTCCTTACCTCTGAACTGGAATATACGAACGAGCCGTATGCCATAGCCAAGATCGCCGGCATAAAGATGTGCGAAGCTTTCAACCTGCAGTATGGTACCAACTTCCTCTGCGTGATGCCTACCAACCTTTTCGGCCCCAACGATAATTTCGACCTGGAAAGATCGCATGTCATGCCCGCCATCATACGCAAGCTCCACCTGGGGAAATGCCTTATGAATAACGATGTGCCCGCACTGCGAAGAGACTTCAGCAGGTACCCGGTGGAAGGTATCGACGGCAGCGCAGAGGAAGAGGAGATAATGAAAAAACTGTCAAAATACGGGATTTCCCGCGACAATAACGGAGTGGTTGTACAATTCTGGGGAACGGGAACACCCCGCCGCGAGTTCCTTCATTCTGACGATGTGGCCGATGCCATTGTGTTTATCTTTGAAAACCTGGATTTTAACGACCTTATAGAAGATCCTTCCATGCTGAAGGCAGAGGTGAAAAATATACGCAATACCCATATCAATATCGGAAGGGGAGAGGATATAGCCATAAAAGACCTGGCAACCCTCATTGCAGAGATCACCGGGTTCAAAGGCAGAGTTGAATGGGATACTTCCCGTCCCGACGGAACCATGCAGAAGCTTATGGATGTTTCAAAATTAACCCGGCTGGGATGGAAACCCAAACTGAGCCTGAAAGAAGGAATAGAGAAGGTTTATGAATTCTATTCTCCTTCGTGTCCTTCGTGAAACCCTTAGTGTCCTTTGTGGTTAAATACGTATTGAGGTTAACCACAAAGGACACGAAGTACAACACAAAGGTACACAAAGGTTAATACGTAACCACTTAAACTACTTCCCCCATGTCCACCTCCTCCCTCCTTCGCGACCTCATCCCCGGCCTGCTCCCCCTCCTGGCCTTCATCATCGCCGATGAGATATGGAGTACGGCAACAGCCTTGTATATAGCTATTGTATTGGGCTTTGCGGAGCTTATCATCGTCTTTATCCGCTCCGGCAGGTTCGAAAAATTCATCCTCATGGATATCGGCATACTCACTGTCCTGGCGCTGGTGTCGGTATTTATGGACAATGACGTTTTCTTTAAACTCAAACCGGTGGTAATTGAAGGGATACTGCTTGTAATGCTTGGCTTTTCCGGTTATGGGAAAAAGAATTATATCATGGAAATGTCGGGACGCTATTTTAAAAACATAAAACTTTATCCTTCTGCAGCGGTAAAACTCACAAGAAGCCTCCGTGTGTTATTCTGGCTGATACTCGCCCACACCCTGCTCGTCCTGGCAAGCGTATTTTTTATGTCTACACGGGCATGGGGATTTATCAGCGGCGTAATGTTTTACCTGCTTATACTGGTATACTTCGCTTACGAGATGCTGAGCAAACGCTGGCAAAACCGGAAATACACGGGAAAAGAGGTAGTACCACTTGTGGATGAGAACGGAGCCGTCATTGGAAAAGCTCTGCGCACTGAACTGCATTACAATCCGGAAAAGAAACTTCTGCACCCTGTTGTGCACCTGCACGTTTTTAACACGAAAGGGGAAATTTACCTGCAGAAACGGCCGGATAACAAGTTGATACAACCCGGTAAATGGGACACTGCCGTGGGGGGCCATATTTCATGGGGAGAAACACTCGAAGAAAGCCTGAGACGGGAGACAGCCGAAGAAATAGGACTGAAGGAATTTAAACCCGTGTTTGTGAGGAAGTATATCTGGGAAACAGACGCTGAAAAGGAACTGGTGTATATGTTCGTTACGGTGACAGATGTTCAGCCGGTATTTAACCCTGAAGAAGTAGCTGAAGGTAAATTCTGGTCGGTCGGAACCATCGAACATAACCTGAACAAGGGCATATTCTCTTCCAACCTGGAGAAGGAAATAGGAGTATTAAAAAAATCCGGGTTTTTAAATAAATAGTAATATATCAATCCTTTGTGTACCTTTGTGAATCCCTTCGTGTCCTTCGTGGTTATTCTCATTACGTATTTAACCACGAAGGACACGAAGGGATTCACAAAGGTACACAAAGACACAAAGGTATGGCCAGAAAAGGAAAAAACAGAAAACAGAATTTATTCAACAAGGATACACTCACCGGTAAGGTGGTTGGCATCTTTTCGAACAATCCTGCCAAAACATATAATTACAAGCAGCTTTCAAAATTCCTGGGGATAAAAGACCAGAATATTCGCCAGCTGGTAATCCAGGTACTCGATGAACTAAAGGCCAGTGAACAGCTGGAGGAGATTGAAACCGGCAGGTATAAGTTCAAGCCACGGGCAGGATATATTACGGGTAAGATTGACATGACCCAGCATGGGTATGCCTTTGTGGTAACGGAAGAGATTGAGGATGATGTGTTCATTGCGCGTAACCTGCTGCATTCAGCACTGGATGGCGACCTGGTGAAGGTGTATGTTTACCCCCGTCGCAGCAGGGAAACAAGGTACGAGGGAGAGGTTATACAGGTCATTGAAAGAGCGCGGGATACTTTTGTGGGCACGGTGGAGATATCGAAACATTTTGCGTTTCTTGTTTCCGACAATAAGAAGATGCCCTACGATCTGTTTATTTCGCTCGACAGGCTGAAAGGCGCGAAGAACGGGCAGAAAGCCATAGCCAGGGTCATTGAATGGCCGGCGGGAATGAAAAATCCGGTGGCAGAAATTGTCGAAGTCCTCGGTAATCCCGGTGAGAATGATGTGGAGATGCACGCTATCCTCGCGGAGTTTGACCTGCCTTTCCGGTTTAAACCTGAATTAAATTCAGAGGCAGAAAAGATCAGTGAACGGATAACTGACAAGGACATTGCAGAGAGGAGAGATTTCAGGAATATTCCTGCATTTACCATTGACCCTGAAGATGCGAAGGACTTTGATGATGCATTGTCGCTGAGGAAACTCGATAACGGCCATTTCGAAGTGGGTGTGCATATCGCCGACGTTTCCCACTATGTGAGGCCAAAGACCGTTATCGATGATGAAGCTTATGAGCGGGCGACTTCGGTATACCTGGTGGACAGGACCATTTCCATGCTGCCGGAAAAGATATCCAATAACATATGTTCCCTGCGTCCGGATGAGGATAAACTGTGTTTCTCGGCTGTCTTCGAGTTGAACGTGAATGCTGAGGTCATCAGGGAATGGTTCGGCAGGACGGTCATTCGTTCCCGCAAACGCTTTAATTACGAGGAGGCCCAGGATATCATCATGGGAAAAGACGGTCCGGTGAAGGAAGAGGTACTCGAACTGCACAGGCTGGCACAGATAATGAAAAAGCGGAGGTCCGACCAGGGATCCATTGGTTTCGACAAGGTGGAGGTTAAATTCCATCTCGATGAGAAAGGATTTCCCACGGGAGTATTCTTCAGCGAACAGAAGGAATCAAACCAGCTGATAGAGGAATTTATGCTCCTGGCCAACAAACGCGTTGCCGAATTTGTCCATAATGGCTGTGTGTATATACAGGATAAAAAGAATAAAAATGTAACGGGGAAGACAACAGAGAAGGGAAAGACCTTTGTGTACCGTATACACGACAACCCCGATCCGCAGAAGCTGGAATCATTCTCTAAGTTTGTGAAGAAGTTCGGGTATAATCTGGAACTGGGTCCGGGGAGAAAGTCCGCCCTGTCGTTCAATAAACTCCTCGAAGATGTGGAAGGCAAAAAAGAGCAGAACCTTATCGAAACCCTGGCGCTGAGATCAATGGCCAAGGCAAGATATTCAACTGGCAATATAGGGCATTACGGACTTGCCTTTCCGTTCTATACCCATTTTACCTCACCGATACGGAGATATCCCGACCTTATGGTGCACCGGCTCCTGCATCATTATATGAACGGCGGGGAACAAAAGAGTAAGATCAGATACGAGAAGAGATGCGATCATGCCTCAGAAATGGAAAGAAGAGCCATGGATGCGGAAAGGGCTTCGATCAAATATAAACAGGTCGAGTTTATGAGGGATAAAGTGGGACAGGCCTTCAGGGGCATCATCTCAGGCCTTACCAACTGGGGAATATATGTGGAGATCATCGAAAATAAGTGCGAGGGAATGGTGAGCCTGCAAAGCCTGACAGATGATTTTTATGAGTTCGATGAGGAAAATTATACCCTAAAGGGGAGGTATAGCAAAAAATCCTTCCAGCTGGGTGATGAAATAGAAATTGAAGTGAAGAATGTGAATATGGCAAAACGTCAGCTTGATTTCGGGTTTGTGTAAATATTCTAGGGAACCACAAAGGAACACAAAGGATATCACGAAGGACACAAAGGGCAATCATTCAGCAATATGGACTTCGTGTCCTTCGTGAAAAACCTTCGTGTCCTTCGTGGTTAAATACGTAATGCTGTTAAAGAAACTTTAATCCTCAAAACAAAATGCACAAAACATTCATCTTTATATCACTGATACTCACACTTACCAGTTGTTCGGAAGAATTTTCACGATTCAGCCACCGGCGTACTATCCCTAAGAACAAATTCGTATCTATCCTTGCAGAGATACATATTATGGAAGCTATTACCGGCAAGTCGGAATACTACAGGAAATATTCCTCAAAAGACACCCTCGATATTTACGGGCCTATAATACAGAAGTATGGTTATAGCAGGGAACAATTCGACTCCACCGTAGCTTCTTATGTGAGGAAGCCGGAGATATATGAGAAAATATATAATGAAGTGCTGATGAAACTCAACTATATGCTGGACACGCTCCGAAAAAATGATCCTATGTTTGAAAGGTTGTCGCCATACGAATAATATCATGGAAACCAGGAGAATATCGGCTCATTATATAATTCCGGGACACACCGCATCCCTGAAGTATGGCATTGTGGAATTCAGCAGTGACGGCACCATACTACAGTTGACAGATACAGGGGGAGAATTCAGGGAGACAGCAGGGCTTGAATTTTACAGCGGCATAATCACACCGGGGTTTATTATATCCCCGTTTTTAAAAGACCTGGCGGAAATGAGCAATGAGACACCTGAATTCCCCTATTTAGATGAATTTTTAAGCTGGGTGGGAAGTATAATGAAGGTGAGGATTGCAGATGACCCTGCTGAATCCTTAAAGATACTGAAATATATGTTGATAATCCAGGAACGGAATCCTTCTATGAGTCTTTCTGAACTCATCTCCAGGCTTACCTGGCTGGCTGCCTGTAGTTTGGGTATACAAAATGAACTTGGTTCACTGCAACCCGGACGTAAACCGGGAATAAACCTCCTGACGCATTTGGATATGCATAATATGAAGCTAACGGAGGAAACGAAAATAATGGTTATAATGTAGAGACGTGCCTCGTGTAGAGACGTGCCATGAGGCACGTCTCTACTAAGGCATAATTAATTATATTCAGACAAATCAGATTTATCCTGTATAACCAGTAACCTACTTTACAAACTTTCAATTTTCAACTTTCAAACTTTACAAACTTTACAAACTTTACAAACTTTCAACTTTATATACTGATCCATGAAATCCTCATCACCCAAAGAACTTGCTGCATTCATCGCTCTGCTAATAACTTCCATATTTGCAGGGACTTTATTTATATCCGGACTGGTTAATCCCGGAAAATTATGGCTGGCAATAGTCATAGCAGCATCTGCATTTTTTATAATAACTTATGTTATTGTGTATTACACCCTTACCAGTTTTATCTTTGAAAAGATACAGCCTATTTATAAAACCATTCATGAGTATGCCATATCGCAAAAGGAATTAAAGAAGCAGATGGATAAGGATATCATATCGCATGTCAATAAGGAGGTGGAAGACTGGGCAGATAAAAAAACCAGAGAAATAAAAAAGTTAAAACAGCTTGAGAAATACCGGAAGGATTTTATGGGGAATGTGATGCATGAGTTAAAGACTCCTGTGTTTAATATTCAGGGATATATTCTGACATTGCTGGACGGTGGTCTTGAGGATCCTTCCATCAACAGGCTGTACCTTGAGAGGACGGAGAAAAGCATCAATCGTATGATATCCATTGTAGAGGACCTGGAGTCGATATCGAGGCTGGAGTCAGGAGAGTTGAAACTGGTTATGGAAGAGTTTGATATAGTGAAACTTGTGGATGAGGTGTTCGAGATGCTTGAGATCAGGGCAAAACAGAAGGACATAAAACTTCATTTTGCAGCAAACTACAATAAACCGATCAGGGTTATCGCCGACAGGAGAAGGATTCAGGAAGTGATGAATAACCTGCTGATCAATTCAATCAGTTATGGTAAGAAACAGGGAAAGACTACAGTATCCTTTATGGATATGGGAGAAATAATTCTGGTGGATGTAAGCGATAACGGCATTGGCATTCCGGAGAAAGATATGCCAAGGATCTTTGAGAGGTTTTACCGTACCGACAGATCCCGGTCGCGTGACCAGGGAGGTACAGGATTGGGATTGTCCATTGTGAAGCATATCATCGAAGCCCATAATCAAACCATCAATGTAAGAAGTGTGCCGGATAAGGGAAGCTCGTTCGCGTTTACTATGAAAAAGCATAAATGAATTTTCGGGGGGGGGTAACCACGAAGGACACAAAGGTTAACCACGAAGGACACGAAGTTTAAATACAGAAGGACACGAAGGTTAACACAAAGGAATACGAAGGGTTACAAATTTTTTATTAATACTATATTTTTTTTCTCAATCAACTGTATCTTTTCCGTCTCAATGAACAGGTCGATATAAAGAGCTAATTTCTGTTCGGCGGATTTTCATTTCGTCATTTTTCCAGGAGTTGCCACCCCTGGCTATTAAATTGATGCCCCGGGGCAGGGCGAGACGTGTTGAAACGTGTATCTACAACGTCGTTCTTCCCCTCTGTGTCCCTCTGTGTCCCTTTGCCCCGCGATCCCGCGATCCCTCGATCCCCTGATCCCCTGATCCCCTGATCCCCTGATCCCTCGATCCCCTGATCCCCTGATCCCCTGATCCCTCGATCCCCTGATCCCCTGATCCCTCGATCCCCTGATCCCTCGATCCCGTGATCCCTTCCCCCGTCACTCGTCACTCGTCACTCGTCACTTCCCCCACTTCCACTCCGTCCCCTCCTTCACATCCCTGATCTCAATCCCTATTTTCTGCAACTCCTCACGTATCTGGTCGGAGAGAGTGAAATCCTTTTTTTCTTTGGCGCCCTGCCGTATTTTCAGGATGGCATCCACCAGCAGGTTTGTCTTTTCCGTATCATGATCTGCATCGTCTTTCGCAAGTCCCAATACATCGAAAATGAAGGTATTAAAAAACGAGGAAAGGTCTGAAAGGTCGGCTTCAGAGATCTGTTGTTTTCCTTCCCTGAGGATATTGATCATTTTAACAGCTTCGAAGAGAGAAGCTATGGCCGCGGGGCTGTTCAGGTCATCGTCCATGGCCTCAATACAGGCTTTTTTGATACGTGTTATGTCAACGGTAGATTTGCCGGCAGGTGTTATCCTGGTGAGATTTTCAATGGCTTCCGTAAGTCGCTGCAATCCCTTTTCTGCTGCCAGCAGGGCATCATTGGAGAAGTCGAGCGTTCCCCTGTAATGTGCCTGAAGAATGAAAAAGCGTACGGTCATAGGCGAATAAGCCTTATCCAGCAGCTTATGCGAGCCGGAGAACAGCTCATCGAGGGTGATAAAGTTACCCAGCGACTTACCCATTTTTTGTCCGCCGATGGTTATCATGTTATTATGCATCCAGTAACGCACCGACTCTTTACCGTTGGCGGCCACTGTCTGTGCTATCTCGCATTCATGATGGGGGAAGAGAAGGTCCATGCCGCCACCGTGAATATCAAAGACCTTACCCAGGTATTTTTCCGACATCGCGGAGCATTCGACATGCCAGCCGGGAAACCCTTCTCCCCAGGGCGAAGGCCACCGCATTACATGAGAGGGACCCGCTTTTTTCCATATGGCAAAATCCAGCGGACTGCGTTTCTCGGAGCTGCCTTCCAGCTCCCTGGTGTTGGCAAGCAGCTCATCCGTTTTTCTTCCCGATAATTTACCATAGGCATGATCACGGCTGAACTTCTGTACGTCAAAATATACCGATCCGTTTACCTCATAAGCATATCCGGCATCCAGTATTTTCTTTATCATCTCCTGCTGTTCAATAATATGGCCTGAGGCCTGGGGTTCTATCGATGGCGGCAGAACATTCAGCAGCCGCATATTATCATGGTAACGGTTAATATAGTATTGTACAACCTCCATAGGTTCCAGTTGCTCCAGCCTGGCTTTCTTCCCCACTTTATCCTCACCCTCATCCGCATCATTCTCCAGATGCCCTACATCAGTGATGTTACGCACATACCTTACTTTATAGCCCAGGTATGTCAGATACCTGAACAGCAGATCGAAAGTTATCGCAGGCCTGGCATGACCCAGATGAGCATCACCATAAACTGTCGGCCCGCAGACATACAGGCCTGCATGAGGGGGATTTAAAGGGATGAATTCTTCCTTCCTGCGGGTGAGGGTGTTATAGATCCAGAGTTTTTCCATTAAAAAATGATATTTTTATAACCCCTTCGTGTCCCTTCGTGAAAACCTTTGTGTCCTTTGTGGTTAACCTTAAAACGTATTTAACCACGAAGGACACGAAGGATGGCACAAAGGGACACGAAGGGAGACGTTATTATTTTTTTGCTGCCATCTGCTGTTTCAATATCCTTGCAATATACTTCCCGATAATGTCAAATTCAATGTTTACCACTGTCCCTTCCCTGAAGGTATGAAAGTTGGTAACATTATACGTATAAGGGATAATAGCCACTTCAAATGAATTTTCCCGTGAATTTACAACCGTAAGGCTCACACCGTTGACAGACACGGACCCTTTTTCCACAGTCAGATATTCATCATTAACTGCATCGTACCTGAAGCTGTAATACCAGCTTCCTTCAGATTCACGAACAACGGTGCAGACAGCAGTGGTGTCAACATGACCCTGCACCATATGACCGTCGAGGCGCCCATCCATCTTCATGCTCCTTTCCAGGTTCACCTCATCCCCCGGCTGTAATAAACCCAGATTCGATTTAATGAGCGTTTCCTTTATGGCGGTCACTGTATAGGTATTTCCCTCTATGGCCACAACCGTGAGGCATACCCCGTTATGCGAGACACTCTGATCGATCTTCAGCTCATCAACAAATGAACAGGTCATGGTGATGTGCACGTTCTCTTTTTCTTTTTCAATTTTAACAACCGTAGCTGTTTCTTCAACAATTCCAGAAAACATAATATTATTATTTTTCCTTTGTGCCCTTTGTGAAACCCTTAGTGTCCTTCGTGGTTAATTTTTTTTACCACAAAGGACACAAAGGATGCACAAAGTACACGCGAAGGGGTTAAATGACACCTCAAAAATACAAATTAAACCTTAAAAACGGTTTAAACTATTTTTTTTCTAACTTTGTGCGATTTTTATTAAACTGTATTATTTAAGGAGTTTAAGGATGGAAAGAAAGTTCCGTGAGTATAAGAACTTTGATCTTGCCGTTATCAACAGGGACATGCTGAAGGTATGGAAGGAGGAAAATACATTTCACCAGAGTCTGGCTATCCGTGAAGAGGCTCCGGATTTTGTTTTTTATGAAGGGCCGCCTTCTGCCAACGGTAAACCGGGTATTCACCATGTCATTTCCCGTACCATAAAGGATATTATTTGTCGCTTTAAGACGCTGGAGGGTTACCGGGTAAACAGGAAAGCCGGCTGGGATACTCACGGCCTTCCGGTAGAGCTGGCCGTTGAGCAGATGCTGGGCATTACAAGGGAAGATATAGGCAAAAAGATTTCCATTGCTGAATACAATAACGCCTGCAAAAAGGAGGTGATGAAATACACCCGTGAGTGGGAGGATCTTACAGACAAGATGGGTTACTGGATAGACATGAGTGATCCTTACATCACGTATGATAACAGGTATATTGAAACCTTATGGTGGTTACTTAAGGAGATGTTCAAAAAAGATCTTCTGTATAAGGGATATACCATTCAGCCGTATTCACCTGCGGCCGGTACCGGGCTCAGCACGCATGAACTGAATCAGCCCGGATGTTACCGCGATGTTAAGGATACCACCTGTACGGCCATGTTCGGCGTTATAAGGAACAGCATTTCGGAGTTCCTGTTTGAGAAGACTGATACGCCGGTATATATTCTTGCCTGGACCACCACTCCATGGACGCTTCCTTCCAATACAGCCCTGGCTGTTGGTTCAGATATCACATACCTGAGGATTAAAACTTTCAATCCTTATAGCGGCAGTCCGGCAACGATTATTCTGGCAAAGGACCTGCTTACGGTATATTTTCCCGATAAAAATGCCAGCCTGCAGCCGGAGGAATATGTTCCGGGAGATAAGAATGTTCCCTACAGGATACTGGGTGAGTTTCAGGGAAGTAAACTCATGGGCGTACAGTATGAACAGCTTCTGAAATGGGTGAATCCAGGGGAAAATGCTTTCAGGGTTGTTACAGGCGATTTTGTCACAACGGAAGACGGTACCGGCATTGTTCATATCGCTCCTACCTTTGGTGCGGACGACCTTCGTGTGGCAAGGGAAAATGACATAAATGCGCTGATGGTGAAAGATAAGGACGGCATGATGTGTCCCCTGGTAGACAGGAAGGGAAGGTTTTACCGCATGGACGACATGGATACGGAATTCATCAGCACAAATGTAAATACTGAAAATTATCGTGAATTTGCCGGAAGGTATGTTAAGAATGAATACGATGAAAGTATTCCGAAAGATGCAGTACCTGTGGATGTTGACATAGCCGTTCATCTGAAGCTTAACGACAGGGCTTTCAGGATTGAAAAACATATTCACAATTATCCGCATTGCTGGCGTACCGACAAACCGGTATTATACTATCCGCTGGACTCCTGGTTTATACGCACTACAGCAATGAAAGACCGGATGATGGAACTGAATAACACCATCAACTGGAAACCGGAATCAACAGGTACAGGCAGATTTGGCAAGTGGCTGGAAAATCTGGTCGACTGGAACCTGTCGCGTTCCAGGTTCTGGGGAACACCACTCCCGATATGGATGTCGGAAGATAAAAAGGAGATAACCTGTATAGGCTCGGTGGCGGAGCTGAAAGCCGAAATCGAAAAATCGGTTAAAGCCGGGTTTATGAGTAAAAATATTCTTGCGGAGTATGAGGAAGGGGATTTTTCCACCGAAAATTACAATCGCTTTGATCTGCACCGGCCATTCGTCGACGACATTATCCTGGTAAGTCCCACCGGCAATAAAATGTTCCGCGAGCCGGATCTTATCGATGTATGGTTTGACTCCGGAGCTATGCCCTACGCTCAGGTGCACTATCCCTTCGAGAACAGCAAAAACTTCAACCACTTCTTTCCTTCAGATTTTATCGCCGAAGGTGTCGATCAGACCCGGGGATGGTTTTTCACCCTGCACGCCATCGCCGTGTTGCTCTTCGATAGCGTTTCATTCAGAAATATCATTTCCAACGGACTTGTGCTGGATAAAAACGGGAATAAGATGTCGAAAAGACTGGGTAATGCCGTTGATCCTTTCGTAATCATTGAAAAGTACGGTTCTGACCCCCTGCGCTGGTATATGATGACAAATTCCCAGCCCTGGGATAACCTGAAGTTTGACGAGAGCGGACTGGATGAGGTGAAACGGAAGTTCTTCGGCACCTTGTATAACACCTATTCCTTCTTTGCATTATATGCAAATGTAGATGGATTTACCTGTAGTGAAGAGGAAATCCCGATGAGCGAACGCCCTGAAATAGACCGCTGGATCATCTCCCTGCTTCACTCACTCGTTAAAGAAGTAAGGAAAAACTATGCTGAGTATGAAATTACGAAGGCCGGAAGACTTATTCAGGATTTTGTTATCGATAACCTCAGCAACTGGTACGTGCGGCTGAACAGAAAGCGTTACTGGGGAGGAGAATATACAAAAGACAAGATTGCTGCCTATCAGACACTATATACCTGCCTGGAAACGGTTGCTGTGTTGGCATCACCAATTGCCCCGTTTTATATGGATAAGATTTTCAGAGATTTAAATATAGTTACACGGAAGCATAAGCTCGATTCTGTCCACCTTAACGAATTCCCGGAATTTGATAATAAGCTTATAAATAAGTCATTGGAAGAAAGAATGGAGATTGCACAGGTGGTTTCTTCCATGGTACTGAGTCTGAGGCGACGCGTAAACATTAAAGTTCGTCAGCCCCTGAATCGTATGATGATACCCGTTCCCGGGAAGAATTTTGTTGAGAAGTTTGAATCTGTTAAAACCCTTATCCTTTCAGAAGTGAATGTTAAAGAGGTTAAATTCATTGAGGATACGGAAGGTATACTGGTGAAGAAAGTCAAACCCGATTTTAAAAAGCTGGGACCAAAATTCGGCAGCAGGATGAAGGCAGTATCAGCCAGGATAGCAGGCATGACCGGCAGCGAAATACGGCGTTTTGAAGAGAAAGGAAGCTGTATTATGGACCTGGGAGAGGAAAAGATTGAACTGCAGCTTGATGACGTGGAGATCATCTCAGAAGATATACCCGGATGGCTGGTGGCTAATGAAGGTAAACTTACAGTGGCCCTGGATATTACAATTACGGATGAGCTCAGGCATGAAGGCATTGCCAGGGAATTTATTAACCGTATTCAGAATATACGTAAGGAAAGCGGTTTTGATGTTACGGATAAAATAAAAATTGAGATCCGCAGACATGATGCTATTAATGAAGCAGTGACGCGATTCAGTGATTATATAGGATCACAGACACTGGCAGGGAAAATAGACCTTGTTGACAATCTGAACGGAGATTCCAGGGAGATTGAAATAGATGATGATATCAGGACAACGATAAAAATAGTAAGGATATAATAATAATAACAGTTCGTTAAATTAGAATAAAACCCAAGGGCGCAATGGTGCGAAGTGCTGATTATCAGCAGAAAGCAAAATACCGGAATGAATTAACAAAACGCTCATTATCGGCATGGTTCAAAAACATAACGAACTATTATTAATAACGTAAGCATATATTAAAAAAATGCGTATTTTTAGGAAAATTAATTTTTTATGCCATGGCTGAAAAGACGAGATACTCAGATGAGGAACTGAATGAGTTCAGGCAGATCATCCTTCAGAAGCTTGATAAAGCCAAGCAGGACTATGAGTTATTGAAGAGTTCAATAACCATGAGTGATAATAACGACACCCAGGATACTTCGCCGACCTTTAAGGTGCTGGAAGAAGGAGCCGCAACACTTTCCAAGGAGGAAGCAGGTAAGCTGGCACAACGTCAGCAAAAGTTTATTCAGCATCTGCAGGCTGCGCTCATAAGAATTGAGAATAAGACCTATGGCATTTGCCGTGAATCAGGTATGCTGATACCGAAAGAAAGACTCCGTGCAGTGCCCCATGCGACTTTAAGCATAGGTGCAAAAGAAAAAGGTGTTCGTTAATACATCATCCTCATTTAAATCAAAGACTCCCCTTTGTGTTCCTTCGTGAAACCCTTCGTGTCCTTTGTGGTAAAAAAATAAACCACGAAGGACACAAAGGATAGCACAAAGGAACACGAAGGAAGATATTATTTGCGTTTTTTTTGTAACAGATCACTTCAAATATACCATGACTTTAGGACGTAAGGCTATCATAACCATTGCACTGATCCTTATACTGGATCAGGTGGTAAAGTTCATTGTTAAAACCAATATGTATCTGTACCAGGATATCCATGTAATGGGAAACTGGTTTATTTTCAAGTTTATAGAAAATAACGGAATGGCGTTTGGTATTAATCTCCCTGGTGATTACGGGAAAATGATCCTCAGTATTTTCAGAATCATTGCTGTAATTGGAATAGGATTTTATCTGAAGCACCTTATAAGGATAAAATCGCCAACCGGATTGATTATTTCTGTTTCCATGATCATGGCCGGTGCTTTTGGAAATATTATTGACAGCCTGTTCTATGGGATGATATTTTCAGAATCCACACCGTATTCGCTGGCAGTTATGTTTCCCGAAGGCGGAGGCTATTCATCCTTCCTGCATGGCAAGGTGGTGGATATTTTCTACTTTCCCATAATAAGAGGGTTTTATCCCGACTGGTTCCCCGTACTGGGCGGCCAGTCATTCGAATTTTTCCGCCCGGTCTTCAATATTGCAGATTCCTCCATTACCCTGGGAGTAACCGCTATCCTCATCTTTCAGAAAAGATTTTTTCCTCATGATTTTGAAAAGGAAACTTCCGCTGATGAGGATAACACGGACGATGATACAGAATAACAGGGAATGTTTCCGGTATTTTGCCCCCTTTCATCATCCGGGCTTTCTATCATTTCCTTTAGTACTTTTACCTTCTCATGCAGGAGTATAATATCCCTGCCGAAATTATGCTCACCTGCCATGATGATATATGTCTCAAGGATGGAAGTAAGACTGAGTACCGGGTTTATATCATTGCAGATATGCAATCCCGGATCTTTAACGCCTGCCGAATCAATTGCAATACTGAGCGAAACAGCTGTTTTACGTATCCGTTGACTTAAAGTATCAGACTCTCCCCAGGGAAAACTTTTCGTAAGGTCATATACATCGGAAACAAAAGTTATTGCCTGAGTCCAGGATGGAATAGTACTTTTCTCCATAACCAATGATATATAAAGTTATACAATGGTTAATGGCAAAAAAGTAAGAAAAACAGCGTCGGGAGAGAATTATTATTACCTTTTTACTAAACCGTAGAAAAGAAAGCTGATAAGATTGTCCAGCCTGTCTTCAATATTTCCGTGTTCCTTTCTGATAAACAGCGGAACTTCAAGGCCTTTCAGTGCAGTGGCAATGGCAACGGCAGCAAGCTCAGGATCTTCAACACTGAACTTCCCCTGATCAATACCGGTTTGTAAAATACTTTTTAATATACGGATCTCATTTTTGTCGTATTCCTTTCTTATCTTTTCAATAAATTCAAGGTGCCCCAGGTGTTCACTTTTTAAAGCAGCATAAAAATTGGTGAGCGTACTCAGCTTGTCCATCCTGAAAAGGACAAAGGTTCTCAGCTTTTCGGCAGGATCATCAACCCCGGAAATAGCATCCTGCAGGTCATTCTTAAGTTCTTCTGCCTCCTTCTCCACAACAGCCTTAAAAATGTCTTCCTTGCTCTTAAAGTAATAGTAAATGGAACTTTTGCCTTTCTTTGAAGCCATACCGATCTCTTCCATCGTGGTCTTCCTGAAGCCAAACCTGGTGAAAATCTTACTCGCCACGGATACAATATGCGACCTTATTTGATCCTTCTGAACAACCATAAACTATTAGTTATCTTTTTTCAAAAATATAAACCTGAAATACAGAATCCAAATATTTTCGAAAATAACTTTAACTCCTTCGTGTCCATTGTGAAACCCTTTGTGTCCATTTGTGGTTAAAAACGTAATGAGGTTAACCACAAAGGACACTAAGTACACACGAAGGAGCACAAAGGGGGTTACTTAATTTCGTTGAATTTATATGCGATCATGAGTTCATGCGTTCCGGCGTTGAATTTCCGTATTCCTGAAACGCCAATGTCATAAGCATAGCCGAAATAAAATTTCTCTTCATGGACATATCCCAGGAGTATGGATAATGCGTCTTTCGACCGGAATGAAAGGCCTCCCCAGACGAAGTCCTTGTAAACCACCCGGGTGGTAAGGTCAAACTGGAACACTTTAGGAGCTGTGCCTTTTATGATAATGGAAGGTTCGAGTTTGAATTCGCGGTTAATTTCGTATATGTATCCACCGGTAATATAGAAGTGACTTTTGAGTTTATTCAGTCCGTTTTTTTCTTCGAATATTCTCAGTGAGTTATTGAAGAGTTGTGTTACGGAGAATCCGCCGTAGAATTCTTCGGCATATACATAGGCGCCTATGGTTGCGTCAGGCACATAGGTGGAAAAAACAACCGGCTGTATCGCTATATCCGCAGGATCCTTTGAAGTAAGCTGTGATCCGTCGATCTTGAATTGCATAATACCCAGTGAGAGGCCCATGGATAAACGGATATCACGGTCCAGTGCAATATTGTAGGCATAGGTGCCGGAAAGCCCGGTACGGCTGGAAGGGCCCGTCACGTCATTATAGAAATATCCTCCATACCCCATATCCAGCGTTGCATGAGGGCCATAGACACTAAGTGTGTTTGTCATCGGCGGATCAACCAGTCCTACCCACTGAAAACGGTGATTGGAGCGTATCTGGTAATAGTTCTTCGTTCCTGCAACTGCCGGATTAATGATGAAATCATTAAACATATACTGGGTATAATGGGGATTCTGCTGAGCCAGCATACCTGTTGTACTCAGTATGATCATTAAGCTTATGTACACCAGTCTCTGCATGGCTTATCTGATTATGGTCAAAGGACCGGTTAATGCGCTGGCACCTTTATAGGGTATTACAACATAGTAATACGTTCCGATGGGTACTTTCTTCCCTTTATGATATCCGTCCCAACGCTTACCGGCAGTATATCCTTTTGAGCTGAATAACTTTTCTCCCCAGCGGTTGAATACTTCCACTAAAATATCAGGATAATATTCAGCATTGTCAATATCCCAGAAATCGTTTATTCCGTCATCATTAGGGGAGAATGAACTATAGATGACAATGTTTTCTATGATGGTAATGGTAACCGTGTCGTTTTCAACACAGCCGTGTTCATCCACTGCTGTTACCACATAGGTCTGGCTTGCAGGCGGCGCTGCCACCGGGTCGGGGGTTATAGTATTATCAAGACCTGTTGCAGGATTCCATTGATAGCTTACATACGGACCGCCTGTGGCATTCAGGTTTACAGGGTTGTTTTTAATAACGGTGGTGTCATTACCTGCAGAAAGTCCCAGCTTGGGGTATATTCCAATAGTTATGGTGTCGGTATCATAGCAATCGTTCGTTCCCACTGCTGTGAGAATATAACTTACTTCGCTTGTTACTGTGACTGCCGGATTGGGTATGCCCGGGTTGCTGAGTCCTTCTGCGGGCGACCATGAGAAGATACTTCCGCCCTGTCCGTCGAGTATTATTGTACTGCCTTCACAAACAATGGTATCGGCACCGGCAGATGCCGTTACGTTCGTTTTGGCCGGCATAGTTATTATCTCAGTGGTTTCGCAGCCGTTCTGGTCGGTAACTGTCAGTGTGTAGCTGCCGGCATCCAGGCCGGAACGATCTTTTGTGACAGGTCCGTCAGCCCACTGGTATGACATGGTCCCCGTTCCCCCGGTTACAGTTATTATTACCTCTCCGTCAGGACTATATCTGTTGCAGGTTGCAGAAGTAATATCACTTAAAATATCAAGAGGTAATGGCTCATATACGCTTACTATATCTGTGAAATATCTGCCCGATTCTTCTTTCACTGCAATATAATATGTCCCCGGAGCCAGGCCGGCAAACTCATTATTGGCATGCCAGGTGAGGCTGTCATCAATGGAATATTCAACAGGACCTGTGGCATCGTTTACGGTGATGAGGATCACCGCGTCGTCATATCCGTTACATGTGGACGCGGTTATCGATAGGGTTACATCAAGGGAGGGAACAGAGCTTATGGTGACAGGCTGTATATAGGTGCAGTTGTTGCCATCTCTCACTATCACGTCATAAATGCCGGCTTCGAGTCCTGTATAGCTGGTCTGGGAGGTAAACGGACCAGCCATGCCGTTGATGGAAAATTCGTAACTGCCTGTTCCGCCGGCAACATTGGAAATAGTTATGCTTCCCTGTTTAAATTCATTATACCAGGGAGTGCCTGTTATGGTGGCCGTGATCTGGTCAGGCTGGTTAATAGTCACTTCACCGGAGTTCAGGGTACAGTTATTTGCATCCTTCGCTGTTACTATATAGGTTCCGCCTCCCATGCCCGTAAATATTCCGTCGGCCTGCCAGCTGATGCCATCGTATGAATACTGTATGGCTCCGGTTCCGCCGCTGACTTCATATGCCAGGGATCCGTTCAGGTTCCCAAAGCAGTCGGTGACATCAGTTGAGGCCTCGGCAACCGGCGTCAGCGGAGCCGGGTCTGTCAGCACTACCGGGGCATCAACTGCCTCACATGCGCTGTTGTCTTTTACAAGGGGGGTATAAGTGCCGGGACCGATGTTGCTGAAATCAGAACCGGGCAGGAAACTTACTCCGTTGTCAATGCTGTATGTAAATGTTGGGGTACCGCCTGATGCATAAATGCTTATGGTTCCGTTTGCATCTCCGGTGCAGCTTATATCTGTCCATCTGACAGAATCAATACTTAGCAGAGCGGGTTCATTTATGGTAACGGGGCTGCTTTCAACAGGACCGCAGCCTTCATTGTCCGTTATGCTGACTGTATATGTTCCCTGGGCCAACGCAGTGAATAATCCGTCGTTATTAAACTCTGCCGAAGGATTAAGTGTAAAGGTATATGGGGATGTGCCTCCTGCTGCAATTACCGTTATGGTCCCGTTATCATCGCCGCTGCAGCTTATATCTTCTTTGGTAAGGGAAGAGATGACCAGGGGATCGGGTTCAGAGATATTGAAGATGCTGTCTTTTATGCAGTTGTTATCATCCATGATGGTAAGGGTGTGGTTACCTGCGGCCAGGCCGGTAAAGGTGCTGTCAGCCTGGAATGTTCCCCCGTTAATACGGTAAACAATACTGCCGGTACCACCGCTTGCTACAGCACTGACTGCACCGGTTGAATCTCCTGTACAGCCGGTAACATCAGTGACAGTGAAAGAGGTGAAGATCAAGGGGGCAGGGTGGTTAATATACACTACTGTATCATTTATACAGTTGTTTTCGTCCGAAATGGTTATGGTATGGTTTCCTCCGCTGACTCCTGTAAATATTCCGGTGGTATTTGGTATTCCTTCGTCAAGGCTGTAGCTTTTACTTCCTGTTCCTCCTGAGGCTTCAATGACTATTTGTCCGTTAAGGCTTGTATAACATACTGTTACGTCGGTCTGTGCGTAATCGTCTATGCGTATGGGTGAAGGCTGACTTATATTATTCAGGTTTCCGGTTGCCATACATTCATTAAAATCCTTAACGACTGTCTGGTAGGAACCCGCCGGAAGGTTATTGAAAATGGGAGAAGAAGACCAGGTTAGCCCCCCGTCAATGGAATACTGATATGGGGTAACACCGCCGTTCACATTAAGTATCCGTATTTCTCCCATGGTATCGCCATGGCATAGGTTACCGTCGATACGTATTTCGGAGGTTATCAGCAGTTTATCAGGTTCATCGATGGTGATCACGTCTGTTTTAATGCAGGAGTTATTATCTCTGACATATACAGTATATGTGTTTTTAGATAAGTTGTTGAAAATATTGGAAGCCTGGTAAGTTATTCCGTTTCTGGAATACTGGTAAGGAGGTGTGCCACCTGAAGCGGTTACCGTTATAGTTCCGTTACCCTGACCATTGCAAACCACATCTGTTTTGGCGAGTGACATTTGTAACGGATCGGGTTCAGTTATTGTTGCCATCGGGGTATATGAGGCGATGCAGGAGTTGGCGTCGGTAATGGAGAGGTTATACTCTCCCGGTGCCAGGCCGGTGATATCTTTGTCCGGGGAGGTGAATCCGTCCGGTCCTGTCCATGAATAGGTATAAGGTGTGGTTCCACCGGTAACATTTATATATACAGAGCCGTTTTTATCGCCATAGCAGGAAACGGACAGTTTTGAAGAGCCGTCAGTTGATGCTTCCAGCGGGTCGGGCTGGGTGATGGTGAGCGTTCCGGTGGTTTTCTGGGGGCAGGTGTTATCGTCGGTGACACTTACGGTATAGTCGCCCGGACCCCTTCCGGTAAATGTTCCCGAGGTATTTGTAATGGCTGTGGGGTTTAGGGTATAGTGCAGGGTTCCTGTTCCCCCGTTTGCGGTAACACTGATTATCCCGTTGGCAGCTCCGTTGCAGGTGATATGGGTCAGCGCGGGCGGGTTAAGGGTAATGTCGGGCGGGTTAACGATATTGATAGCCGGGGTGACAGCCGGTGCACATCCTTTGGTGTCGGTGACGGTAATGGTATAGGAGCCTTCCGACAGCCCGGTAAAGTCGCCATCGGGCCTGGAGTCGGCACCCGGGTTGAGGGTATATGTCAGGGGAGCATTACCGCCGGAGGCGGTGACATGAATTTCACCGTTATTGAAATTGAAGCAGGTGATATCCGAGAAAGTGGTGCCGGTAATGGTTATGGGACCGGGCTGGGTGATGTTGAACGGAATGCTTGCTACGGGTCCGCAGGAGTTGGCATCGGTAAGGCTAATGGTATAATTGCCGGGAGCGAGTCCGGTGAATAGTCCGTCGTCGTTGAACGTTCCCCCGGGGCTAAGGGTAAAGCGGTAAGGTGTTGTTCCCCCGGAAGCGGCAACGGTGATGGTTCCGTCGTTCACGCCAGAACAAGAGGCGTTGGTGGAAGTCTGCAGGGTATACTGGAGCGGGTCGGGCTGGGTGATGGTGAGCGTTCCGGTGGTTTTCTGGGGGCAGGTGTTATCGTCGGTGACACTTACGGTATAGTCGCCCGGACCCCTTCCGGTAAATGTTCCCGAGGTATTTGTAATGGCTGTGGGGTTTAGGGTATAGTGCAGGGTTCCTGTTCCCCCGTTTGCGGTAACACTGATTATCCCGTTGGCAGCTCCGTTGCAGGTGATATGGGTCAGCGCGGGCGGGTTAAGGGTAATGTCGGGCGGGTTAACGATATTGATAGCCGGGGTGACAGCCGGTGCACATCCTTTGGTGTCGGTGACGGTAATGGTATAGGAGCCTTCCGACAGCCCGGTAAAGTCGCCATCGGGCCTGGAGTCGGCACCCGGGTTGAGGGTATATGTCAGGGGAGCATTACCGCCGGAGGCGGTGACATGAATTTCACCGTTATTGAAATTGAAGCAGGTGATATCCGAGAAAGTGGTGCCGGTAATGGTTATGGGACCGGGCTGGGTGATGTTGAACGGAATGCTTGCTACGGGTCCGCAGGAGTTGGCATCGGTAAGGCTAATGGTATAATTGCCGGGAGCGAGTCCGGTGAATAGTCCGTCGTCGTTGAACGTTCCCCCGGGGCTAAGGGTAAAGCGGTAAGGTGTTGTTCCCCCGGAAGCGGCAACGGTGATGGTTCCGTCGTTCACGCCAGAACAAGAGGCGTTGGTGGAAGTCTGCAGCGTATACTGGAGCGGGTCGGGTTGTGTGATGGTCAGGGGAATGCTGGTAGCAGAAGGGCAGGTATTACCGTCGGTGACTTCAACCGTGTAGGTGTTGGGGCCAAGATCTGTAAAGTGACCGGTTTGATTGGATGTTCCACCCGGAGATATTATATATGTATAAGTGCCTGTCCCTCCTGATGCCCCGATAGTTATCGTTCCGTTATTCGCCCCGTTACAGGTGATATTGGTTTTGTTCTCCGAAGTAATACTTATCGGATCAGGATCAGTGAAAGTAAGTATATCGGTTGAGTCTTTACTCAGACAGCCTGTTGCATCTGAAACCACAACACGGTAGTTTCCCGGGCTGCGATCTTCAAATGATCCGGTAATAGTTGAAAGGCCGTCAGGTTTAAGCAGGAAATTATAACTACCGGACTCTCCTGATGCTGTAACATTAATTTTTCCGTCGGCAAAACCTGTACAACTTATGGGGGTTAGAATAACAGATGTGATTTGAATGGGTGGCGGCTGACTAACCGTTCTGTTCCTGAAGTCATTCATTGAGTTATTATCCTCCACAATACATAAATATGTGCCGGCGGATACATCCGTGAACGTATAGACTGTATCACTTGTTTGCGGGGATGAACGAGGCACTCCTCCTTTAATAATATAATAATAATAAGGTTTTGCCCCTCCGGTGATTGAAAAGGTAACAGTTCCCGTTGCACTACCGTTACAATCGGCAGGAGTAGTAGTGACGTCGATAATTACAGGTTGAGAGAACAGGGATGTACTAACCGGCGCAAGACTTATTACTAAGATCAGTTGAAAAAGCAGTTTCATTTTCAGTTTTTCAGATACAGAGGTGCTGTTAATCAAATAAATATACGGGTTAAAATAAAAATAGGTTGCATAGTTTGTAAAATCTTTGACGAAAAATCACACACTACATTATGTAATATTATTACATCTTCAAGAAAATCAAAGGAATAAAGGTATTTTGAAATGTTATTAAAAAAAACAGGTAAATGATGATTTCCGGCACTATTTATTAACAATTATGCGTTTTACCGGGTAATAAGCAGTCAGGAAACCGATAGCCAGTACTGTCAGCCAGATAAGAAAGATGTCGGGTAAGTGGATATCTACGGGGTAAGCGTCAATAACAAAAGATCCGCTTCCTCCCAGTTTAACGGGTTCAAATTTTTCCTGGATAAAGCAGATTATCAGGCCCAGGATGAGTCCTGTTGTGGAGCCGGTAATGGAGATAAGCCATCCTTCCACCAGGAATATTTTTCTGATAAGAGAGTTATTGGCCCCAAGGTTACGAAGTGTGGTGATATCGTTTTTCTTGTCGATGATAAGCATTGACAGGGAAGCTATTATGTTGAAGGATGCTATTAGCAGAATGAGAATGAGGATAAAGAATATAGCCCATTTTTCAGATTTCATGATACGGTAAAACAGTTCATTCTGCTGATAGCGGGTAAGCACATTGAAGTTTTCGCCGGTAATACTACTGATGGTTGTCTGCAGTGATTTTTTATCCATTCTGTTATCCAGTTTAACTTCCAGGGCTGTGACTTCAGCAGGGTATTCCATCAGGTTTCTGAGTACCTCCAGGGGAAGAATTATATATTTTGAATCGTAATCCTGTTCTATGCCAAAAATACCTGAAGGCCAGATCAGGTAGCGATTGAAGGAGGCCAGTGGGTTTGCCGGGTTTACCCGGCCTGTTCTTTTGGGCATATGGATTATCAGAGGACTAGTTAATGTAAGTCCTACTTTCAGAAACCATGCCACTCCCTGTCCTAATACTGCCATGGCAACATTTTCCTTATAGAGAAGGAAATTTCCGTCAACGATCATAGTATCGATACCGTTCACATAAACATATGCTGAATCAACTCCTTTTAGGGTAGCGATATATTGTCGTTCATCATAGCGTATAAGGGCATTTTCTTCGAGGACTTCGGATATGGCAACTACTCCGGGGATTTCAAGAATTTTATCTTTCCCTGCATCGGCAGGGTGGAACACCTTTCCTTCCTTAACAGTAATTTTAATATCGGGATCGAAAGAACTGATAAGGGATTTGATCAGTCCGTCGAAACCATTGAAGACAGAGAGCACGACTACTAGCGCCATGGTTCCGGTAGCCACACCCAATATGGATACCAGTGAGATGATATTTATAGCATTCCGGCTTTTTCTGGATGCCAGGTATCGTTTGGCTATATAAAAGGGGAAGTGCATTTGCCTTATTTTATGGCTTTTACAATAAGTCCTGTTCCTGATCTATGAGTTATCAGTACATCTGCCAGATTCAACAAAAGGCAGAACGGAAATACAAATATATAGTAAAAGGGAAGAACAAGGTAAAAGAAAGGTGAGATGTTCAGCATAGTAACCGGATATTTCATTGAGAGTTTCCAGGATAAGTTTCCCGGTTTTCCATAGGTAAAGCGGGATTGGATATTCTGAAAACCTGCTTCGGCAAGTTTATTTTCCATATCATTCATATTATACCCGTTCCTAACATGTTCTTCAATGAAAGACAGGTCTCCCTCCTCATGTACATCGGATCCTCCCTGGTCAGAAGGAGTAGAGATAAGCAATATCCCTCCTTCTTTTAATGAGTTGCAGAAATTATGAAATACGGCATGGTCGTCTTCAATATGTTCCATCACGTCAACGGATAAGATCAGGTTAAATCTGCCGGGATCCTGAAAACGGGTAAGATCGGCTTTCATGAACGACATTTTACCCGATAATCCGCTGGCTATGGCAAATGCGTTACAGTCATCCACCTGTTCTTCCTTGATGTCAACACCTGTAACGGTTCCATTTCTGAACTTACGGGCCATGTACCAGGAATATTGTCCAAAACCTGATCCGGCATCGAGGATTTCCGGTGAGGAGGATAATACAGATATCATGGAACGTATTTCTTTCCTGATATGCCAGCTTCTTAACAACAGTACATTCAGCAGGTTATAAAACAATATACGCAACAAAGGATGAGTGTTGAATATTTTTCCCAGGCGTTGTTTTATCGGATCATAATGCATACAACACTATTTCAGCAGGTTATCAATTTTTTCGATATAATCGAGGCTGTCGTCGATGAAGAAAGATAATTCGGGTATAATTCTAAGCTGGTTTTTAACCTGTGAACCCAAAGAGTGCCTGATGGTGCCTGAATGTTCCTTAATGATCTGCAGTATGTTTTCACCGGGTTTAACGGGAAAGATGCTGAGGTAGATCTTTGCCACACTCAGATCGGGACTTATTCTTACCACGGTAACCGTGATGATCTTGTTGCCGAAAAGAGTGCTGTTCCTTTGAAAATAGCTTCCCAGTTCTTTCTGCAGGAGTCTTGATACTTTACGTTGTCTTGTTGTTTCAGTAAAATCCATTGTGATATATTAAAATAAATGCACCTCGAAAAACCTCCAACTTCTGGGTTATACAAAATTTGTAAAGTCCTCATTCCGACGAAAATTGTCGGAACTCCGGCTTTACAAATTTTGCAAGCCTTGAATTTGGAGTTTTTAGAGGTGCCCTTAATAAGGAAAGATGTAAAATTAAGATTTTTACGGAACATTTTATAGTTTTGTACTTTGCATCCGGAAGTTCGTATAAATAAAAATTAAACGCAAAGGCAAATCTGCGCCTTTGCACCTTTGCGTTTTTTTAATTTAACGAACTATTAGTAACTACTCAGGTATTTAGGCTATAGGTATTTAGGCTTTAGGAATATAGTTGCATGTAATAAATGGCTTGTTTAAACTTCCGAAGAGACATACTTGATAAGAAAATATTGAACAAGAAAAAGTGTCAGGCGTCTGGACCAGATTTTGTAACGGCATTCTAAAAGCCTTCAGTCTTCAGTCTAAATAACCTGAATAGTTACAACAATTAAAATAAAATATATTATACATGGAAACAGTTTTAAGCGGGATACGATCGACAGGGAACCTTCACCTGGGTAATTATTTTGGTGCCGTAAGGAATTTTGTGAAGATGCAGGAAGAATACAACTGCTTTTTTTTCATTGCGGATTTTCATTCACTGACAACACATCCAAAGCCGGGGGATCTGCATACCAATGTAAGGCAGGTTCTTGCTGAATATCTTGCTGCCGGGCTTGATCCGGAGAAAGCTACCATTTATATTCAGAGTGATGTGCCTGAGATACCCGAATTATACCTGCTTCTTAATATGAATGCTTATGTGGGGGAGTTGGAGCGCACAACCACATTTAAGGAGAAGATAAGATCGCAGCCGGACAATGTTAATGCCGGGCTTCTGACTTACCCTGTGTTAATGGCTGCTGATATAATTATTCATAATTCACATAAAGTACCGGTGGGTAAGGACCAGGAGCAGAATCTCGAAATGGCGAGGCGTTTTGCGCGGCGGTTCAATACCATTTACGGGACAGAATATTTCAATCTGCCTGAACCTTTTAACTTCGGTAAGGAGCTGGTTAAGGTTCCGGGGCTTGACGGTACCGGTAAGATGGGCAAATCGGAGGGGAATGGTATTTACCTTGTGGACAGTCCTGCCGATATAAGGAAGAAAGTGATGAGAGCCGTAACAGATGCGGGACCTGAAAAGCCAAAGCAGAAAATGTCGGAGCCGGTGCGTAATCTTTTTTATATCATGGAACTGATGTCGGATGAATCCACATACCGGCATTTCCGTGAACTTTACAATAACTGCCAGATACGTTACGGCGACATGAAGAAGCAGTTGGCAGAGGATATTATTAAATTTACCACTCCGCTACGGGAAAATATCCTGGATATTGTCAATAATGAGGAATATCTGTCAAAAGTGGCAAAAATGGGTGCGGAAAAAGCGCGTGCCAGTGCAGGGAAGACACTAAGGGAGGTGAGGGAGATCATTGGGTTCAGGCGTTTTTTCTGATCACTTCATATAATCAGACACCCTTTGTTCACCCATGTACTGCCTGAATTCTTCTGTCATCCTGTTCAATAAGTTATTCATGATGCATTTATCGAAAGGACATATCTGCTTATCCATGGGACAGGAGGGGATATTTATGGTCCCTTCAATGGCTTCATAGATATTCAGAAAACTGATTTTTTCAGGCGGTTTGTGGAGGGAAAATCCACCTGCAGGCCCCCGCAGTGAATTTATATATCCTTCCTTGACAAGTCTTTGCATAACTTTAGCCGTATGATGCCTCGAAGTTCCTGTCAACTCAGAGATCTGCACTACACTGAGAGGCTTCTGTGACCTGGCGATGAGAATAATCCCATGAATGGCAATGGATGCTGCTTCGGAGAGGGAGATTATTTTTGACATTGATTGAGTGGTTGAGTGGTTGAGTGAATGAGTAAATGAGTAAATGAGTAATTGAGTAAATGAGTAAATGAGTAAATGAGTAAATGAGTAAATGAGTATATGAGTAAATGATTACGTAAATATAGGGATTAAATTTTTTGTACCCATCTTTCAGTCAATATTTTTCCTGAAATGGAGATAACGATTTCTTTTACAGGGAGGTTGACAGTGGAATTTTGCTGAGCAAGTCTTACCATCTGCAGGAGACCGCCACAGCAGGGGACTTCCATGCGTATAACGGTGAGGGTGTTAATTCTTGTTTCTTCGATGAGTTTCTTTTTGCATCCCATTATCATTCAACATTCCACTCAACCGGATCCAATCCGTTTTCTTCCAGGTATTTATTTGCAAGAGAGAAGTGTTTACACCCGAAAAATCCGTTAAAGGCGGAAAGTGGTGAAGGGTGGGCGGCCTGAAGAATGAGATGTTTAGATTGATCTATCAGATTTTTTTTAGCCCTGGCGAAATTTCCCCAGAGGAGGAAGACCACGTTTTTTTTCTGTTCTGAGATTTTTCTTATCACTGCATCGGTGAACTGTTCCCATCCCTTACCCTGGTGTGAGCCGGCCTGGTTTGCCCTTACAGTCAGGGTGGCATTAAGGAGGAACACTCCCTGTTCCGTCCATTTTTCGAGGTTCCCGTGATTTGGTATGGCGATACTCAGGTCGTTATTCAGTTCCTTAAAAATATTTACAAGCGAAGGTGGGGGGGTAATGCCTGCTGGAACAGAAAAACATAAGCCATGGGCTTGTCCGGGACCGTGATAAGGATCCTGGCCGAGGATTACTACTTTAACATTATCAAAAGGTGTTTTGTCGAATGCATTAAATATAAGGTTTCCCGGAGGATATATGATATGTTGTTTTTTTTCCTTTACAAGGAATTCTTTAAGTGATGTAAAGTAGGGAGCATCAAATTCTTCAATAAGAATTTCTTTCCACGAAGGGTGGATTTTAGGATCAACTTTCTGCATCTGATTATATTCGGGGTTAAGTTTATAAAAATCAGTGAAATAAAATTTCCAGGTAGTACATGTAAAGTTACTCCTGGGTTAGTTTATCAGGTTCCTGTAAAATAATTCTTGCCACATTGGTTGCGTGGGAGTAAATAGTAGCCAGTAATGTCATCAATTCAAGGTGTGTTTTGCTCGTTTTTACGGAACTTTCTATCAATCCGGCCAGCCGTTTATAGTGGCTGCGCTGGAATTCCAGTGCCACCTGTTTATATTTCTGATGTTTCTTTTCCATGAGGAGTGCCTTTTCCAGGTTATATTCCCTGAAAACAGCTATAGCTCTGGAGATTTGTTTTTCAACCTGGAGATGGAATTCAGATAGTTCTTTTTTCCCTTCCTCGCTGAATTCGAGGTCGGAATTAACCCATCTTCCCGCTTTTTCGAGATATAAAGCACTTACAATATCGGCGATCTGTTCAAATTCTTTAACAGTATAGAGCATTTCGAAAGCTTCATTTATCCGTTCTTTTTTTGTATGGCTTGAAGCCGTTTTCAGTACGAAGTTATTAATACTGTCGGTAAGGAAATCCACCTCCTCTTCTTTTTGCATCATCCAGGCGACATCGGGGTGTTCTTTTACCACAAAAGGGCTAAGGAAGTTATTCACCATATCCTGCACAATATGGGCAAGGTGGACAATTTCTTCCTTAACGAGACTGAGTGCGAGGGATGGTGGCATATCCGGTTCATCCCTGAGGTATTTTGTTTTCAGCAGTGTTTTCTCTTCTGTTTTAACGGGGATGATCCTCTCGATAAGTTTTGCGAAGGTATTCAGGAATGGCAGGAGGATCAGGGTTATGAGCACGTTGAAGAGAGTATGTGCATTGGCAATTTGTCTTG
This sequence comes from uncultured Bacteroidaceae bacterium, assembly GCA_964454295.1. Taxonomy (GTDB): domain Bacteria; phylum Bacteroidota; class Bacteroidia; order Bacteroidales; genus CAYVTV01. The sequence goes on from CAYVTV010000001.1 coordinate 62,955, forward strand.
GCAGTTCCGCTGCAACCAGATTCATCTGGTCTGAGTGACCTGCTGCAGGGGATATGGCTTTGATCAGCCTGATAAAGTCGGGGATCCACCATACGATAATTAGAACTCCCATAATTTTAAACAGGGTATGAGCGAGGGCAACTCTTTTGGCTTCTCTGGAGATATTGATTGAAGCGAGGATAGCTGTCACTGCAGTCCCTATGTTGGCACCGAGGAGGAGGGGCACACTTGCTTCGAGACTTAGGAGTCCCTGGGTTGCCAGCACTATCATTATTCCGATAAATGCTCCGCTGCTTTGAATAAGTGCAGTAAACAGTGCACCGGTGATAATTCCGGTAACCGGATTTTCAAGTTTTAAAATAAATTGAATAAAGGGTTCGTAGGTTCTCAGGGGATACATTGCTTCCGACATGATATGCATGCCGAAGAACAGGATCCCGAAGCCCAGAATAGCTTCACCGGTGTATTTTATTTTTTCTTTTTTAGGGAAAGTCTGCACCGCAAATCCCAGGGCTATCATCAGCAGTGCATAGTCGGTAAGTTTAAAGGCAATTAGCTGGGCTGTGATGGTTGTACCTATGTCGGCTCCCAGGATTATTCCCAGCGACTGTGCAAATTTTATAAGCCCGGCATTAACAAAGCTGATAAGCATTACTGTTGTTGCGCTGCTGCTCTGGATAACCATTGTCACGAATGTGCCCAGTCCCAGTGCATAGATACGATTGCGTGTAAGGCTGCTGAGAATACTCCGCATCTTATCTCCGGCAGACTTTTGCATTCCGGTACTCATCATGTTCATTCCCAGGAGAAAAAGACCCAGTCCGCCCAGCAGTCCGAATATCAGCATTATCAACCAGTTGTTTGCCAGGGCGCTGAAACGGAATATAACGAAGCCGTTGTCGGCAGAACCTTTGATTCTGGCCAGCAGCGTATATTCCCCTTTTTTGGTTCCCAGGGTAACCTGTGTCACAGCTATTCCGGCGCTGTCGGTAGCAGATATCTTCGGGTCAATTATTAGTCCGGCAGAACCTTGTGGTCCGCTTAGTTCCTCAAATACTACAGGGATATTTGCGAGCGGATGGCCGTTCTCATCAGTAACTTTAACCCGGAGGGGATTAGTGAGTATCCTGCCTGTCCTGGCCTGCTGGTTATCGCCTGTATAGCTGGTAATACCGGGGTTAACCTGTTTGTCGATATGAAGGGTGTCGGCGGCGTTCGCTTCCGGGGAGAGAGAAAGAAGGAGGAAAAGGAGTAAGAGAGTTTGTAATACTTTGTATGTATTTCTTCCTTTTAGTATTAAATAATAGTTCGTTAAATTAAAATAAAACGCAAAGGCGCAAAGGCGCAATATGTTGATTATTAACAATATGAGTAATTTAAGCATGAATTGTTAAAGTATTCATTAACAGCGGGATATGAAAATATAACAAACTATTGATTAAAGACATACGAAATTTAATATAAGCCTGAATCTCTTTAATAGATCAAAGGAATATCAAACTTCTGTTCTTTTTTTCCTGGTTTTTTGCATCCGAACATCAGGTTCAGTCCGAGGCGGAAATTTACAAAACGAGCTTCATAGGGCCAGAATGCTGCTGACGGGCCTGTATCAGTGATAAGGTAAAGGTTGAAAGGCCCGGGTTTAAATGAAAGACCTATTCCCAGGTTTTTATAATACCCGTCGATTATTGAATAGGAGAAAGCAGTGCTGAGCATCCGTATGGGGTAAAAGTTAGCTGAGAGGGTAAACTGCTGGCGGATATCTCCATCAAGAATTTCAGTACGTGACAGGGCGCCGAAACTGATTCTTGGGTGAGGGTATAGTGCGACACCGGCATACACTTTTGCGGGAAGGGAGGTTGAATAGGGATTTTCAGCTGCAGAAAATTTGAATACCTGTTCAAGGGAATCAGCCAGATCCTGCATGAAGTCTTCTGAGTCCATATTGACTTCCACACCCATAAAATCATATTCAGCATTATTTTCGAGGTTATACACGTAATCATTCCAGTTGATCCATCCGAAGTCAACCAGGCTGGCTGAAACCTGCAGCCATTGCAAAGGCCTGAAGTCGACACCTATATCCATGGCAAGTCCTGAGTTTTTTGGGTTAAGGATAACAGAGGGAAGGTCGCCGGGAATTTCCAGGTCCCGTGCATCGAGGTTGTCAAAGTCTATCATGCCCTCCTCATCGTATGATACATCCAGAAAAGGAGCACAGACGTCAAGTTTTATATCTGACCGTACCGGCCAGGAATTATCTCCTGTGCTGAGTGTGACATCAAACTTATGAGTATTGATATTTGCCTGGCCGAACAATAATTTTCCCCGGAGGCCGATACTCAGTTTGTCTCCAAAATTATATGAAATGCCCATAGCATATTCGCTCCATACGGAGGCATGTATTCCCAGGTGATTAAAATCATAAGTCATGGCTGAATCCGGTCCATAAACGGGCAGCCTGAAGAGATCGTCGGGAATAACCGTCCGTACGGATGCCCGTTGAGAGATATCAAAACTCAGGTAAGCGTTTTTAGCCCTGAAACCAAGAGAGAAGAGGCTGGCTCCGATATCGGTATTAATACGGTTTTTATCTTTCAGGATGGAGAAAAATGCATCGGTATCAGCCAGTGGATGTAAGAAAGTGATGAGGGAGTCAATACTCTCTTCATAGATAAGCACATCGCTTATTGCAAAAGGGGAGTTTTCAAGCTTAGCATGTAAAGGGGACAGTCCCGGAAATCCGAGGAAAAATTTACATTCGGGCTGAAAAGCAGGATTTACCTGATAAACCTGCGGAACACCTCTCATAAAATACAAGGTATTTGCCTGTTGCGAGTATAAAAGACTGACCTGGAAAAACAGCAGTGCCAGGAAAGCCGGAAGGGTTAATTTCTTTAGTTGCATGTTATATTTTGTTTCCATGGTTTTCAGTTGTGGAGGGAGCTTTAATTGATACCCTGGTTAAAGATCCCTTGTGTTTATATCCAGACTTGCCTTTAGTTTCAGTTTAAAGTCAATGGAATAGTCTGACAATATTTTAACATATCTGTTTTCATCTGCTTTTGCAGAGTTTAACTTAGCAGATACTATTGCAAATTTCACCGGTTTCATATTTTCCAGTTTCTCATCAGTGAATTCAATTTTTCGCACGAGGGAAGTTTTTCCGTCCACTATATCATCAGCCCCTATAATTGCGGGTTCCAGTAACACTTTATTTTCGGTAAACATGGAGTCCAGCACAAAATGGTTAATATCGGTAAAATAAACCTGTACATCAGCTTCCAGTGGCAAGCCGTTTTCCAGTTCCAGAGTAACCCTGAGATAGTTAATGAACTTCGCTATTTCACCCATCTCTTCATCAAAGTTGAAGTCAACGGTATCTTCCAGTGTAAATCCGTCGGCTTTTACCCAGAAAGGGAGAATGATATCGAGGTCAACATCAACACGGCTGGAGTCAGTGACGAAGTTAGAAATACCACCGGGTCCGGCAGGGTTTGTTATGGCTTTGGTTTTATAATAGAATTCATTGGGTTCCGTCTCCATTGCGTCTGCAATATTACAGTTTGTACGGTTAATAATTATCTCAGTCAGTGCAGATGTGCCGGTCACGTCAGGAGCACTGATATCAAAGGGATTAACACCTGAGAAAGTTACCGGGAAAGTAATATCATTAATACCGGAGTAGGTATAAACATCTGAAAGTTCAATGCTAACAGGGATACCGTATGAATTGGTTATCTTCAGGTTAAACTGCGGATCGTAAAATAATATCTTACCTCCTTCAAGTTCAGAATCAAATATTTCTATTCCTACACTTCCATTATCTTCCAGCACTTCGTAATTTCCAAGGTATCCGAAAATTGAGCTGAAGTCAACATCTCTGAATGACATGATAATATGGCATTTCTCATCGGAGGAGATACCGGCACCTGAATTAATAAGTGTAAGATCAAACAGGAGGGGAAGAATGGTAGTATCAGGGTTAATGGTATTATCGAGGGTTATGCGTACATTATTAACAGGTATATCACCGGAATAGCTGAAATTCCCAGAAGCATCGCTGATGGGTATAGCAGTGCTGAACGGAACACCATCATTGGTAATTGTCGGGGCAGTGATCACCAGCGATCCATGATGCCTGAATTCGGATACTACTTCAATGTGAAGGATGGCACTGTTAATAAAGAGGCTGTCCACTCTTTCGTTATTCTCAAAAACAAACTCTCCGTTTTCTTCTTTCTGAAAATTTACTGAATCACCCAGTGAGCTTGACAGCCAATCGGGAATATTGATATCCGTATCAATATAGATCGCCAGAAATTCCTGGTCGGGAATATTGATAACCTCAGAGGCAAGATAAGACAACATTCTCTCCGAATAACTTATATACAGGAGCTTATCATCATCTTGCCGGATATATTCATCTTCGTCAACTTCATCCAATATATCTCTTATGGTTAGAGAGCCAAAAGCAACAGGAGCAGTAATTCCCGGGGTGATGCGTATTTCATCGGATATTTTGTTAAAGTCGTAACGATCATCAAGACAGGATAGGAGGAAAATAAAAACTGTCACTACCGGAAAAAGAAAACGAAATAAATGAAAGAAAGGTTTTTTCATTTTACAATTGTTTTAATAACAAATATTATTGAGTCTGGTCTAAAAAGTCAGATATTCTTTCAGGAAAAACCTTATATTATTG
>CAYVTV010000002.1:0-53128 GCA_964454295.1 uncultured Bacteroidaceae bacterium
CAACTGGTTCCATGATGTATAGAGATAGGTGGGATCACTCCATCCGCCCCCGCAATAAATTCTGCCTGATCGTGTTTCGTTCCAACACCACTCTCTAACATTACCAGCCATATCATAAGCACCGAAACAGGTTACTGCCCGGCTTTTACGAACAGATTCAGGACCTTTTCCACGAAAATTGCTCAAAGGATACAATTTAGATCCAAAATACTCGTAAATAAGATCCATATGAAATCCGGCTCCGCTATCCCAGTGGTCACCTGTGGGAAGACTTTTCCCGGCATATTCTGCATATGCTGCTGCTTCATACCAGCTTACTCCGGTCACCGGGTAATCATCCTGTCCGTCAGGATAATCACCTGCCTCCCATATTGACGGTCCCGGCCTGCCTGTTTTATCAGTAAACAATGCGATAGCTTCATCCCGGGAAAGTATCTTTCCGTCTTTGACAAATTCATTCTTCCAGTACTCCGGCTTCCTGTAACCGCCATTGTCAACGAAGTCCTTATACTGTTTATTTGTGACTTCATATCTGTCCATAAAGAATCCGCAGTTTCCCTTCACGAAAACATCTTTCACTTCATCCCAGTATCCTTCAACATAAACCATATTTTCAGGAACAGTTCCCTCCCTGAAGAGTGTCCTGGATAAAGTGTCATAATCGGTAAGTGCTATAGCCATCACATTTTCATAACCGGGTTTTTCTATCTTCATCCGATAAAATGTATAATATGGCATCTCCAGGGTATCGATCGGTGTTTTACCTATGTTTTTCCATTCGCCATCAAGATCCGAGTATTCCCTTATATATACATCGGCTCCAGGAGGATCTGTCAGTACAGTCATTTTTGTAGTGACAAAGGAAGCAAGCTCTCTGAATTTCGGTTCTTCAGATAAATATTTCTTTGCCTTTTGAACCAATTTAAAAGCAGCAGTTAAATTCATTTCGTTGCGGAGACGTTCGATTTCCGGCAAAGCCTCTTCCCTGGCCCATTTTATTCTTGAATGACGATACAGTAGGAAAGCCGCAATAATAAAGACAGCGAAAAGTCCCAGGATAGCGGGGAGCAGGAACCTTGATTTTTGTGCAACCAGATGTCCTTTTTCTATAACCGGTTTCAATGGTTCTGCCTCAACTTCCTGTTCTTGTTTAATTGTCTCTTTCCTGTCAGCCACATCAGCTTTAACATCTTTTTTCTCTTTGCTCTCTTTTTTCTGAGCGTCTTCAGGTTTTGCCCCATCTGGAGACCCTGAAGACTTAAGGCTTTCAATGATTTCTCTGACCGCCAGGGCAACTTTATTTATTTGGTTGCGATAGATAGTATGGTTCAGATTAGAATGTGGATTTTCCTCGCTGGAGCGAAGGGGTCTGTTCACCCCGGGTTCGCTATAGATAAAGTCAACTCCCCGGAATACGCCTCCCAATATCGATTCGCACAGTTTCAGATCGTTGATGTCGAGATCGTGAATACGTACAGGAAGAACACGGCTGGTCACATTCCCGTTTGGCAGAGGCACCTTCAATCCGAATTTGTCATTACCGGCCTGTTCAATAAAAGTTTTAAACTCATGGTTCCATGCAAACGCTTTGGGATCACAATAGGTTCTGGAAACAATGGGAATAAAGACAAGGCATTTCAGTTTATCCCTGAGAGAGGCATCAACATCATATGTCTCGAGAAGATAATCACTGGGATTAATGTCAAAATAAACACTGACTTCATCTTTAAACATTGATTCAAGCTCGCGTTTCAGGTTGTCAACGAACTCTGTTACCCAGCCGTCGTACTTATTGTCTTTCTGGCGGTAGCTAATGAAGATGTCGTAAGTGTAATCCTTAATTATACTTGACATATAATGATTTTTAATGTGATATTTCTCATATCAGGTTCATCTTCTTTAACATATCCTGGAATCTTCTGTCGGACCTGTAAGGATCCAGGGCGGGATCGGCATTAAGAAATATCATCAGGCAGTCATGCATCATAAATCCCTTTTCAAGCCATTCGAAGCCGATATCATTTTGTCCAAGGACAAAACACAGGTATGCTACCCAGAATGGGGAGATATATTTATGTTTCGACATTTGGAATAGCTCATCCAAGATTTTTTTTGCTTCACTTATCCGGGATGATAATGCCAGGATTATCCCCTGAGTCGTCAAAAATGCGGGATTGCTTCTTCCAAAATGACTGATGACCTTTTCTATTTCATTTAAAGCTTTATCATACATTTTTATTCCTGCATAGTTATACGCCAGATAAAAATGTGCGATCCGGAATACCTGATCAATCTCAAAAGTTTTCTTAATGTACTCCAGTGCAGTATCGAATTGCCGGGCATAATAATATCGCATTCCCAGATTGATCAGCATCATTGGGGTTAAGGGGTCAAGATCGAGAGCTGTCTTACCCTCTTTTATCGATTCTTCGTGCCTGAGGGTGATTGCCAGCAGCACGGAATAATTGAAATGAGCATCTGCTGAACCGGGATTTAAAAGTATAGCTTGCTTCATCTCTTTTTCAGCTTTCTCATAATCATATTCATAACACATGCTCAGGAATCCCTGAGAAGCATGTACTTCAGGGATATAAGGATCAATACCGAGAGCTTGTCCAATAGCCTCCGCCGCCTTTGGAAGCGCTTCCAGAGATGACATATGAGAATACCATGCAAGACGACAGTAGCAATCAGCAATGCCAGAATAAGCCAGGGCATAGTCTGGATCCAAACGGATAGCCTGGTTGAAAAGATCTATCCCAGTTAAGAAACCATCTTCGGTAAGCATATTCCAATAATATCGTCCCTTTAAATAGAGGTTGTACGCTTCAATGTTATCAGTATAACGCCTGACAAGCGCGTTTTCCTCATGAGGTTTAATACTGACCTTCAGTTTATTGACAATTTGCATTGATATCTCATCCTGGATAGCAAAAACATCAGTCAGTTCCCTGTCATACCTTTCTGACCAGAGGTGATAACCGTTCTCAATATTGATGAGCTGGGCTGTAATACGTAACTGTTTACCTGATTTTCTGACACTTCCTTCAAGGAGTATCCCCACATTGAGCTTCCTGCCAATATCCCGTACATCCATGCTCTTTCCCCTGAACTCAAATGCCGAAGTACGGGCTACAACATATAAATCCTTTACTTTTGTGAGAGCGTTTATTATCTCTTCAGTTATGCCGTCACAAAAATATTCATTGTCCTTATCCGGACTCATATTCTCAAAAGGAAGTACAATAATTGATTTTTCCCTTAATTCCTGTTTGTCAGATTCAGCGATTTTTCCCCGGGGAGTATTAATAATGGCAGTGGTGTCATTCTTTAAGCCACAAATAATTTCATTAACAGCATTGGCGACCTTATTGATCTGGTTGCGGTACTTTGTTTTGTTCAGGTTTGAATTCTCGTCATCATCTGGTCTTAGTGGCCTGTTGACACCGGGCTCCGAATAGATGAAATCAACACTCCTTAGATAGCCCCCAAGTATTATTTCACATTGTTTTGTATCTGAAGGATTGAGATTATAGATACAAACAGGTAACATTCTGCTCGCTACATTACCACCCGGAAGTTTAACTTTCATTCCGAACTGATCCACTGACGCCTGCTCGACAAATGCCTTAAATTCATTTTCCCAGGCAAAAGACTTCGGATCGCAGTATGTACGGGAAATAACCGGGATAAATACCAGACATTTGAGTTTCTCCTTCAGTGATTCATCCACATCGTGTGTTTCCAGCAGTCCGTCATGTGGATTGATGTCAAAATAAACACTGATTTCCTCCTTGAAGGTCGATTCGAGTTCTCCCTTCAGGTTATCAACAAACTCTGTTACCCAACTGTCATGCTTATTATCTTTCTGGCGGTAACTGATGAAGATGTCGTATGAGTACCCAGTGATTATACTTGCCATGACAGCAGTTCGTTAATATTATTTTTACCACGGTGTTACACGGAGTTCACACTGAGTAACACTGTCTTGTCTCTTCGTCCCCCGCTCCCCCTCACCCCCTCACTCCCTCTTTCTTCTGGTGGTAGGAGAAAAAGATGTCGTAATTATATCCTTCAATTAGGCTTGACACAAGACTTACATTTGATTCATAATCAAATTTACACCTTGTTTAGATCAAAGTCAATTTTCTTATAGCTGTAAAAAGGATGCAAAAAACAATTCTGAAACTGTTACAGATATTGACGGCAATGTATACAATACAGTTACTATTGGTTCCCGGGTTTGGATAAAAGAGAATCTGAAAACTGCCAAATACAATGATGGAGATGATATTCCTGAGATCACCAGCAATGCTGAATGGGGGAATTTGGTTTCGGGAGCTTACTGCTGGCATAAAAACAATGAAACAACATACAAGAGTACTTACGGAGGATTATATGACAGGTATACAATAAATTGTGGCATACTTTACCCTTCAGGGTGGCATATTCCAGGCGATGCCGAATGAACAATAATCATAACAAATCTGGGAGGAGAAAATATTGCCGGAGGGAAGCTTAAAGAAGCAGAAACCACACATTGGGTAAGTGCAAACACGGGAGCTGACAATGCAGGCAATTTTAGTGCTCTTTCAGGAGGCTATCGTTTAACCAATGGTGATTACGAAGATCTCGGTTATTATAGTGTCTGGTGGTCCTCCTCAGGGAGCACATCTGCAGATGCGCGATATTGGATCGTCCTCAGCAGTGAAAGTTTTGTTGACAGGGGCTTTTACAGTAAGGAAGGATTTTCGGTGCACTGCTTAAAGAATTAAATTAAGCAGCAGGAATATAAATACACTTTTTTTCCCCAAAGTCCTGGCACCAAACTGCCATCAAAGGCATGGTAAAATATGGCGTTCAGCGAACCAACTTTATCATTATTTTACAGATTGAATATGGTCAGGTCGATTGAATTATGAATTAAGCGTTTCAAATATAGCCAATTACGCAATATTTGAAGAATATAATAGTTTTATTAATGAATCATCCTGGCAAGAGGATTTGCAGAAATTCATCTAAAAAATTGTTTCTGTATAATCTATTATTTTTAATTTAACATGGGACGAGATTCATCCGGGCTTTAAAACCATTTTAGATTATGAAAATCAACAAAATTATTATAGTATTCTTGCTGATCGGTTCTCTTTTTATTTTTTGCGAGAGAAATAAAGAAGATTTCACCGGCATTTATTGCATCAATCTTCAAAATCTCGAAATGAGAATTGATCAACATGGAACTGATGTTACCTTTTCATTAAATTCTGACCTGTTAAATACCGGTAGTGGGACAATTTCAGGCGACACTCTCATTCTGACAGCCTTTACTTCGGGATCTGAATTATTTTCAGCCCGCCTTCTCTTTGCTGACAACAGGAATAGTTTTACGGGAACCTTTGTTGTTAAGAACTCAGATGATCAGCCAGTTTTGGAAGGGATCCTGAATGGGAACAAAGGGGAGTGTGCAGAGTTTGACATTGATAAAGAAGGGATCCCGCAATTTGTTGAAAAGGATTTTACACAACTGAGTAAAATAGAGAAGATATCAAAATTCAGATCAGGTTTTGGGCACAGTTATACTGACGGAAATGAAACATGCAGAAGCATGAAGCATTATTTTGATCCTTTTCAGGAGTTCCGGGATAATAATGTAGTAGAAATATATTCTCCGGTTGATGGAATTATTACTTCGGTGGTAAATGACGGTCATGGAGCAAGCATTGGTTTGAAAAATAAAGAGATTCAGGTTAAATCTGCCGATCAGCCGGCATTTATCTTTATATTCTTCCATTGTGACATCCTCTCAGAAGCCATTGCCTCGGGAAAAAGCGTTCAGGCAGGAGAACTTCTGGGGTATGCAAGACTGTATTATGAAGATCTCCTGCAATATGCGACAAGTTTTGATATTGCAGTCAGTGTAAATACTCCGGCCGGCATGAGGCTGATCTCATATTTTGATGTCCTTAATGACCAGGTTTTTAATGAATACGTTTCCCGTGGAGCAAACTCAAGAAGCGATTTTGTGATCACCCGGGAAGCAAGGGATGCATCTCCCCTGCAATGCAATGGCGAAACTTTCCTCAATAGTGGGATTCTCGAAAATTGGGTAACACTTAATTAAAAGACCGATTGCAATGAGAATGTTTGATATGCCTGAAAACGCTGATCTTACCGTCTTAGATACTGGCATCATTGCTCGGATGCTTCGTAGGGTAATGCTTACGTGATCATAACGCCATGCCTTTACATGGAAGGTTTGGTTCATCCGGACATAAAAGAAATAGTTATCTTTATTATTTCATAAACCTTGCGTAACCTTTATAAATTCCCAAAAATGGCAGTAATAAAAGAGAAACAAACCTTACCTGAAAGGATGTCCCCGGTATTTGAAAGGAGGATTGCTCATCTTGAGAATCTTATGACAGTTGTTTGTGATTTTACAAACGGGCCTGCCAATGAACCTGATAAACCTCACAGTCATCCACACGAACAGATTACTTATGTTGCCGAGGGAGACCTATATTTATTTCTGGGAGAGGAAAAACACCACATCACAACAGGCGATATCTTTACCGTGCCTCCGGGATTACCACATTGCATTCAGACGATAAGTTCGCGGGTAAGGCTTATTGACTCTTTCAGTCCCATAAGAAAGGATTTCCTTAAATAATCTGCAAAAGCCGGTCATCCTGACCGGGAAATACGGTGTTTGTGAGCATTATATTCCGGTTTAAAGTAAGCAGTTAAAAGATAAAAAAATTTAAAACGGGTTTGCATTAATAATTTGTTGTTTACATTCCGGCTCATGGTGTTCAATCATTTCCGGAATAGCTTGCCCAGATTATCCTGAATGAGGTGCTCTGAGTGACCGGCATTTCCAATTACGCTGATCTTGTAGACATTGATAAAAGGGTAAGCGCCAACTGCTACGACTCATCCTGCAGAAGAAATATTTTTTTTGCCATTGCAACACCAGGCTATAGTTTTCGTTTGATAATAACAGAACAGTAAAAACAGATCAATATGAAAAAGTACCACAAGTTGCGCGTTTATTTGATTTCTCTGGCTGCCATGATTGTCACAGTGACCAACAGTTGCAAAGAAGAAAATGATAATCCTGAAACTGTTGCTGATATCGACGGGAATGTATACAGAACTGTTGTAATCGGCACCCAGGTATGGCTTGGGGAGAATCTGAAAACCACCAGGTACGAGAATGGTGATCCGATAAAAGAAATAACCGGTGATACAGATTGGCTCAATCAGACCTCAGGTGCGTACTGCAAGTATGACAATAATTTGACAAACGTTCCTGTTTACGGGTTGCTCTATAACTGGTATGCTGTTCAGGATACCAGAAATATATGTCCTGCTGGCTGGCATGTCCCATCCTATGATGACTGGACGACACTTGTAGATTTTCTTGAAGGAGAAAGTGCCGCAGGCGGAAAAATGAAACAAAAAGGCACATCTTACTGGAACAGTCCTAATACCGGAGCAACGGATGATTACGATTTTACGGCGCTATCATCGGGATACAGGTTAGGCGGTACATTTCGGGAGCCGGGTTATTATGCAGTCTTTTGGAGCTCCACGGAAGCAGATGTTACTGATGCACGCATATTAAGTCTTATTAACTCCACAAGCCGGGTCTACCTTGAGGAAGCCTACAAGAGTGACGGTTATTCCGTCCGATGCATTAAACACTGATTACTCAGTCAGTTAAGTGAGGGAAATACTGTACCATCTCAAGATTGCTCGCTCTCACTCTCACTCTCGCTCTGTTTTCAATACCCCAGCGGGTAAAAGTTGCAGCATGATAAACTCATTATCACTAATATTTTAACGTTTCTTTGGTTGTAAAAGCCGGAAGCCTTGATCACATTCAGCCGGTAATTATAACAATTTAGTACTTGTTTATTTATCAAAGGATTAACATCGGCTTGAGATGGTCAATCTAATCCGGCGCCAAGTGGTCAGGACACAGGCTTTTGCACTAAATTAAATTCGCAAAATAGTAATAACATAAAATCCCCCCTGGAAATCAGAGGGGATATCTTCTGGAATTCGCAAAGTATGATATACAGTAACTGCTATTGCTGTTACTGAAAACCCTGATCTGCTTAAGTCAATTATTTCACTCCGTTACAGCCCGGTAAGCATTTACCCGTCCATACCCATAATAAGGAGTGACTCCTTTCCCATCAATTTTGTCGGCAGTTGTTAGCAGTTTACGGGTAACATCTATCGGGTTCATTTGTCCGCCTTTTTTGCCAATGATTAATGCAGCCACTCCGGCCACATGAGGTGCTGCCATACTTGTTCCGGACGCCCATGCGAAGCCTCCTCCACGATAGGTACTTATAACGTAATCGAAAGCACGAGCGGGATAACCCATAACAGGATCCGGATAGTTACAATCATAGTCACCTCCTGGGGCAGCAAGTTCAATAAGTGATCTACCATAATTTGTATAACTGGCGGGAATGTCCAAAAAAGGATTATTATTCCATTCGAGAATCCAGCATTGAGGAGCTGTTGCAGAAACGGTAATAACTTTTTGCAGCCCTCCAGGCAATACAAACCATGAAGCACTTCCATCTAAATTATAACTGTCATTTCCGGCAGAAGTGACAATTACAGCCCCCTTTTTAGAAGCATAATCAACGGCACGTTGCTGTGCTAAAACGTAATATGTTACATCAACAGGAGAGATCCATTCCGAACCTTCATAAAACCCACTCCTTTTCAGTGTAGTACCCAGGCTCATGTTAATCACGTCTGCACCATGGTCGGCAGCATATATGATCCCGGAATTAACCCAGCTAAAATCCCCCGAGCCGCTGGAAGAAAGTACTTTAGCCGCCACAATTTCAGCTTTAGGTGCTACTCCGATAACTCCCCATCCGTTATGTGCTGCAGCAATAATACCCGCTACATGTGTACCATGTCCGTAACCATCATCAAATGAGGATTCATCAGGTACAAATGAAGCAGACAAAGCAAGATTCAGGTTTGCAACCAGATCGGGGTGATCGTCATCAATTCCTGTATCAAGAACAAAAATCCTTGCATTTTCGCCTTCGTATCCGGCATTCCATGCCTCAGGTGCATTTATGGCATCCATACCCCATTGAAGCCAGAAACCAGGTTCATAATCACCTATACTTGGAGGATTTGCTTCGATTACATATTTAGGTGGTTTAATCCATTGAGCATTAAAATCGGGAACAACACCCTGTACCTGTGCAAGCTTAGAAACTTTGGCTTTGAAATCGGGGACAACTGGTTTTACAACAACCACACCTATCTGAGGGATCGTCCTGACAATCTGACCGTATGTGGCGAGTTGAAATTCAAATCCAGCAGGAAGTGTTTCTGACCGGGTAATGACCATGTAGTTGTTTGCTTTTGCACCTTTCAAGGCAACGGGATCAGCATAAGAATCAGAATCAGACAAAAAAGGATTCTCAGGGTCAAGATAACTCTTCTGGCATCCGGAAATAAAGACCAGAAGAAAAATTGCCAGCAAAATTCTATCGAATTTTACACTGGAGAAGAAGAGAAATTTCATCACTGGTTTGTGTTTCAGGTAAATGGGATGGTTTATTTTAACATATATAAATTTCAATCAAATTCTAAATGAGGCCAAATCTTTTTGACGAATACAGGATAAATAAAATAATTGAATAAATTAACATAATAAGGCATGAGTGAGGTAGCAACGCCCCTGCCCATCATAATGTCTTAACGCCCAAAATAGCTGGACAAAATTTGAAGAATAAATTAAGTCTGATTGATTTCGGAAACGCTGACCTGAAATTCTCAAAATATCCTTGAAAGTAATTTCATTTTTTATTCAAAGCTTTTGTCTATATTCTTGTCCTACTGATAATTGCATAAGCTGCATGAGCTATTAATAAAAGGAATATAACTCTGAATACTTTTTGCCCCATTTTTTCAGTTAGTTAAAAATGAATTTTGCCTGCACCGGATAATGGTCCGATAAAAACCAGTTTTCCACTCCATTATTTACTTTTGCGTCAATACATTTTTCTATCATTGAGGGTGACACCAGAATATAGTCAATACGTTCAAGCCTCGCAACCAGTTGTTCGGTGGTTTCATTATTAAAAGTTCCCAAAACCCTGCCCGGGAAACTTCCCCGTTCGTTTATGCCGGTGGTATAATTTCTTGCAACATCATATAATGGGAAAGCCAAAAAAGAAGCCATTACCGAAAAATCCAAATCATTCATGAAAACATTTCCGTTAATTCCTTTGTCGGAATTATTTTCGCGAAGTCGTTTCAATAAATAGCCATCTGAATCATACAAATGGGCATCGAAGGGAGAGTGGGCATTGAAATCGCCCAAAACAATGTACCTGGAATTTTCATTCTTTATTTTTTCCAGCTTTCGAAGAAGAATTTCAGCCTCTTCCATGCGACTTTTTATACTGCCAGGGTGAAGGTGAACCACCAAAAAATCAATTCCGGCGGTTTGGCAATGTAAGGCTCCGTGATGTAATCTGTTTTGTATTTTTTCTTTCAGATGGATTGGAAATTCGGAGGTCAGCCCAACTGAATAACCAGTGGTTTTCAAAATGACAGAATAGTTGTGTCCCCAGGATTCAGCATCTTCCTGCAACTTTTGAGGAGTATAAGCACAAAGTTCCTGAAGGGCAGCCACAGAAGGTTTATGTTTTTTCATCCATTGCTGAAGTTTTTTACGTCTGACTGTATCTTTTCCCCAATCAAAGCCATTCCAAATGTTGTAAGTTATTACTTTCAGAGTATCATTTCCCGGATCTTTCCGGTCGCGGGCCAATCCGGTAGCTCCTTTGGTATATTTTAAAATCACCGGATTATTATCTGCCTTTTTGAGTTCACGTCCAAAACTTACTTCCGGTCCGAAAAGGCCTTTGGTAAACCTGCCTGCCTGAGGTTGCATCCTGATCCATTTACCACCGGAACTTTCGTGGTCTACAAAAGTCCGGTTTAAACGAATTGATTCGTCGAGTTCTTTTCCTTCTTCCTGAAAATAAGCGGCATCGCCCATCCATCCCTGTGCCTTTGACTGACCGGCCCAGATAAAAAGATCCAGTTTTTCCTGTGAACTTAAAGTAAAAGGAAGAAATAAAACTAAAAACAGGGTTTTGTAAAATAAAGTAGCAGGCTGTTGCATTATAACTCGTTTTTTAACGTGTGAAAACTGCTTTTTCTCCTTCCGCCAAAATTAATTTAATAAACTGACCATCCTTTTCATACTCCATATCAGACGAAAATTCTGCAGTGCCAAAAGGATTTTCAAGGACGACTTCTCCTCCTTTTTCAGAGGTCATCTCAACTTTGTTTACCTGGCCGTTCTCCATTGAGGCAGAAACCAGGAATGCACCTTGTGAGCGCAAAGTAGAAAATGAAACATCCTGCCAGTCAGCGGGAATTGCCGGAAATACTTTTACCACGCCGGTATGGCTTTGTATCAGCATTTCCTGGACGGCCGAAGCAAAAGCAAAGTTTCCTTCCAGTGTAAATGGCCGGTAAGTCATTTTGGAGTAGCCTGCTTTGCACTGATCGCCATTTACATGAAACGAATTTTTAAGGCAAAAACAACGGGTAAAAATCCGCAATGCCTCGGCTGCTTTTTGGCCTTCAAAAGCACGGGCATACAAATTGGCCTGCCAACTGTAGGAGTAACCTGTCCAAAAATCGGGACCAACTTCCTCCAGATTATCCAGGGTATTTTGAATGATTTCTTTGTTTTCTGCTCCTTTGGAAAAATCCACGAGACCAAGGGGATGAAATCCCATCAGGTGTGAAAAATGCCGGTGCGACTGTTCGTAAGGAAGGGTTGGGGATAACATCAGCCCCGATTCCGGATCGACCGCCAATTGTGGCCATTCTTCCAATATTTGTTCCCACTTTTGTGCTTCGTCATTCAGGTTTAGGTCACACGCCATTTCTGCTGCTTTTTCGTAGGTCCAGCGAATGAGCGCCAGATCGAAGTTGGTAGTTTCGTCAAACCAGGCTCTTCTTGAGTTGTCAAAAATTTCAGGACTCGAGCTGGCAGGTAGTTTGCGCATTCCTTTTTCGTCCTTAACTGAAATTTCATCAAGGAAAACAGCTACATCCCGAAGCCAGGGATAGGCCTTTTCCCTCAGAAATTCTGCATCTTGTAAATATATCCAGTGGAGATAGAAATGGTGAGCCAGCCACGAAGCCACCGTGGGTCCAAAAGAATATTGTATCCACCCGCCCATGGGTTGGCCGGTAAGTGTGGTGACACCCGGAACATTCACTCCCGCCGTTCCAAAGTATGTTCTGGTATATTCTTCAAATGTTTCTTTGTATTTCCACATCCAGTTCAAGAAACCCTCTTCAAGGTCGAGGTTGTTGCCTGTGTATGCGGGCCAGTAGCTTAACTGCGTGTTTAAGTTGTGATGAAAATCACCTTTCCATGGAGGGAGTCTGCCGTTATCGGCTGTCCACACTGCCTGCAGCGAAATGGGTGGAGCGTCGGCCCTGGCTACCGATCCAAACTTATACATTTCGAGGTAGTATT
Source organism: uncultured Bacteroidaceae bacterium (assembly GCA_964454295.1). Classification (GTDB taxonomy): domain Bacteria; phylum Bacteroidota; class Bacteroidia; order Bacteroidales; genus CAYVTV01. The sequence goes on from CAYVTV010000002.1 coordinate 12,563, forward strand.
GTTTTTCAAGAATGGAGTCGGGAAGCGAAACTGAAGATTTTTGCCAGTAGTTTTTCCACCATGTTTGATGGGTGCTCAGCGAACTGTCAAATTTGTTTTTGCCGATTTGCTGTGTCGTCAGTTCTTCTGCCTTAAGCTGGCCTTCCTGCTCCGAGAAAGTTGACGAAATACTCCAAATCCCGGTCATCGTATTTACTGTGGTGTTCCAGTTAACAGACACTTCGTATTCAAAACTGCCCCATCCCTTCTGCCGGTAAACCTGCCGGTTATTTTCTGAAGTTACGCCACCTTGCTCATATCCCAGCCGCTGAAGGTCCTGACCGGCAACCGGGTTGTCTTCTCCGCTGTCAACAAGTTTTTGATATTGGGGTGGGATTATTGCAGGCGAAAAACCATCCGGCACATTTTTAAACCTGAACCAACCATAAGGTTCAGAGGCATGTACAAAGGTTTCGAGGGTAACACCATTTTCCCATTCCACCCTACATACGGCTTCTGATAAATCGAGTATCACTGATTTCACCGGCCCCAGGAGATTGGCGTCAAACTCCAGGGCTGCCCCGGGTATTTTTGAAGGGGCCGGCATATTGTCGTATGGAGCGTCAAACAACCCCTGCACAAGTTCGTAGGTATTGTTCCTAACCTGTTCCTGCACCCACTCAAAACTGAACTCAGGTTTAGACAAGTTATCAACAGGCCTGAGGTCCCACAGATCGACACGGTCGAGCGAAATACGAAGGTGATCGCCACTTTGCCATATCAAGGCACCCAGCAAGCCATTACCCAGGGGAATGGCCTCATCCCAGGTGTTTGCAAGTTCGGCAAATTCAAGGTTGTACTTTTCGACAGGGCCCGAAACAGGCTCTTTTGAACAGGAAAGAAGTGCCAGGATAGCAATTGTGACAACTATTTTATTAATCATTTATCTGTTTTATTCGTTTAAGATCTCTTATTTCTTGTTTTGATGCTGGCGTTGATTATTCCTGCTCAATATACGCCGGATTGGGGAAAGGCATCTGGGCGCCAACATCCTTCCTCCATTGGTGCAACAATTGTTTTAATTCGTGAGCTTTTTCAGGCTGGGTTTTAGACAAATCTGTTTTTTCTTCGATGTCGTTTTTCAAATTATATAATTCAATATGATTATCCTCAAAAAACTCGATAAGTTTATAATCTCCTGATCTTACGGCTCCTGAGGGTCGTCCTCCAAGGCCTCCGCTGTAGTGAGGATAATGCCAGAACAAAGGTCGTTCATCCATTTCCCGGCCCTCCAGCAGGGGTTTCAGACTGATGCCATCCTTATGCTGTTGCGGTTTGAGCTGTATTCCGGCTACATCCAGCAAAGTAGGGTACAAATCTGTTCCGGTTGCCGGAAAGTCAGTGATTGTCCCATTTTCAATTTTCCCCGGCCAGCGAATTATCAATGGTTCCCTGATACCTCCTTCATAAAGATAACCTTTACCGGCCCTTAGAGGCAGGTTAGTGGTGGGGATATTGTCTGTCCGGTTACTGATTGACATCCCCCCGTTATCAGAGGTGAACACCACAATGGTATTTTCCGACAGGTTTTCCTGTTCCAGGAACTGGAGCAGGCGGCCCACATTTTCATCCATACTTTCCACCATAGCTGCGTAATGGGGCATATTTTGCCATTGCTTATGGTAGGTATCGCCTTTTTTTATAAACTCTTTCCCGGAATAATTCATTTCAGAAAGTTTATCACGGTATTTTTCCACTTTTTCAGGTTTTCCCTGCATAGGAAGATGCACCGTGTAAAATGATAAAAAAGAAAAGAAATGATTGTCTTTATTTTTTCTGATGAAGTCGATGGTTTCATCCGTAAGCCGGTCAGTAAGGTATTCCCCTTCTTCACCATCTTCAAGCTGCGGGTTGTTATAGGGAGCAAAATAGCCTCCGGAAGGATGGCCCGTTTTGTTTCCCCCTTTGTTTATATCAAAACCCTGGTGATGCGGATAGTATTTTTCTTCCTCACCAATATGCCATTTGCCTGCAAAAAAAGTACTATAGCCGGCATCTTTGAAAGCTTCTGCTATGGTATATTCTTCCAAATCAAGCTGAAGTTTGAATGGATCAGAAGCCAGTTTTTGATTTTTATGCGGGCCGTAATGCCTGTTTCCCGGAATATAGTCAGTAAGATTCAGACGGGCAGGATATTTACCGGTCATTATGGCCGCCCGTGTAGGCGAACATACCGGACTTGGAGCGTAAGCATCGGTAAAAACCAAACCTGAGGAAGCCAGCTTATCAATGTTGGGGGTTTCATAGAATTTGCTACCGGTATATCCCAAATCGGCCCATCCCAAATCATCAACTAAAATAAACAGGATGTTGGGTTTATCATTTTTTGATTTTCCCTCATATAAACATCCGTAGCAAATAATCAAAAAGACAGCGACAGTGATAAGGAATTTTATTCTCATTTTAATTCCTCCTTTATTTTGTTGGCAAAACGTTCTCCCAACTCCAGAATTCCAAACGTATTAAAGTGAATTTTGTCATCCGGGTAAGGAGAATCAGGTTCATCGCCACGCAGCGGCAAATCGTCTGTTTCAATTACAAAAGCTTTTTCTGATGCCAATTTATGACCAGAATCTTGGTCCACATATTTTTGTGCTTCACGAACTTCTTCCCTGCCGGTAAACCGTACCAGCGGCACCGGAATTACGTATCCATAAATAAACAACATTTTAGGTGCATTCAACTGTTTGCGTATTCTTTTTATAAAATGATGAAGATTTTTGCCATAATTTCTGTTATTTTCCACTCCTGCAATGTCGCGGGCATCGGCTTCGCCCTGCTGCCAAACCATTGCATTAATCTTCGGTTTATATCCTTTAGCTTCCAGTTCACTGAGGCCGGCTTCAACGGTGTGAATAAACTTTTTAAACTCAGGCCCAAAGTTTGCCGTATCATTTTTATTCTTTCCGGGAGCCCATTGTTCATATAAGTTTGAACCAGACAAAGCATGTTTTATTAATGCAATTTCTCTGTCGGGGTAAAGCTTCTTCAGCGTTGTCCCCATACTCAATTCCACTCCAAACTTGTCGGGAGTTTCTGATGCCTGACACAGAGGTCCCCATTCCATGTCCGTTCCACCACCTCCTAAGTATTGAGAATAAAAAAAATGTACTGATTTATCTGTTTCTAAATCAGATGGAATATTTTTCATGTACCCCTGACCGGTTGCGTTCGACTGACCACCGATTAAATATACATCGATTGCTTTCTTATTCTGTGAAAAAGAAATCATAACCGAAAAAATCAGCAAAAACATCAATAAATTTCGTTTCATATTTATGCTTTAATTCACGTTAAAAACATCAAAATTTTTAATGTGTACTTCCCCTTTTGATTCCAAAATTTGCAGTCTCACAGCATCTACTTCCATAGCCTCAAAACGGTGAATAAATTTATGGCCAATACAGGAACCTTCAAAAATAGTTTGCCAGCCATCTTTTGCTTTTCCCTCAAGCACAAATTCCCTTACGCGTTCGCCTTTGACAATATCTTCCTGAACTACCACGTGATTAATCCGCTGATTTTCAGACAGAAATATTTCAATTTCATTCCCGTTTCCTGATGACGAGCCAACCGGATTCGAAAACCTTCTTCGTATTTCAGCGCCCCACTCTTTCAGCCGCTTTACATCGGGTTCGGGCATCAGTCCGTCAGGATCGGGTGTCAGTCCGAGGATGAGTGATGTATTATGCCCTACCGATTTACAGTACATGTTCATCAGGTTTTCCAACGGAAAAATATGTTCTTCATCGCCAGGTTCCCAGAACCACTCGTGGCGGCCGTTGTATCCGCGAAGGGGGGCATCGCTCATGGCCGGCATATAATAGTCACCATCTGGGTCGCCTTCTTTTAATAACTGAAAATTATTTGCAAGAACTACTTCCTGGTTGGTCGAATGTGAATAGGGATACGGGTAAGTTCCCCAGCTTGGATACGGGACAGAGCCACTTTCACTGCCGCCCCAGCGAATATCGGCACGTTGTGAGTTGTGGTAAAAAATGCAGTTGGACTGGTGCTTTTCGAAGACACTCAATACATCCGGGCCGGCCAGTTCCGGTCCGTGGGCGCCCCCATCGAACCATACAATGGCCAAATCGCCGTAACGCGACATGAGCTCTTCCACCATCCCCTCGCACATTCGGTTGTAATATTGCTGACGGTTTTCTGCAAATTGATTGTCGCCATTCACCATAAAATCAAAAATACCGAGAAAAGAATTCCAGCGAATACCAATATAGATTCCTGGTAGAACTCCATATTTACGACATGATTCCACAAAATCTTTTACAATGTCACCTTTTCCGTCGCGCCACTTTACCGCTTTCAGGCTATAAGGATTTACATCGCTCTGGTAAAGGGCAAAACCTGTTTCGTGAGTAGCAGTAAGTATGGCAATTTTAAACCCGGCATCTTTTGCCGCTTTTATCCATTGGTCGGTATCCAGGTTTTTTGGATTGAAAATATTGTAATCGGCAATGGGCGTAATCCTGTTCTTCTGCTGGTTGTATTTTTCCCCGTCAAAAACATGCAGGTCGTAACTAAAAACGGCCACCAGTTCGGCATTTTGCCAGGTTAACTGGGCTTGTGTTGGGATGGGGACATTTAGTTTATTCTGAGTTTTGGCATATCCAAGAATACCAAATAGTAATAAAAACGTCAGCTGCAACTTTTTCCTCATTTTCATATCATTTATTAAATGATTGCTGGCTTACTTCTTCCTTGCTCGCAGTGCTGGGGTATTTAGATTTTAGTTAGAAATTAAATCGAATCGTACCAAGTAACATTCATGTTTATTTGGAATCATTGATATACCCCATTTCAATCCTTCTCCAACAACAACCGGATTTATTAAGTCGGGACGAAAAGCTCCGGGCGCAATTGCACGTTCTTCTACTTTTGCATTAAGTTTGTCTGACATAAAATCAATTCCGTCAGGGGCATATTCAAATGTTTCTGACAGAGATGCGAAAGCTGCAACTCCTGTGCCTTGCGGCCAAATTAATACTTCATGACTTCTTTCAAGTAATTCCTTCCCGTATTTGGTATACGGGCCTTCAGGATATTTTGAAAAGGCAACGCCCATGGCTGTGTGGGCTGGTCCTCCGTGTCCGTCAACCAATGAACGGCCTTTATAATACAACCAATATAATCCATTTCTATAAAGTAAAGAAGCGTCATCAACCCTGTAACTGTCAAAATTTTCAGGCTCTACGCTTACTTTTAGAATTGGTTCCCCGCTAACTCTTTTAAAAGGTCCGGTTGGTAAACCGGATACAGCTACACCAATGGCTGTAATATCAGTAATATTATTGTTTTCAAAATCACCATCGGCATTTCCGGGTGTTGGTTTTACCCCTGTATAAAATAAGTAGTATTTACCATTGGCGTATAATATGTTTGGTGTAAAAACAGCTTGTGAATCCCATGTGCCCTTTTTGCCTGCATCCAGCATTTCACCAACTTCGATCCATGAAAAGCCCTCATCTTCAGATTTAGCACACCAAACGCTTGCTCCCCAATATCCGGCCCCCCAATATTTTGGTTCAGCATCGGGTATTTTGGTATAATACACATAATATGTTTGGCCTACTTTCATTACATCGCTTGGATCGCGACGTGTTACACCTTCTTCGAAACCTATTCCGGTTACTTCACTGAATTTAAATTCTGTATTTGAAAATTTCTCCTTTATTGAATTAAGTTCCTGGCCTTGTGAAGAAAATGGATATAACAGGCCAAGACCAACTATTACAATGATTACTGTTCCTATCATTTTCTGTCTTATTTCTGTGGGTTGAATATACTGAAATCCTCAATCGAATTAATACGCTCTCTGCTTTGCACATAAAATTCCCCATCGTGTGCATTAAAGTCCCGGCAAACCAGAGTTACCTGTTCGGCATTTTGCCAGGTTAACCGGGCTTGTGTTGGACCAGGGTCTTTCGCTTGCCCCCAACTTTTTAATGAATATTTGAAATTCCGGCGTTTGTCAGCACTCTAATCTGGTTTAAAGTGAGCAGTTCATAGAAAAGTAAATTGTAAATCAGGTTTGAATTGGTGTTGTGTTGTTTACATTCCGGTATGGTACTCAATTATTTACGGAATGGCTTGCCCGGTTGATCCGGAATGAGGTGCTCTGTGTGACCGGAATTTCCATTTATAGCTCTTTAGAAAACAGTTTCAACACAGGATTGCAAAAGCCGGAAGCCTTGACCACATTCAGCCGGTAATTTTAACAATTTAGTACTTGTTTATTTTTCAAAGGATTAACTTCGGCGTGAGATGCTCAATCTAATCCGGCGCCAAGTGGTAAGGGCACCGGCTTTTGCAGTCAGGAACACTAACCGTTCTGAAATGTCCATTTTGGCATTGATTGGTTTTTAATAATATTTTTCAATTCCTCCATAACCTTTAATAAGTTTATTTTTTCGTGTTTTATCAATAAAACTGGAAAGTCGTTTTTTGAACTCATCAGGTCGGTTACGGGCACTTTCGATATAGGCAATGCGAATTCTTTTATAAGAATCTGAAAACAGTTGATAATTTCGCCATGCAATTCTATCGTTTCTTATCGCTTCAATGATATCAGAAGGGAAGAGAAATTTTTGATTAATAGTTTGTCTTACAATTTTTTCTAGGGAAGGATGGATCATATTTTTATCAAGAAGCCATTTTAGTCTTTCTTTGTTAGCCTGTGAATAATCACTTTTGGGATTTCTTGGAGTAAATCGTTGAATAGTATTGTTATTGTCAAGTGCTTTGACGGTACTATCAATCCAGCCAAAACAAAGAGCTTCCTCGACGGCGTCGTTGTAAGGAATACGGATTTTCCCAGCACTTTTTTTGGGATAGACTAACCAAATTTCTGTTGCTTTGTCAAAGTTATCATTAAGCCAGTCTCGCCATTCTTTTCTTGTCGTCACATAAAGAGTTTTGTTATTAGTCATGGCACTTTGGCGTATATACAAAAGTTGTCCAATTACTGCCAGCTTTTTTTTGTTTATTAAAAGTAAACATAATTTTTCACCCAATTTTCATTCAAAACCTTGCACCAAATATTATGACACCCACAATCGGTCTTGTAAGTGTCTGATTTGATCAGAAATCCGTCCTTCTTTGACCACTTCAGAAGAAGGTCTGAAATAACTTAACAATTAACGAGATAACAAGTATTTACCTCCAATTATAAGGTATTCATATTGAAATGGTTATTTATTATTTTGACTCTATTATCCACATTGATATCTGGTTCCATATTTTTTCAGTTTAGTTATAAAGCTTTAGAATAGTGCAAAAGCTGGCGACCCTGACTATCTCTCGCTGGCACAAATTGACCACCCGGGGCCGGAGTTAATTGAACTATAGATAAATATAAAAATATCCAATTTGCCGGCGGAATGTGGTCAAGGCGGCCGGCTTATGCAATCTGGAGGATATGTTTTATTAATAAATTGAAATCAAGACTAAATAAAAGAAAAAAATTACTGTGGATTTATTGTTACTATCCAGTTGGTCTGCCATTGCCAGACATCATCATTATGGTCAGATACATCTTGTGGTCTTAATGTAATGGTTTCTCCGCTAATAAATTTCTCATAAGGAACTTCAATAAATTGACCCATCTTCCCAAAAGTTCCGTCACACCTTGCTCCTGAAGGCTGCTCCTTATTTGAACTCCTCGGATCATCCCAGGAAGGAAAGTAACCATTAACACCATCAAGAAATCCATGACTTATATAAATCTTTTTCCCTATCTGCCATATTCGTGCCGGGACAAAAAAATTCGGTGGAGAAGCAGCCAGTAATGGCGGAGGTGGAGTATTATTAATAGGGTCACTGCATTCCCAATTCTCTACTTTCATGCTTTTTTCATCCGGCTCAAGTTCTGCAATTAAGGTGCACTCCCCTTTAGCGGCAAGTGGTCTTAAGGCTTCTGGTAAATTTGGAATTGTCCGGTATAGTGATTTGCTGTTTATTGCCCTGCCCCTGAATTTCATAGATACGGTAAAATTATATGGATATGGGGGATCCCCTCCCTTGACGAAGCCTGATTCTGTTTCCCGGACATGGATTATTATTGCCGGATTTATCTTGATGGGAATTTCACCGATTTTATCCTGTTCATCATTCTCTCCACCGAGTGGAACATTTGATGGATGCCTTGTTTGACAAGTGTTATAAACTAATATTGTATCTTCTGAAATATTAATCTCGTTCGGGGCAACATATTTCAAATCGATATTGCCGTTATCACAAAAAAAAGCATAATGGTTCTTAGAATCTTCGTATTTACATTTAACTCCATTTTCAAGCTTCCCATGTCTTACTTCAACCATTATTCTCTGCCAGTGTTTTGGTGGCTGATCCTTGTCATCAAATAACTTTAACCTTACATCCATTTTCTCCCCGGATTCAACCGATTCCTTTTCAGGGATCAGTTCTGTCTTTACCGGAACCTGTTCATAATCCCATATGATCTCCTTTAAATTAACAAAATGCCCGTCGAACATAGCTTCGAGTGCTGTTATGTTTTCTCCCTGACCTTCCCACTCCTGACTTGAAGCTTCTTTTACAACTTCATTCCATTGTGGATTGAATAGCTTGACAGAAAATTTCCAGCTACCGTATGCCTCTCCGGGTTCATAATGTTTGCTACCAGTCTCTGATTCGCCTTCCCAACTGCCATTTATGATCTTATCAATCTTAAGTAATTCAAGATTACCTATCCAGATATATTCAAATTCCTTAACTATCTCAGTCGGCGAATTAAAATCAGGTTGAGAGTTATTCGTGGTGGCTGCGATTTTTGACAGTAAACTATCTAAATTTAGGGTACCTGTCCAGTGTTTGATTCCTAAAGGATGAGGACATTCACTCATTTCATCACCTATTTTATTAAAGATAAACATATCCCAAGCATTAATGATGAACGAGGATATATCATCCTCTTGCCCCACAGGCATGGGGAACGGGGTGAAAACCAATGTCCTTGAGCAACAATACTTATCTTCATTCTGAGCTTTAAGTATTTGTGAAATGACAGTCAATAAGATAATCAGGAATGTTTTAATCTGATTAAAAACTATTTTATGTTTCATGATTAATTAAGGATATAAAACTCACTTCTCTCAGGTAGTATCAGTTTTAGCTATCTGAATAAATAAAAATACCGGTAAGTCCGGCAAATTAAAATCCCGGCATTTCACTAAAAGTAATATTCTTTGGGATCTCAAAATATTTACTGTCTACAGGGATGCCCGTTTTTAATGAAGTTACTTCCTGGCCTGATACAACAGTACCAATATTCATTTCCATCTTCATTAATATCCCTTTCCATATTAATACCTTTCCCATGTCTCCCTTATAAACCGTACATTCCTTACCCTGCAACATTTCAGTTCCGCTCTTAGTCATCCCCATTTGTTCATACATGGAAGCTGTGAGAGACTCCATTTCCTCCTTTGATTTTCCCATCATCATTTTAACCATGGGATTTTTTGCTTTCATCCCTTCTCCCGGTTTTGAAGGATCCCACATGTATTGGTCTTCGCCAAGAGTTAAAGACCATCCTTTGCTCGGTTCACCCTGTTGGACGATCTCCGCATAAACAGCACTTTTAATACCATAATCATCGAAATACTGGGTCGATTTTCCGGTTTTATCTCCGGAATAGGTATACTCAATTATACCCGATTTAACTCCAATTGGACCTCCCTTGTCATTCTGTTGATTTGATTCATTAGCCTCAACAGCATTAGTTTCAATGACCTCAGCGGCTTTTTCTGATTCAGCATCTGAAGCATTCTGTTTTTGTGCACAACTAGCTGGCAGTACCAGAAACAGAATGAAACCAAAAACACTGCATAAAGATTTTGTTTTCATAATAATGATTATTGAATATTTAAAAGAATCAATATCAGACATATGTTCTTTCATCAAGTTACTGCATTTTTTCGAAATAAACTCTAATGCAGTTGTGAAAAGTCTACGTGCCTCATTCTAATAAGTTAAGTTCCTTCATAAGATTTAGAAGTGCCAAATGAAATAACCTCTTCCATCAATAATGATGTCGTCAAGAATTGATAATTGTTCCTGGACTGCCAAATGTCTGATTTTCCTGAAAATCCGTCCATCTTTGACCACTTCAGAAGAAGGTCTGGAAACTTTTAAAATACATTTGGAAACAACCTTAATTTAACTCTTGATCGGAAATTATAATGATTCGGCTGACTATGATCACGATTGCCAATGGAAGGGAGCATTAAATAAAATAAGAGGTTAATCAGAGGTTGCTAAAGCCGGTGACCCTCACCACCTCATGCCGGGGTAAATTGGCCACGCAACGCCGGGCTTAATATCATGATCTGTTGATAACTATAAAAATTTTGATTTTTCCGGCGGAATGTGGTCAAGGCGGCCGGCTTATGCAGTTAACAAGCCATTCTTGAAAATTCTGAAGAATTTATATTCCCGGATAGCCATTTTTTGTAACTTGTAGAATTCGGTTACTGGAAAAGATCTTTTGTCATGACAGAAAATGAAAAACTGGACAGAATCGCCATCAGTGTACACTCACACCGGCTCCTCAGGATCCTGCTCAGGGAAAATCCCATGCTTGAAACCATTATGCGGGAATCAAAAAATGAAATCGAGGCACAGCTCGGTGTAAAGAACTGGATTCATTCAGAATACAGAAGTAGAAAAGATGCTTTCAGGTTTCAAATCGACAAGGTTACCAAGATTGAAAATTTCGAAAAGTTATCATGGAATGATTATGCAATTATCAGGATCCTTGACTACATCGATCATGCAGGCATTGAATATCCTGACCGTAATTTGCGGGGTGAAATTGCAGTAAGCAATCCCATCAGGCTGATATGGCTCGCCGTAATTAAGGGAACCGGTGGGGCGAAACCTGATTTCTTCATCGATATGATCGAGCTATTCAGACAATTGAGGGGTGAAAGCAATCAGATAATTCCCGACAGAGACATCATTGAAAAATGGATGGACAGGTATCCTTCCGGACTTGATCCGCGTATCGTTGAGCTGAGGAAAGAGAATAAGGAGCGGATCATCAACATTCTGATTGATAAAATCGATTCAGGTGAAATTCGTGATCAGTTATATGCCTTCCCCGATGGACTTTCATATAGTGAAAAACAGGAAATTGTAAAAGGGTGGTGGGACCATTATAAATTCCATCTGAGATTTGCCATCCGGTCACCAGATCTGCTGAATGAGATGCTTGGGCACTCGCTTGACCCGGATACCATGAAAATACTATATGATGCAGAAAAGGCAGGTATTCCATTCTTCGTGAACCCATATTATTTATCACTTCTTCATGTCCGCGTTCCGTATTTTGCCATTGGGGCTGACCTTGCAATAAGGCATTATATTGTTTACAGCCGCCAGCTGGTACAGGAGTTCGGAAACATAGTTGCCTGGGAAAAAGAAGATGAGGTTGTCCCGGGCAAACCAAATGCAGCCGGATGGATACTCCCCTCATACAACAATATCCACAGAAGGTATCCGGAAGTAGCCATTCTTATACCTGATTCTATGGGCAGAGCATGTGGCGGATTGTGTTCCTCATGCCAGCGAATGTTTGACTTTCAGCGTGGAAACCTGAACTTCGATCTTGAAAAACTCAAACCAGATGAAAAGTGGCCGGCAAAACTTAAGAAACTGCTGAAATATTTTGAGGAAGACACTCAGCTCAGGGATATATTGATAACAGGAGGAGATGCTCTGATGAGCTCAGATCAGACCATGAAAAATATGCTGGATGCTATTTATGACATGGCCAGAAATAAGCATATCCAAAATGAAAAAAGGGCTGAAGGAGAGAAATTTGCTGAAATACAAAGGATAAGACTTGGTACAAGAATGTTGGCATACCTCCCTCAGAGGGTAACTCCTGAATTAGTTAAAATACTTGGTGATTTTAGAAAGAAGGCGCAACAAATCAGCATTAGTCAGTTTATCATTCAAACCCATTTTCAGTCACCAATGGAAGTAACGCCTGAAGTCAGATCAGCGATTCAAAGGCTAATCAGCGCCGGATGGATTATTACCAACCAACTGGTCTTTGCCACAGCTGCTTCCCGAAGAGGACATACCGCAAAACTGAGACAGGTGCTAAACGATGCCGGGATTCTGCCCTACTACACATTCACTGTAAAAGGCTACATGGAAAACAACTTCAATTTTGCCCCCAATGCCAGGGTAGTGCAGGAACAACTTGAAGAAAAGGTTATCGGTAAAATTGAGAACGAACATTACGAAGCAATCCGGCAATTCACTGAAAATGCAGAAAGTATAGTTGACAGAATAAATGCACTACGACGCCCTGCCTCTTTGCCGTTCCTGGGTACGGACCGGAATGTTCTGAACTTGCCAGGTGTTGGCAAAAGCTTGACTTTCCGGGTTGTTGGGATTACAAGGTACGGGCGGCGGATGCTTCAATTTGATCACGATGTCACCAGAACTCATAGCCCTATTATCAAAAAACTGGGAAAAATGATCATAATTGAATCAAAATCAATTCATGAATACCTGAGACAGCTTGAGGAACTTGGTGAAGAACCAAAAGAATATGATGGGTTGTTTGGTTACAGTATCGGGCAGACTGAGCCCCGTGTGCCTATTTATGAATACCCTGAGTACAACTATAAGGTCACAAAAGAACTGAGCAGCATAGAGATATAGTGTAAAAGCCGCCAACTCTGACCACTCTCCACCGGAGTTAATTGACCACCTCTCGCCGGTTGTATGTATCTGTTGTCATGTAGCTTATGTTTTTGAACTTTAAACCGGCCAGAAGTGGTCAATGGTTCCTGCTTGTGCAATTCAGCACTTATCCATTAATGAAATTAAGTATCAATATGGATAAAAATTGATTTTTCCTGTTTATTGATACCTAATGATGTTAAAGTGTGAACATTGTCAAGGATTCACTGTCTTTGATATAAATTCTGTTACCTGAAAGAATCGGATGAGCATATATTCCAATTTCAGAAAGCTTTATTTGTGCTATCAGGTTCGATTTCTGTCTATCCGGTTTTAAAACAATAAAGATGGAATTGCTTGATAAACCAATTATTACTGAACCTGCATCTATCAATGATCCGAAGTTCTGAAATGCGCTTTCATCTGTCCATCCTGTCTGTCCGTTAACAGCATTTACGCAGAAAAGTCTTCCATTAGTTGAAAAGGCATAAAGATACCCGTCTTTCAACAGCGGAGTGCAGTAGGAAGTACTGAAATCAGGATTAGTCCATAATTTATTCACTGTAAATTCATTACTCTGCTTTTTAATCTCAATGGCATTGACACCATTGTTGAGTCCGGTGTAATATACCTTGTTCTGGTCAACAACAGGGCTTGCGGCATTCTGAACTCTGCCTGCACCGACAGGTGTTTGATACTCCCACAGTACTTTTCCATCTGGAATATTCAGACTTGCCAATTTTGTTTGTGACTGAAAAAGGATCTGTTTTGATCCATCTATTGTTATAAGGACGGGCGATCCGTAGGCGGGTCCCTCTCCTGGTGTTTTCCACTTTACTGAACCTGTGGCAAGATCAAAAGCTACAAACTGACCAGTCTGAGGACCGCCAAGATTTGCAAAACAGACGCCATCTGAAAGGAGAGGAGACATACCTGTATAAAACTGGGGAACGGCACCTTTAAATTCTTCATTTCTCCAGATCAATTTACCCGTGGCAGCATCGAAACAGGCTATATCACCGCCAACTCCGATTGTTACAACTTTACCTTCACCAACAGCCGGAGAGCTCCTTGGGCCTGGGTGTGAAGAGGCTGGCCCTGTCACAACATCTGCCGGATATCCGGCTGATTGCCAGACCTGTTTCCCTGTTAATGCATCAAGACAATGAAGTACTTCATTGTTGCCAATTCTGGAAAATACATAGAGCCTGTCTTTTACAAGGGCAGGAGTTGCATCACCGAGGCCTATATCAACCTTCCATGATTGATTCAGCTGCCGGGGCCAGGTTTGCAAAACCTTGAATCCGGTTACCCTTCCGTCACGGTTTGTACCACGCCACTGAGGCCAGTCCTGGGCCTTGCACATCAATAATCCAGTTGATAATAAAACAACTGATAATGCCAAATTCTTAATTAATGACTTCATTTTACTAACTATCTGATGGTTAAATTCCACTACTTTAAAGTTAAGTATTTTAATTCATCCAGGCGATGTAGTGTAATCAGTTGAAAAATTGTGTCAATAAAGGTATACAGAGGCTAACTGTTCTATTTTCCTGAACGTAAATTCCAACAATTTTCAAATAAATGATCCGGTTCTTATGTTCAGAAAATAAGGCAGAATGGTTGATTCTAAAAGGAAGCATCAGGATGAGACTTCTGATTTATTTAATTCAGAAATCTGATGATCTGAACAGGATATTTTTGAACAGATCAAAACCAACTTCAATGAAAAACAGCATCCAGATCCTGATATGCTTTATGCACTGACTCAACGGCCTCTTTTTTCTTTTCCGGATCATCAATATTCACGGCATCTTTAAGGATAATTGTCGCATTGTATAATTTTTCCGCTGAAATATCAAATTTGTTTATATTTTCTCCCAGTCTCTTCTTTAACTTATCCTTGGGATAGGTTTTTATGACTTCGGCTTTTTCAACAAGGATACTGGTTAATCTGGCTATTTCATCAAATTTTCTGTCAGGGTAATGCTTATGATAAATAATATACAATGTTTGATGATAATCGTCGATTTCTTTTATCGCGGGCCGTATAGCTCTGTTCATTCTCTCATATACAGAATGAAGCCTTTCTGCGGCTGTCAGGATTGCTTCATTATCACCACTAACGACTGCAGCATTGTAATTTTTTGCCGAGACATTTAACTCATTTAACAGGTTTTTCCATTGAGTCTCTTTGTCCCTTAAGATTCCCGGCAGTTTTGCTTTATTTATGGACTCAACCGATTCTTTTATCTGCGGGGTAAATCCTTTTAAAGCATCATAATCTTTAGCAGGGTAAGCATCATGCCACATGGGATAGATGATCTTATGAAAATCAGTAAGCTCTGGCACTGTGGAAGTAATTTCTACCGGATCAATTTTTGTCTGGGCAAAGGATAAATGAGAATTGAATAATACTGGCAAAAGGCAGAATAAAATAAACAACTTTTTCATAGAAATTATTTTTCTGGTATAACTAATTCAATCAGTCTGTAAATTTAATCTTTTTTATCTGTAATAAACTGATCCAAAATGAGACAGGAACTAAATAACAAATGAATTTATATCGGTAAAGTTGAATCTGTGCAAAAGCCGACGACAGGGGGACTTTTTTATACGAATATACCAGTCTATGTTTTAGGTTATACTGGTACCGAATGATAGTACAGTCGCATCCCTTTATTTATCTAAAGAGAAATTTCTTCTCCAGGTTAAACTGCCATTATGGTTCTTATATGAAGTTGCTCGTACTTTTTCAGTCGCTATCATTATTATCGATTATTAACATTCTGCCGTATGAGTGATCGTTTTTTGCGACGCAAGGGCGAATCATCGATCAGCTGCATGAGAATAACATTATTCCTCCAAAACCTCGTCCGAAACTGGCACCAAAAAAGTTAAAATTTTGAGGTTTTATTTTAGTAAATTTTCAAACCAGATGTCTTTTAGAAAAAGCTCTACCTGAACCGAGTTTGAGATATCTTTCAAAGGCATATGCTTTGCATTTATCCGTAAATGCTATATAGTGCAAAAGCCGGTGTCCCTGACCACTCCTCTCAGGTACAATTCGACTACCCCAGGCCGGAGTTAATTATAACAAATTGATTTAATCAGTTCCAGAGATATTTTATTGGGGTTTCTTCCCATATCCAATAATAACATCATCTGTAACCTGCCTGAAGCCTCTTTTTTCAAACAACTCTTTGGTTTTCTGGTATTCCTGATGTCTCTTGCTTTCAGGAATCTTTGCATACCACCAGTTTGAAGATACAGCCGCAAAATATTCACAGGCATCAGATGGTGTTCTGAACAGGTTTCTCCAGATGAATCTGTTTGTCTGGACATTATATCGCCATTAATCATAAGTTCAGTAAAGCCACCGGCAGGACAGTAAAAGAGGTGAATTCTCCTGACCTGCAAAAGTCAAGCTGCAAAAAGATTTACCGGAGATTTTGGTGCTGCCTCACTTTTGGAAAATACTAAGGTTGGATTTTTTAATCAAGAAAAAAAAAATTAAATCAATTGTTGCTGATTGAATTAGTGAAATTTTATCTGGTCCTGTGTGGAACAATGATCGCATCTCGATGTGATTTTCTGGAACTAATGTGGTAGTTTAAATCAAGATTTTTTATGCAATAGCTGGGATTCATATCATTGTAATTTTTTTTTGGTAATTATATGGTCTATTTTTATGCAGTAAGGAAATCCTTATCATATTTCTAAACTTTATTTTCATAAACAAAACTTCAATAAAAAATGTACGACGATCAAAGTGAAAAATACATTAATCAATTTAGCGAACTGAGGCCTGTTGATATAGAGAAGTATATGTTAATAATAGGTGCGAGGGAGGTGGAAGAGATTAAAAGGCTGGCCGGACTTCTGAAAGGCAAAACATGGTGTCATGTAAATTCAACATTTGAAGGTGGTGGTGTTGCTGAAATGCTGCGAAGCGCAGTGCCCATTGCCAAAGGACTTGGAATAAACTGCAAATGGTACAGTATCGAAGGTAATGAAAATTTCTACTCTATCACAAAAAGATTTCATAACATCATCCAGGGAGTTGACCAGCATTTTACAATTGAAGATTTGCTTGAGACCTACCTGGAAACCAACAGAAAAAATTTTGAGAACACAAGAATAGTATCCGATATGACGATTGTACATGATCCCCAGCCATGTGCATCAATAGTCCACGGCAACTATGAAGGCAAAATGATCTGGAGATGCCATATCGATACTTCGGAAGCAAACGAGATGATCTGGAATTTTCTATTACCTTATATAAATAACTATGACGGCTGTATTTTCTCGCAGCGTGAATTTGTCCGACGCGGTATCAAGAAACCTGTTTATCAGATGACACCGGCTATTGATCCCTTAACAGCCAAGAACCGGCAAAGGTCAACAGAAGAGGCATACGGGATATTATCAACATTCTGGTCAAATTATAACATTGATCCGGAACGTCCGATCATTCTTGCAGTTTCGCGTTACGATATCCATAAAAACCAGGAACAGATAATAAAAGCATTCAGGAGGCTAAAGAAGGATAAATCCGTAAGAGACCTGAAGCCGATCCTGATCCTTGTGGGAAATTCGGCCACAGATGATCCAGAAGGGATGGAAATGTATAGGAAAATTAAAGAAGCAGCTGATAATGACCCTGATATTTACCCCCTGCTGAACATTGAAAATAATGATGAAAATATTGGTGCACTCATGAAAATTGCCAGGATATTCGTACATATCTCAACAAGGGAAGGTTTTGGTCTTGTAGTGACTGAAGCCTTATGGCAGGGTACTCCTGTAATAGGAAGCAATGTGGGAGGGATCAAAACTCAGGTCATCAGCGGTAAAACCGGATATCTTGTTGATCCGTATAACATAAGCAATATTGTGGTGTTCATGAAATATCTCCTGACGAACCCCGAAGAAAGGGAAAGACTTGGCTACAATGGAATTGAATATGTACGTGAGAATTTCCTGATAACCACTCTTATTAAGAAGTACCTGATACTTATGCGTTTCCTTCTGGGAATCGATTTTCCGTATTTCAGGATCTGAAAACTATTCAGGAATTTTTACAAGTAATTTTTCTTTCAATAACCTTAATTGAATCGATCAGTTCCAACCATACTTCGGCTAGAGTGTTCTGCCCCTCTTTATAAGGGTTTGTTATAGAAAAAGCAACGGATTTAGCCTTGTCTTTCCTGAGGTCATGATCTGCAAGTGTGGGAGGGGGTGCAAAAGCCGGAAGCCTTGACCCCCTTCAGCCGGTAATTTTAACAATTTAGTACTTATTTATTTATCAGAGGATTAACGTCGGCGTGAGATGGTCAATCTAATCCGGCGCCAAGTGGTCAGGGGCACCGGCTTTTGCAGTAAAGGTTGATACATTGACTTTTTGTGGGTGTTTTGCAGGATTTACCGGGATGAAAACGAAATATATCAGACAATTAAAATAATAAAACTTGTTGGTGGATGAATATTCCCGTTTCCTTTTATTGTTTAAAAGCATCCATTTTAACTTAAATCCAGGCCCGAAACTGGCACCGAGCCGAGTGTTAAAAAATTGCCCAGCGGGCATTTTTAGCGAAGGAGTCAGACTGCCGCGGGGGAAAAATAGCCTAACCAGGAATATTCGGTTGTTCTATTTGATTGAAAGTGTGAGTGTCAGAGCGAGAGCGAGGAAACAGAGTGAGTTCGCTCGCTCTCGCTCCCGCTCTCACTCTTTTTCAAGTGGGCCCAGCTGGGATCCCCGCCTGACCAGCGTCAGTCGGGCAGGGAACCAGCGACCCCCAGATTATCAGCATTTTATGTGGGGGTCCACTGGTTTACACAGATTTGTATCTGTTTGTATCCGCTAATTTTGTTACAGAATAATTGTAAAAAATTTCATGGATTTATACCGATATGGTGGAAATACTGGCACCAAAACTGGCACTAATAGACTTTGGAAGAATTCTGATTGATAAAGAATGCCTATCTTTGCCCTATGGATCTGATTGAAAGAAATATCAACAAATTAACCATCCTTTGTAAGCAACACAAAGTAAAAGAACTTTATATTTTTGGATCAATCCTCACAGAGGGATTCAATGATTTAAGTGATGTTGACTTTCTTGTTCAGTTTGACGATATAGACATACTTGATTACTTCGACAATTATATGGACTTTAAGGAGAAACTTGAAGACCTCTTTGGCAGACCTATAGATTTGCTTGAAAACCAAGCTATCAGAAATCCAATATTCCGAAAGGTTCTGGACAGAGATAAAAAACTAGTTTATGACCGAGAAACTGCTTAAATTTTTATATGATGTCAAACTGGCAATTGACGATATCGAATCTTATTTTGAGAATGAACCCCGGACCTTCGATAATTATCAAAAGAATTCTTTGCTAAGAAGAGCTATCGAAAGGAACCTGGAAATTATCGGAGAAGCCATAAACAGGATTTTGAAAGAGGATCCTTCTTTCCCAATTGAAAATGCTAAAAGGATTATCGGGCTAAGGAATCAAATAATTCATGGGTATGATTCAATATCAGATGAAAACATCTGGGGAATTATTACTGTTTATCTGCCAAAGTTAAAATCTGAGGTTGGTTCGATGATAAAAGAATAGATACATACAGTCCATAAGTTTTCTTCAGAAACTTATCACTCAGTAATATCTGACTTCTTATAAATTTAAACCTAATCTTCTTAAAATCCTGGCCCCAGACTGGCACCGAATATAAAGATCCCTGTAAATAGTCTTGTACGTATCTGATTTTTCTTCAAAATCCGTCCTTCTCTGACCAATTTGAAAGAAGGCCTGAAACCTATCATAATTCTTTGGGAAGGATCTTGCTAAATCTTATTTCATCTGCAAATCTTAGTACGTTTACTACATACTTTTACAGCGTATAGAAAACAAAGCATTTTATGAAAGTCATTATTACAGGAACCACAGGAATGGTAGGTGAAGGCGTTTTACTCGAATGCCTGAATCATACTGAAATAATCGAAGTTTTGATTGTCAGTCGTAAGTGCAAAAGCCGGAAGTCTTGACCACATTCAGCCGGTAATTTTAACAATTTAGTACTTATTTATTTATCAGAGGATTAACGTCGGCGTGAGATGGTCAATCTAATCCGGTGCCAAATGGTCAGGGGCACCGGCTTTTGCAATTGACAAAAAACCCCCAAACAATATCCACCTACATTTTGATTTTCTGAAATCCGTCCTTCTTTGACCACTTCAGAAGAAGGTCTGAAAAGACTTTACATCTCAGAAAACCACATATATAATTTCCAATGATGAAAGATGATAAAGTCCGATATTGTAAATAGTTATAAATTAATATAATAAGTGAACAGGGAGACTCTTTTGGAATAAAAATTTATATGCCTATTTATAATCTTTTATCGATTTGGCTATAAATTCCGCCATAATCCTTGTTCCTTTCTCATTTGGATGGATTCCATCCAGGAAATTTTCAGGTTGGTTGCTCATTTGAGTATATAAATCGATAATAGGAAGATTGTTTACCTCTGCTATTTTCTTTATTGCTGGTACTACAGATGCACGCAAAGAAGAATCCCCATCATTCCAGTTAAAGGGGTTTTTATAGAGAGGGGTTGGCAAGCAAAGTAGGATTTTGGGTTTAGTATTAATGGTATTGAATGTATCTATCATGGACTGATAATCTCTGCTGAAGTTCACATCATTCCAATTAGTGCCCTGTATACCATCCATTCTTGGTCGAACATCATTTGTACCTAATTTTATTATAATGATGTCAGGCTCAAAAGCAAATGTGTTATAAAACTCACCACAGTTCCAATAAGGTACATCCCCCTTCTTTTGCACTGTGGTACCACTACGCCCACAGTTTAAGACAGAATAATTCAACCCTAATATGCTGTCGACCATGACAGGGTAAGCATTCTCGCTTTTATTTGACAATCCATAGCCTTCGGTAATGCTGTCACCGACAATTGCAACCTTTATTTCCTTTTTTGAACAAGAAATAAATAATATGACCAATAGTGCTAAAGAAATTAATTCCTTCTTTTTCATAATTCATGTTTATATTGGATAATAAATCCTTCCCAGTTCTTTCATTTTTCTATTGTTTTAAATAGAACTTCCAGAATTCTAATGTGTTTTTGATAATCTGTCTTGTTGTTTCATTGTCAAGAGCAGCATCAAATCCATGGACTCCATTTTGATAATTTATTAAAGTAATTGCTAAATCTTGATTTAATGCTTTGTCATAAAAATTTGCTAAGGTTTGATTTATGTATGGAACATTATCTTTTCCTGCCCTGATAATCATGATAGGCACATCCTTTCTCCAAGTAGTTGGTTCAGGTAATCGGGGAGTCTTGAATCCCATTTTTTGTGATATTGTATCAATCTGTTGTAAATATTTAAAATCATTAGTCAGGAAAAATCCGTAATAAACAACTGCACATTTAAATATATTATCGGATCCGTTTAATATGTAGGAAATAGTTGTGGGAGTATGGGCAGAACATGTCCATGCTCCAATCTTATTAATGTCAATTTTTAATTTGTTTTCATTTGTTTTCAGATAATTTGAAAGAGTGATTATATCCTTTTCTGGATTAATTGACTGATAAACAATACCAGCCATTCCTGATGCTGAAATTATCTTGCACCATGAAACTAACTGGATATAGTTCTTAAATTCGCTGCCAAGCAACTTCTGGCCAGCCACATCAGGATAACCTAAAACAATAATAACTGCAGGAATTTTACTTTGGAAATCAAAATCTGGTGGATAATAGATATCCATTTTCAAATCTGAACCAGCAATATCTTGGTAGGGGATATCTTTCTTAACAATTACTTCGTTCATTTTCGGTAAATCATAAACCACAGCACCTTGTTCTCTTTGTTTGTTTGTTGTTTGTGCCTGTATCCCAATTATGCCATATAATAGTAATACAGCAATAATTATGGTTCTACGAGGTGTGTTCATCTGCCTGGGTTTTTGTAAATGAATTAACCTAAATAACTATAAGTCAGAAATATGATGGAAGTTATGCTAAAATTAAATCAAAATCAAATAAATCTTTTCAAATGACAGCCAATCGGATTAGAGTTCTGGTATTTTTATACATTGCCTGTATTCAGAACTTCTATGTTACTCCATTCCTTATTGATTCTTACCTGTAAAATCATCTTGTAGAATAACCCCTCATTAGATACAGTAACAAAAGATGTTTTTGTGGGAGGTGGAATATTTATTATACATTTTCGCCCAAATCCTGGCACCAAACTGGCACCAAAAAAAAGTTACAATTTTTGAGGTTGTAACTTCTTGATTTTGTGTGGGCCCAATTGGCACCAAACAAAAAGAAACCTCCAATTGGTCTTTTATGTGTCTGATCTTAAAATGAAATCCGTCCTTCTTTTACCACTTCGGAGGAAGATCTGGTAACATGAAACACAAAAGGGGAAAGTATAAAACTAGTTGTATCTATTAACTCCTTTATTTTTCTTTTTGTTTAAAACCAATTTTTTGTCTTGGTTTACTCTCTTCCTGCAGCATTTGTTTAAGAGCAGTAAATATGATTCTAAATTGTTCATCATATTTTTGCTCAAGCCTTTCTATTTTATCAGCAAGATCTTTGTGGTCGATTAAGAGTTGTCTTAGTTTTACGAAAGTTCTAAGGATCGCAATATTTACTTGAATAGCTATACGACTTTTTAATACACTTGAAAGCATTGCGATTCCCTGTTCATACGATCTATTTCTTCATCTGTGAGTTCAAGCATAAAATCTTTCGGAGATTTATCAAGATTTCTTCGGACAGCTTGTTTTAATACTCTGGTTTCTACAACATAAAGCTTTGCTAAATCTGTATCGAGCATAACTTTTTCACCTCTAATGAAGTAGATTAAACTCGCCAAGTCAGCCTCTTTAAGGATTGGTAATTTGCTCATATTCAAATGGTGTCACAAATTGTGATACCATAAAGATAATTAAATCGAAATATCTTGAACTCATTTTTACCCTCAAATGCATCCCTAAAATCCGTCCTTCTTTGAGCACTTCAGAAGAAGGTTTGAAAATAATTAACATACATTTGAAGGTAAAATGTATACTTCAAATTGGGTTTAAAAATTAACGATTATGAAAATCAAACCCTTTAATGTTATAGATCACAACTCTTTACCTGAAATAACGGTTAATAAGCTTCCTATAAACGGCGATCCTCTGGAGATTAAAGGGGAAATGTACTTTGTATGTGAAACGAATTTACAAGAGAGGGATGAACAGGAGGTCGGGGTTATACCACTGATCGTTAAAAATCCCTCCAGGGTTGATAATATTAATAATTATATAAAGTGCCTGACAATTGCCCAAAGAAGAATACAGTTCAGGAAGGCAAACAATATCTGTGACTTAAATGATTGCGATGAAATGGTAATTTCTTAGTTGAATTTCCTTTTATGAAGAGATTGGTGGTAATTGACACCAACCTTCGTTTAAATATATACAAGAGGCTGGAAAAATCATCTCAATATTGTTGTGCAGGTACCTGATTTTATAAGAAATCCCTCCTTCTTTGACTACTTTAGAGGAAGGTCTGGAAGTATAACATATTTCAGGAAACAAGGAGGATTGGTTTATAACTATCAAATTTGACACTGGATACCTGATCACAATCCAAGTGGGCCTCACACAGTCCACAGATGATCGTCTTCCTGAGCCTGCCAAAAGATGATGTATAAAAGGTCCGGGAAAATCCCTGTCTGGAAAATCCGTCCACCTTTGACCACTAAAAGAGAAGGTCAGAAAACTGTTAGCATTTCAGAACACCACAACTTATAATGTTTTCGAGAAAGAAATACCTTAATAGGATATTTTATTAATCTAGAAAATCTATATCAATTGGATTTTAGAAGCGGCAGGTTCATTTTCCCGCAAATGGAAATGAACCTGGGATTCCTGAATATTTGACCACATTCAACAGGGATAATTTTAACTACTTGGGAGTTTGATACTCCGATAATCCCATTTTCTGTACGATAGCCTGGAACCCCGGTTCTGAACGGATATCAGCAAATTCACCACTGTTATTTATTCCTGGCATAAATCCACGAAAATACAAGTCTTCATGGGAGGCGTCATACAATCTCTCAAGCCAGTAAACAGCTTCTGCTTTTTTGCCAGCTCTTGCAAAGGTTGTAGCTAAATTCCAGGCTCTGGCAAGACTAAAGGTATCGACAGGATATCTCTTTTGAACCAATTCGAGCTCAAAGTTCAACAATCCGCTTATTCCCGATCTGTTATAAATATCATTCACATTTGCTGCACTTTTTACACTTAATGTATCATTACTCTGTAGCAATATCTGCTCCAGTAACTCAACAACTTTTAGGTTCTCTCCCAGCTTTATGTAATTTAAGAGAAAATACCAATAATAATAATACCTGGGATCAAGTTCCTGTGCTTTTTGATAAGCATCTATTGATTCCTTGAATTTACCTTCATTAAAATATAACTTTCCACTTGATGAATGAAGCAATCCAAAAAATGGATCAAGCTTCAATGCAATATCCATATGCTTCCGGGCCTCAGTGTTTTCTCTTAAAACATCCAGCATCGAGGCATAGTAAAAATGAGCATTTACATGATTCGGATTCATCTCAACCGCAAGAAGGAATTCCTTTCGTGCTTCCTCCCATTTCCAGTCACGCTGGCATAAAATAGCTCCAAGCACCGTATGTGCTTCTGCCAGGTTCTTATCTATTTCAAGAGCCTTTTTTGCATATTTTCTTGATCTGGCACAGGCTTCTTCAGGGGTTATTTCAGATATCAAAAAATCCCCCCATGGATTATCTCCCCATATCATAATATTATACGCTTCCGCCAGGCCAGCATAGGCCAGGGCATAATCTTTATCTTCAGCCAGTGCCTTTTCAAAATATTCAATGCTTTTCCTGAATCCCTCTTCTGTAAGTTTATGCAGGAAAAAGCGACCCTGCATATACAGATTGTATGCTTCCAGATTTTCAGTCGCATTTTTCATCATCTGTTCCTTTTCTTCAGCAGTCAGTGCTGCTTTGAGCTCCCTGGCAACATTCCGAGCCACCTCAGACTGGATTGAGAAAATATCGGAGAGGTCTCTTTCATATATCTCTGACCACAGATGAGCATCGGTTTTTGTATCTATAAGCTGGGCCGTTATCCGGACATTGTTCCCGATCTTATAAACGCTGCCCTCCAGGATTGCATTAAAACCCAGTTCCCTGCCTATTTCCTTAATTGAAAGCTTTGTGTTCTTATATCTTTTTGTCGATGTGCTGGATTTTACAGTTAAATCCCCTGTCTTGAACAGGTGACTTAATATTGCTTCAACTACCCCATCACTGAAATATTCCTGTTCAGGATCATTGCTCAGGTTTGTAAACGGCAGTACTGCAATTGACTTATCAACAGGTTCGGCTGATCTGAACAGTTTTGGCAGAAACAATAAACCCAGGACAATCAATGCCATACCGATTAATGATCCGGCCAGTATTTTTGATTTATGATCTTTACGCGGAACAAATGTTGGTGTAATAACTTCCTCTGATTTTTCCTCAGGTTTATGCTTTCGCAATCTTAGTGCATTAATGATCTCTTTTATCGAATTGGCCAACTTGTTGATCTGGTCTCTGTAGTAGGTCTTGTTCAGATTGTCCTGCGGATGATCCTCATTTACTCTTAATGGTCTGTTAACACCGGCAGATTTATAGATAAAGTCCACACTCCGCAGGACTCCTCCCAGCACCGATTCACATGACCTGATATCAGAATCGTCCAGGTCATAAATCCTGACCGGCAATACCCTGCTTGCAACATTACTATTTGGAAGCTTTACTTTCAAGCCAAACTGATCCTTTGAAGCCAGTTCGACAAATGCCTTGAATTCATGTTCCCATGCAAAGGATTTTGGATCACAATAGGTTCTGGAAATTATGGGTATAAAGACCAGACATTTGAGTTTCTCCTTCAGAGATTCATCCACATCATGAGTTTCCAGGAGACCGTCATGGGGATTGATATCAAAATAAACGCTGATTTCCTCCTTGAAAGTGGATTCGAGTTCTGTTTTCAAAGAATCAACAAACTCGCTCACCCACCTGTCGCCTTTATTGTCCTTCTGTCGATAGGAGATGAAGATGTCGTAATAATAACCCTCTATTATGCTTGGCATTTGAGGTTTATTTATTTCATTATCAAATTTAAACCTAAGTTAAACAAAATACAAATATGTAATCAGGTATCGCTGATCAGGATATGATTTATGGATTTGGTTCGAATAGAGAAGAATGGTATCAGCTACTATCAACTTGATAATAATTTTCGCTCGATATTGTTAAAATTTCCCCAAATCCTGGCGCCAAACAAAAAGACACCCCCCAATTGGTCTTTCAAGTTTCTGATTTTTCAGAAATCCGTCCTTCTTTGACCAATTCAGAAGAAGGTCTGAAAGAAATATTGACATTGCGGATTATATAGGTAAGATTTACAGCCCCTTTATTAACTGCAAAAGCCGGAAGTCTTGACCACATTCAGCCGGTAATTTTAACAATTTAGTACTTATTTATCAAAGGATTAACATCGGCATCAGAAGGTCAATCTAATCCGTCGCCAAGTGGTCAGGGGCACCGGCTCTTCCAGTTCATCCTTTAACTCACTGACAAAGACCTGGTTGTATTGAGTCTCAGCAAACCTGGCATTGGGAATTGGTAAGTACTGGACACTATCTTTATCGCAGACTCGAATTGAAAGGTCCACGGGATGTAAAGTTCTCACTATATTATGCTAACTTCTAAACTAAATTTATACCTTTATGTATTGTAGTTCAACTATTTTTGTGAATTAGTCTGACGGCTATGCGCAAAAAAGGGGAGCGACCTGTTTTTTACCAAATAACAGTCTTATAAAATAAATACCACCGGAAAATGAAAAAACAATTCTCACTTGTTTTATTTATTAGTGCTATACTCTTGAATTTTTCCTGTTCAGGAAACAAAACTGCGGTTACACCAAAAGAAGGACAGTCAAATAATATCCGTGATTACCTCGTAAAAGGTGCGAAAGACATAACGGATAATTCCGGTACTGATGTTATTTCTGCAGAAGAGTGGGAAAGGATGAGGCCGGAAAGATATGCTGAATTCATCGAAATGATTAGCATGCAGGACATGCCTCTGAGTGGTGAACGGTCACCTTTGAATGTCAGAATTACCGGAACAATTCTGAGAGACGGTTACAGAATAGAAAAGCTTTATTATGAATCACTGCCCGGTCTGTATGTACCTGCCAATCTTTATATTCCTGATAATATAAATGGAAAGGCTCCTGCAATAATCTACCTATGCGGCCACTCATTAACACAGAAAGTTCATTATCAGGCACATCCGGCAAAATTCGCGAAACTTGGATTTGTTTGCCTTATCGTGGAAACTATTCAGTACGGGGAGGTTCGCGGCCAGCACCACGGATGTTATGCCAGGGGCTGGTTCAACTGGTACAGCCGGGGCTATACTCCTGCCGGAGTGGAAGTCTGGAATGCGATCCGGGGACTCGACCTGCTCTCTGAAAGACCCGAAGTAGACATTCAGAATATGGGAGCCACGGGAATTTCAGGTGGTGGTGCAATAAGCTGGTTCCTTGCCGCAGCTGACCCGAGGGTTAAAGCTGTCGCACCAGTATGCGGGGCCAGTACAATGGAAGCACAGATATCAACACGTACCATTGACGGTCATTGCGACTGTATGATGGCAATTAACACTTACCTTATAGATTTTCAGGATATAGGAGCCCTGATAGCTCCACGGCCCTTACTGATAGGCCAGGCAGACCGTGATGGTTTGAACCGGATCGAATCGGTTAAAAGGATCTATAATGACCTCCGAAGGATCTATCAGTTACACAATGCTCCCGCTAATATTGAGTATATTGATACTCCCGGAGGTCATTCATATCATAAGGATTCAAGGGAAAAAATAGTCTCCTTTTTCTCCGGACATCTTATGGGAAAATCAATTTCACCGGAAGAAGCGGGTGATATTGATACCTCACCGGCTTATATGCTGTCAGAAGAAGAATTAAAGGTGTACACAGAAGGGCCTCCTTCAGATGACAGAACGACCACTATTCAGGATTCTTTCGTTAAACTGGCTTTAAATCCCCAAATAACAACTGAAAGTGAACTGAATGAATTTCGTAATACAGTTAAAGATTTTCTTAAAAAGAGAAGTTTTAATGCTTTCCCTGAGAATCCTCCTTCATTTGATTCGGTAAAAGTGTTCAGAACTCTTGACAGGGCAAAATACGGAAGCGATATCTACAGTTTTGTTTCGGAGGCGGGATGGAGACTTAAGGTTGACATAAGATGGAGAAATGACCCGTCACAGAAAAAACCACTGATGATCGTTCTGCGCAATCCCAATGAATCGCGGTGGGAATCGGAAGGATTTATTGAATATCTTGATAATAAATGGAATATTGCCTATTTCGAAGTAAGAGGTGTCGGGGAATTCGGCTGGGATCCGAACCTGCAATGGCATGTACGTCGTGCATCAGCATGGCTGGGAAGAACACTTGCATCAATGCAGGTCTATGACCTTACCAGATGCATTGAATTCTGCAGGACACTTGATGGCGTAAATGCTGATTCAATAGGTATTGCCGCCAGGGAAGATATGGGTGTTGTTGCACTTTATGGCGGCCTTCTCGACGGAAAATGTAAAACAGTTATACTGAAAAATCCTCCGGCCACCCAGGATATGGCCGGCAGTCCCGATGGCAGGGGAGCTGCAATCGAGATATTGAATTGCTTAAGGATCACTGATATATATCAGCTGCCGGCACTGGTTGCTCCTGCAGAGATAGTATTCATTGGTGATATGCCCGAAACATATAAGTGGGCAGAAGAGGTGATTGCCAAACTGGGAAAGAAACCATTTACAAAAATCAATATTCTATAATATGCTGCCCCTTTAGCTTATATTTTTGCACTTCAGTCCGGCATGGAATGATCAATGCTTCCGGCTTTTTCCTGTATGTTATATCTGCCTCTTTAATCTGGAAAGAAAGTAATCGTTGATAAAATCAGACAGATATACCAGAAACTGGCTCCAAACCGGCACCGGACCGAGCGTTAAGAATCCCGCCGGTTGCGGGATTTAGCGGAGCCAGATTGTCGCGGTGGCAAAAACAGCTTTGTAAGGAATTGTTGATTGTTCTATCTCCTTGAAAGTTTGAGTGTGAGTGCGAGTCTTGAGGAAGGAAGGTCTGATAACACATAACATATTAGAAAACCCACATCAAGGAATTTAAGATGTGGCGTTTAGTAAGTAATCGGGGAAAATAAATTTGACTTGTTTTCCATTGTCTCGTAATTTTGATAAACAGTTAACCTGTTCATTTCTAACCCAAAAAGCAAAATCATGAAAAAATTAGTATGGTCAATCTCCGCAATTGTTTTAATAATGATTGCATCTTGTCAGCAAAAAGCTTCAATACTAACAGATACTCAAAAAGTAACTATCGAAAAAGAAGTTCGAGCTCAGTATGAAACTCTTGAAAAATCCCTTAATGCAATGGATATTAATCTTTTACGACAACTTTATAGCCAAAATAATTTCTTGGCTGCCGTTTTTGATGGGACAAAAATTGAAACTTATGAAGCAGTAATAGACTCAGTAAGTTCCTGGTTTAGCGGTAGAGAAGAGCAAGGAATTGATAAATCCGATATACAAATAGATGTATTATCTGATGGTTTAGCTGTTGTTACAAGTATTATTGAAGGTCATATGACTTTTAACAGTGGAGAAAGATGGGAAACCAAAAATCACGCATTTAGTTTACTTTACAGTAGAGAAGCATCAGGTTGGAAGATTATTCATTATCACGAATCAGATCAATGATAAACTGCAAAAGCCTGAAGTCTTGACCACATTTAGCCGGTCATTATAACATTGTTGTATTTATTTATTTATCAAGGGATAACTTCCGGCGTAATGTGGTCATACTGTGAGGCGTAAACATTTAATGAATATATTTAAATTAAGTGATGGCATCAACACCGCTATTAGTTAGTCCAATTATTATTTTTCTCGATGAAAAGTATATGTTCCAGTCGTTTTGTTATTTTTTAAATTCGTCCATATAAATAAATCAGGAGAAGCAAGTTCAAACGTCCATTTATAAATGGCTTTTTCAGGATTTGAAATATCTTGTAGCAAAACTTGTTCGCACTTATTTTCTGAAATGAACCATATTGCCCAAATCATAATGTCTGGACTGCTATTGAGAATTCCTGATTCAATAAGTTTATCGTTTTTTTTATCATAACCTATAACTGTCTTCTCCTCTATTAATATTTTCCCTTTAGTTTCAGTTTTGAGATAACATTCAAACGCATCATAGAAAGATTTCATTTCCATTAAGAAGGTTGTATCTTTTCCCATTTCACCCTTCCAGGTGCCCACAAACTGTTTGAATAACTCTAATTGGTTGAATTTAGGTTGGGAAGTTTGAGCCTGTATTCCCTTTGAGTAGATTAAAAGGAGTACAGCAATTATTGTGATTAGACCAAAAGCCTTCATTCTTCTATTGTTTTAAATAATAATTAAAGAAAGCCAGTGTGTTTTTGATAATTTGTCTGGTCGTTTCGTTGTCATTATATATTTCAAATCCGTGTAATCCTTCTGAATAATTTATTAAAGTAATTGGCAAGTTTTGTTTGATTGCTTTGTCAAGAAAATTCTGCATGGATTGGTTTAAATTTGGTATATTATCCTGTCCAGACCTGACAATTAAAAGTGGAACATCGCTTTTCCAATTATTAGAATCGGGAAGAATAGGCGGTTTTTGAAATCCCATTTGTTTAAACATAGATTCAATCGCAGCGAGATTTTCAACATCCTCCGAAAGAAAAAATCCATAGTATAATACTGCACAAGAGAAAATACTGGATGAACTTAGAATATAGGAGACCCCTGTAGGAGTATTACCTGAACATACAAAAGCGCCAATGCTGTTGTCGTTGATGGATAGATTTGTATGTTCAGATTTAATATACTCAATTAGAGAGATTAAATTATTCTTAGGGTCAATTGTTTCATAAACAATTGCAGCCATCCCCGATGCAGCAACTATCTTACACCATGAGGTATATTGACCATATTTTCTAAATTGATTACCAGTAAGTTTGACCATTGATGTATCAGGAATTCCAGTAATAAAGATAATTGCAGAAATATTTCTTTTAAAGTCAAATTTCGGTGGATAATAGATATCCATATTCAGTGCAGTATCTGAAGTTTTAAGGTATGGTATGTCCTTTTTGGCAATTACATCATTCATTCCTGCAATTTCGTAAGCCACAAATATTTCTTCTAAGTTGTTTGTGGTTTGTGCCTGTATCCCAGTTATGCCGTATAAAAGTAATGCAGCAATAATTATGTTTCTTCGAAGTGTATTCATTTGTCTGGGTTTAAGTAAATGTACTAACCTAAATAACTCTAAGTCAGAAATATGATGAAAGTTATGCTAAAATTAAACCAAAGTCAAATAAATCTGCGGATGACAACCAATAGGATTAGTGTTTCGTTATTTTGATGC
Source organism: uncultured Bacteroidaceae bacterium (assembly GCA_964454295.1). Taxonomy (GTDB): domain Bacteria; phylum Bacteroidota; class Bacteroidia; order Bacteroidales; genus CAYVTV01. The sequence goes on from CAYVTV010000002.1 coordinate 43,990, forward strand.
ATTGCTCGTATTTAGAACTTCTATGCTTCTCCAGTCCTTATCAAATTTTATCTGTAAAATCATTTTATAGAATACCCCCACATCAGATACTATAATGGACTTAGTGTTTAGTAATTATGTGAGAGAAATATATTTGACTTGGTTTCCATTGTGTCGTAATTTTGATAAACAGTTAACCCGATCGACTTTAATCATTAAAATTAGCACTTATGAAAAAAACATTATTACTTATTGCATTTATTGCACTTACATGGGCTTGCCAAAAAGAAGTTCCCAAAGAATTGACTCTTGAACAGCGTCAGAATATAGCAGAGGAAATCAGGCAGTTCCAATACAATTGGCTGAAATCGTTGGAAGTATTCAATGAAGAAAACTTTAATGTTTTTCTATCGGGAATGGTACCAGGAGATAATGAAGTTTGGATGGGAAATCCTGCAATGTGGTTAAACGAACTTACTTTCTTCCCAAATAATGAAGTTATAAATGAATACTGGCGACCTGAATTTGAAAACCGCTCAAGTACAACATTTAAGATTGAAAGAGATTATGTAGCTGTTGCATCTCCAGAATATGCAGTCTATGTGGCACTTGGAACATTTTCAGTAACTGACGCACAAGGAAATAATATGGGAGATATCCCAATGTCAAATACGAGTGTTATGGCAAAGACAAACAATGAATGGAAAGTTCTGCATATACACTATTCGTGGCAAAATGATTAAGCAAATCAACTGAGACAGACATGTAGCACCCCAACCAGGCTTAACCAAAGAGGCTACTGACTAGTTCAACAAGTACCTTGATCATTTAAACTGAATAGAATATTGTTGACTTACACACTGTTAATCCTATTTATTAACCAAAAACCAAAACAATGAGAAAATTAGCACATTTCAGTTTGATGATTCTGTTTTTATTCATTTCATGTGCAAAAAACATAAAAACGGAATTAACCGTTGAACAAAAAACCGCTATTGTAGCTGAAGTAGAAAAAGTTCATGATGATTTGATTGCCAATCTTAGCAAATTGGATATTGATATATGGACAGAACCCTGGTGGAAAAGCCGGTGCTCCAGACCACTCTTAGCCGGGGAAGGTTGACCATGCCTCGCCGGACATAACTAATTGTTTTCAATCATTTTAGATTAATGGCATTCTGGCTGGCTGAATGTGGTCAATGCTTCCGGCTTTTGCACAATGGTTAAATGCTAAAGAATTATTAATTATTCATTGGATTTCTATTTTGATAATATTGGGCATGTTCCTGCAATGTCAGCATCTGATCATTATAGAATTTTAACATATCTGCTATGTTTTCTTCGGAAGGATTTTCTCTTAATTGCTGCTTCAGAATCTTGTATTTTTCATCAAATTTTTGAAGTTCAGAATCAAATTCTTTCCTCTTTTCAGGGTTAGAAATATACCTGTAGTTCATCCGGATATTTTGATTAATCCGACTTTTATAGCCATGCTCCACTTTCCAGTATTTAAAAGAAATGCTGGTCAGAGGCGGACCGAGGTATTCTTTCCACAGGAAAAAAGATATTATGAAAATCAGAACTGTCACCATTCCTACTTTTACCAGGTAAGGCAAAATGTCAATCACCTCCCTGAATTTGTTTGCTAATTTTTTCAAAAAATGCTGAGCATGATTCTGATCAGGGGGGTACTTATCGAATTTATCTTTGTTATCCCTTATGAATTTTTCGAGTTCTTCTTCATCCCAATTTTTCATTATTCAGTATGTTTTCAGTTGTTTACAAATATTTGGCACCTAAATATGGGGTGTGTTCATCTAAAGTTACATAATTTCACTTATTCCCCGGGTTCTCACATATAATGACGGTTGTTATATGGTCTTCGTTGCATCATGAAAAGCCTGACAACCTGATAACTAATACTTTATTAATTTAAATGACGGTTGATTTATTCATGTTTATAGTGATTAGCGACACAGAGTGTTCAGGTATGGTTGCAAAAACTGATTACCAGAATTTCTTCTCTAGTATTTAATATATACGGTTTTTACATTGACAAATTCCCTGATTCCCTGAACTGAGAGTTCTCTTCCGTATCCGGAGAACCCTGTACCTCCGAAGGGCAGACGTGGATCAGACTTTACCAGTTCGTTGATAAAAACTGCTCCATCCTTGAATTTATCAATCAGATCGCCGGCTTTGGCAAGATCCCGGGTGAACAGGCTGACACCAAGACCAAAACGGGTTTTATTTGCAAGTGCAATGGCCTCTTCAGTGTTTCGGAAAATAATCAAAGGTATAACAGGACCAAATACTTCTTCATCAAACACCGGCATACCGGGTTTTACGTCGGTCATCAATACAGGTTGAAGAAATGCTTTTTCCTGCCTTCCACCATAAATAATCCTGGCTCCCATGTCACAAGATTTTTTTACCTGCATAACTACCTTTTCAGCCTGTTGAACTGATACCAGGGGCCCAAGGTTAGTTTCCTCATTCATCGGATCTCCCTGTTTTACGGAATTCAGTTTTTCCAGAAAGAGTTCAACAAACCTGTCATATACTTTTTCCTGAACGATAAATCTTTTTGCAGCTATGCAACTCTGTCCTGCATTTTGTAACCTGGCCATTATCCCTGTCGAAACCGCTTTTGTAAGATCTGCATCTTCAAGTACAATGAATGCATTGTTTCCCCCGAGCTCAAGGACAGATTTTTTAATATTTTCCCCGGCAACAGCAGCTACAATTGAACCGACTTCTTCGCTTCCGGTGAGTGAAACTCCTTTTACAAGTTCATTTTCAATAACCTTTTTTACCCTCCCTGAGCTTATGACCAGGTTTCTGAACACCCCTTGGGGAAAACCGGCCATTTCAAAGATTTTTTCAATGTGTGAGGCACAGATCTGGACATTTGACGCATGTTTAAGCAGAACAATATTCCCTGCCATAATTGTTGGTACAGCAAAACGAAAGACCTGCCAGAACGGGAAATTCCATGGCATTATCCCAAGAATTACTCCTAGAGGCTCATATGAAATGTAGCTTATGTCGGCATCTGTATTAATTAACTCCTGCTTAAGGAAATTCTCTGCGTTAGAGGCATAATAGCTGCAAACCCAGGCACATTTCAAAACTTCAGCTTTCGACTCAGTTACTGGTTTCCCCATCTCAGCTGTTATGGCGGCAGAATATAAATCAGTGTTTTCAGTTAATATCCGGCCTGCCTCCCTGATCAGAGAGCTTCTCATACTGAAGCTTGTTCCTTTCCAGATTTTGAATGTCTCATCCGCATGGATTATGAGCCTTTCGATTTTCCTGCCGGAGTATTCCCTGAATTCCCCGATAGATTCTCCTGTAAAGGGATTGATACTTTTCAATATCATTACATCCAACTTATTGATGATCCCCGAATTTAGTAAAAAAGGTGGAATTATTTTCGGAAAAGCGAACCCTGTCATAAGACCTGGATCTGCCTCATCATGCGATATACAATATAACATAGCAGCAATTGCCATGCGGTTCCCGCTTCACTCTTTGGTAGGATAAATTTAGAGAATCTAGTAGGTTATGATTTGCTTTAGTTATTTCAAAATCCTCAAACAACTCCACTGATATCACCCGCAATAATGACTAACCAATTGATCTCCTTAAAATTCAGATTCAAATAAATTTGAATTAATCTTATTTCTAAGTCGAGACCTCACAAAAAGGACCTGAAGGCTCGTATATAATAGAATGCTTTTATTCAAATCCTCTGGCGCCAAATACTGACGCTTTGATCAGCATCCTGACCCCATTACGAGGTGAAGCTTGCCAGGGCGTCAGGATTGGCGCCAAAAAAAAAGACACCTGCAATTGATCTTAAAAGTATCTTCTGATTTAAAAATAAAATCTGTCCTTCTTTGACCACTTCAGGAGAAGGCCTGAAAAGTATAAGACATATCAGTGATCATGAGCAATCTCAATAAGGTTACAACTTCTTGCAAACTCACACTTTAATAAAAGACAAGAAGTCAAAATCGACCTCTTGTTTCTTTTCATTAAATTCTGAAAAAACCGCTATTCAATTATTAAACCTTAGGTACTTGCAGATATAGTATCCGTTATTAAAGCTAATAACCCGAAAACCAAAGTAGCTTGTCAAGCCTGATAACCCAGCATAATTCTTTATCACCGCCGTAAATAGCTTTGCCCTTATCTTTGACTATCTCTTTTATAGTCCAACGCATTCGGCGCGCTCCTTTATGATAGCCGTTTATAAATTCAACCTCAGTATAGTTTCTTCCTTCGAGTCTCGTATTCCAAAATGGTTTAATTTCACGATATTCTTCGAATTTATAACCACTCCAAATCATGTCATACCATTCTGAATTCAGCGTCATGGTAAGTAGAGCTTTTTGTTTATCTGGCATGTCAGTAAATATTAGTTAATAGGAATGTTTCCGTAAATCTTAGGGCAATCTATCTTAATTCAAAGATTATAGTCAATTGTTTTACCGATCTCAATTGTGAGTGCGGTGGTACCTGGTTTCATACCCTTGGGCACATTTGTAACAAATTCATCAAGGAATATTGGGTGGTCACTTTGATCTGCGGAAGAGGGGCAAAATACCCTGCGATTAGGTGGTCTTTTTAATTTGCGATTAGGTGGTCAATTTGTCCGTTTTTTAATCCCTTAAACACTGCTTGTTATCATTCAATAGTAAGGTAGGCCCGAACAGAATTTCGTACTCCCTTTTTTGAAATAAATTCAACATTCAAGGTGAACTTATCAGATCTGTTTGCGGGCAGCTCTGCTTCAAACGGGAAATGACGGGTTTCCGCCACTTTCTGAAAATCCTTAAACACCTCAATGGCTGCAATATCTTCAGGATTATCTGCAGAAGGCAGGATTTTTATTTTACCTGTTTTTGGAATCCGGAATAATTCATCACGCGTTCCTCCTTTGAACATAAAATCGGCAACATCATTGCCGCTGGTAAAGTGCTCTGATTTTTTACCGTCAGCTTCAAGGGTGAAAGATAGATTTCTGAGCACCCCCGGCTCGTCCTTGCCGGGGATCCTGTGAACAATCATCCGGTTCAGGGTTCCATTCGCTTCAGCTTTCCCGCCGGGTTCTGCCAGCTGTATAGTCAGCTGTTGCGGACCACGGGGAAGCCTTAGCATTTCACTCATTGAGGAATACTCCTGTGCAATCAGCAAGCGAGCCGTATCATATTCTGTAAAGATTAAGTATTCAGCAGGAGGATTATCGGGTTTGAAATCATAAAAAAGCTCTACTCTGTAATCTCCTGTTTCCACAATATCAATATTGAATACCATTAAACTTCCGGGTGTTGTCCAGCCATTAAAACGGGTGTCTGACTGCCCGTTTTTCCTTACGGTTCCTCCCAGTTCAACATACGCGTCAAGATTTACCGGGGTTCCTCTCTCTTCCCAGTTACCTGTCTCGTACACTGCCTGCCTGTATGACCTGCCTCCGGCAATTATACCTGTAAACCAGTTGTCTATCGAGAGCTTCAGTTTGCTGAGCAATTCAGGATATTTTGCGGCAACATCTTCTTTTTCAAACGGATCAGAATCAAGATCATAAAGCTCATATTCAACGGTATCTTTTCCGTAATGGAACCTGTCAGTACGTATCAGTTTGAAATTCCTGTGGTGAACAGATATTTCACGTACCCTGGGATGGCTTATGTTGATACTTTCACGTGGTATACGGTAAAAATTGGTATTGTCAAAATAACACCTCTCATCCCAATCCTGAGGTTCTCTACCCTGAAGTAACGGCCACAGACTTTTTCCTGCTACCGGCAAATTGTTTTCCGGTAATTTAACACCGCATGCTTCGAGGATTGTAGGGTAAATATCTATTACTCCTGAAAGGTGACTGAATTTCTTTCCTGCTTCAATTTTATCCTTCCACATAATGTAAAACGGAGATATGGAGCCCCCTTCATATATTGATGCCTTGCCTCCTCTCAGCACCCTGTTCCAGGCTCTTGTCCGCTCAGCTGTCTCAATCTCATTCATCCTGCGGTTGGAATATGAAAGGTCAAAACCCGGTGATGGACCGTCGTCAGACATAAACATTATCATGGTCTTCTCTTCAAGTCCTTCCTCTTTTATCGCATCGAGGATTTTTCCGATATTTTTATCAACCAGCTCGATCATTCCGTATAACCGTGCCACATGATCGCTATAATTTCTCTGTTTGTATTTCTGAAACAGATCCGCCGGACAATTGAAGGGTTCATGTACCGATTGTATTGGTAAGTAGGCAAAAAAGGGCTTTTTCGTGTTCTGTCCGATAAATCTTACGACCTCATCACCAAGGACATCCTCAACCGGCCCGTCGGTATTGACAAGCTTGTTGTTAAAAATGAGTCTTGAATCCAAATATTTGTACAAGACGGGATGGATTCCGATATCAAAACCACGGTTCCAGGAAAAATAAGACCAGGTTTTGCCGCTGTGCCATTTACCGAAAGCACCAGTAGTATATCCGGCTGTTTTTAGAGCATCTGCAATGGTGGTTTCATCACGGTGAATAAAATCACGGCCGTTATGAACATCCCATACCCCGGTTTCGAGATGGTAACGGCCCGTAAGAAGTGAAGCTCTTGTGGGAGCCGAAGCAGCAGAACTTTGATAGAATCTTGTGAATCTTGCTCCACCTTCGGCAATACGGTCAATATTGGGAGTTCTGATCTGGGTATTACCCTCAAAACTTATATCACCATAACCAAAATCGTCAATAATGAAAAGTATCACATTCGGCTTCCCATTATCTGAGACGGATTGATGGTGATCAGATCCGCATCCTGTCATCTGTGGTGCCATCAGGCATAATAAGGATATCGCACTTTTATTCATTTGCAGAAAGATTGTTTAATCCCCTAATCGGATAGAATAATACATGAGCTTACTATATGACAAAAAATTCTAATCAATAGAATATTAATATGTTATGTTGTATTGCTAATAACAATTTGTCAGTTTATTTAAAGAAACCGTGATAATCAACAAATAAAAATAATACTCCCAATGCTGTTTCTAAGATTGGATACCAAGGTCGAAATTAAAGTTACAATAATATCAGATACTTTGAAAAAGTACTTTGATGTTGAACTCATCCTGGCTCATATCAATTCCTTTAGATTGATTATCTTAATAACTAAACATTGAGTATTATATTCGAATATGTGAGAACTTTCAGATTGAGATTCCTCGCAACGATTACAATTGAAGCTTCGAGGTTGATCAAATATGGTCTTAATTATATTACCAACTTGCTTTTTTGCAATGATATAGATAAATTTAACCAATGTTGCAAATTTTACTCATGTACATTTTGAAAATAATTAAATTATCAACTCTTAAATAATTTTGTTCAACTAACAATAATCGAATTTACACCCATGAATGGTCATTGTACTCAATATTCTAATCGTAAAGTACTGTAACAGATTGAAGCCAGGCTCGCTGCAATATATCCTAAACAGCCATTTGATAATTTTGTACCGAATCTGATAATTAATGGATCAGTTTAAGACAATTATAGCAAAATATCTTTATAAAAAATCCCATTTTCACCCAAACCCAGGCCCCAACCCAACCAAAAAGACACCCACAATTGGTCTTGTAAGTGTCTGATTTTAAGAAATCCGTCTTTCTTTGACTACTTCAAAAGAAGATCTGGAAATCCTTAACATAAATGTATAAACAGCAAGGATTTAATTCTGGATTTGGATGGTCAATTCCAATCGGGAAATTTTTCAACACCAATTGCTAGTCTGCATGATATTAGATATCATTTACATGATGTTGCTTGAAATACTTTATTTAAATTAGACAGTGTTAACAAAATACTCGAAAACAATCTTTATACCTTCAATATTTAATAACCCTTAATCCCTGACCCAGATGAAAAAGAGCCCATTAGTTAAAATTCACTTAATAATCATAAGTGTTCTGTTCATCTTAATCGCGAGCAGCTGCAAAAAGGACGATGCTGATACGACGGTTACTGACATTGATGGTAATGTTTACAATACAGTTAGTATCGGCTTACAGGTTTGGATGAAAGAGAATCTTAAAACTACCAAATACAATGATGGTACTGCCATACCAAATGTTACAGACAATACAGCATGGAGAAATTCCACAACATCAGCTTACTGCTGGTATGATAATGATATAAGCAATAAAGAATTGTATGGGGCATTGTATAACTGGTATGCTGTGAATACAGGGAAATTATGCCCAAAAGGATGGCATTCACCTACTGATGCAGAGTTAACTACACTTTCAGACTGTTTAGGAGGTGATGATATTGCTGGAGGAAAGTTGAAGGAAATGGGTACTACTCATTGGGCAAGCCCTAACGAAGATGCTACTAATGAAAGCGGTTTCACAGCATTACCAGGTGGATATCGGAATTGGGATGGTAATTTCAATCACGCAGGCAGTTACACCTGTATTTGGTCTTCTTCAGAGTTGAATGATCTTGAAGCTTGGTTTAGGGAGATTTATGGATGGAAACCAGATTTTACCAATAGTGAAGATGTCAAGGAGTATGGTTTTTCTGTTCGTTGCGTCAAGGATTAAGTGCGCCTGGGCGCACACGAAAAGACCGTGACCAAACAGCCCCGGTTAATATAAGTGAGTTTGCTGTAATCAAGATGATGGACTGCAAACAAGTTATCTCCTTTTGGATTGAAACGAGTTGTTATAAAGAAACAGAAGTCTCAGGAAATTGACTTGAGTTTAACAATCCATATTGAGAACTGTGACCGAGCATAAGTATCCTATCATGAGATTCGATTAGTTCCAGTAATATTGATTTGGTAATTTCACTTTCGATGACGGTTTTGTTTGCGAGCTGAGCATAAATCTGTGAAATAAAAGTGGCTGGATCTTCTGGATGAATAATGAGAGTTTCATAATCAGACCAAAGTAAGCCTTTGATTTGAAGATGCCAAATAATGGTGACTTCAGACATTTTACCATATTTAAATTGATTGTTCTTTTGACATAAAATGAAAGATAATTTTCAGCCTTACTTTATCCCTAACCATTAATTCAAACGTCCCAGAACCTACCAGTTAACTACTCCCTTCTATCAGACCACTGATTAACAAATATAAGTTTTCTTATT
>CAYVTV010000003.1:0-43662 GCA_964454295.1 uncultured Bacteroidaceae bacterium
ACAGGATTGGAGATACCGGAGGACACTGATGGGATCAGCTTCCTGCAGGTTTTAAAAGAAAAACCTCAGAAAGAACATGAATTTCTGTACTGGGAATTTCCTGCCCGAAATGGAAGTCAGGCTGTCAGATTCAAAAACTGGAAAGGTATCCGGAAGAATTTACGTAAAGGGGATATGAGCATTGAATTATATGATCTGAAAAATGATATAAGAGAACAATATAATGTAGCAGATCAATACCCTGAAATAGTAAAAAAAATGTCAGAGATAATGAATAATGAACATCAAAAAGCTATTTATAAAAACTGGCATTTCAGTGCATTGGGAGATTAATGATGCTTTTACATGAATCAGGGAAAAAAGTTAGTGTCTGTTTTAATTTTTAAATTATGAACCACGCATATTACTTAAAGTATTTACCGATCCTGGGCTTTTTACTTACCGGAATTTTGTTGCAGGGTCAATATCATAAGGATTCTGTTGCCCTCACCCCTCCAATGGGCTGGAATAGCTGGAATTGTTTTGATAAGGATATCCATGAAGAAAAAATAAAAGGCATTGCTGATGCTATGGTTAATTCAGGCATGAAAGATGCAGGATACGAATATGTCATCATTGATAATGGATGGATGACGGAACATCGTGATGAAAATGGACATATAATTGTAGATTCTGTTAAATTTCCAAATGGGATTAAAGCACTGGCTGATTACATACACAGTCTCGGATTGAAATTCGGTATTTATTCTTCCCCGGGACGTTATACGTGTGGTGGAAAATTGTCCGGAAGCCTTGGGTATGAGCAGATCGATGCAAACGATTATGCTGCATGGGGTGTTGATTTTTTAAAATACGACTGGTGTGGATACCCCGGAACTGACGAAACAAAAACAAGAACCTATGAAAACGACTGCCGGGCTGCTTTTGAGTTAATGGCTGAATGTTTAAGAAACACCGGTCGTCCTGTTGTTTACAGTGTCCATGCCAAATGTACCGGGTTATCACATGATTACGCGCTACCATGGATAAGTTCCGTGGCAAATATGTTCAGAACGAGCGGGGATATTAAGGATACATGGGAAATTATGCTGAATTGTCTGGAGAGCACGGCCGATTTGTGGCAATATGCCCGGCCAGGCTATTGGAATGATCCGGATATGCTTGAAGTGGGTAATACGAATGTAGAAAGAATATGGGCATTATACCCGGACCGGTTCAGGATAAAGATGACTACAGATGAATACCGGACTCATTTCAGTATGTGGTGTATCGTGGCAGCTCCCCTGATAACCGGTAATGATCTTCGTACAATGACACCGGAGATTATTGAAATACTTACGAATAAAGAAATCATTGCTGTAAATCAGGACCCTCTCGGCAAACAGGGTCGCCGAATAAGAGATGACGGAGATCAGGAAGTCTGGGTTAAAGAATTGTCCGGAGATCGCAAGGCAGTAGCCTTATTTAACAGAGGACAGGAACCGGCTGATATTACAGTAAACTGGTATGAACTTGGCTTTAAGGGCAAATTTAAGGTAAGAGATCTTTGGGCTCACCAGGATCTGGGAAAATTCAGAAAATCTTTTACCGGAAGGGATATCCCGGGTCATGTGGCTATGATATTGTTGATAGAGAAATAATCAATATTTAGTATTTTTTTTATGATCAAGTCATTAGTTTCCAATTCTTATGTGTCATATTAAATAAACAAACCGCACTATTTGTGAATATTCATTTATAAGATGTTAATTATGAAAAGTGAATTTCAGTTTATTCTGGCAGTTATTTCTACATTTATCATTGTAATCTTCAACAGCTGTGATGAATATCTCGATCAAACCCCTGATGCTGTGATCAGTGATCAGGATATTTTTGGCAGTTATCATACCTCACAGGGTTTTGTCGATAAACAATATGTTTTTATCTGGGATATTATGAGTCATCGCCAGGGTAGTTATATGGGGTTTGGAGATGACTTTCTGGCAAATCTCCCTATAGCTGTAACACGTATGGCAAGAGGACAATATGATCGTTTAGCTATGCAACCTGATTATTATAGTCCTTTTTATATAGAAGGCTCTGATTTGGCGAACAATCAATTTCGCAAAGATCCGCCAAAGACAGCATGGGGCCGATGGCCAAGCGGATGGGAAATGATCCGTGATGCTAATCTGGTACTGAAAAATGTGCATCTTATGACAGATGCCACACAGGAAGAAAGGAACCTGATAGAAGGGCAGGTATTGTTTTTCAGGGCATATCATTATTATACTTATGTTAAGAACTGGGGAGGCATGCCTTATATTGACAAGTTTCTGGAAGGAAACGATGACCCCTACCTTCCAAGGTTAAATACCTGGGAAACAATTGAGAAAATATCGACGGATTGTGAAAGGGCAGCGGCATTGCTTCCGGATGACTGGAACAATACAGCGGTGGGAGCCACAGTGTGGGATAAGAATGTAGGCAGAATAACAAAGGGTGCATGTTATGGGTTACAGGCCAAGGCATTGTTATGTGCCGGCAGTCCGACTTTTGTGCTGGAGTCAACCGGTGATCTTAAGTATGATTATGATTATATGAGGCGTTGTGCAACTGCGGCCTGGGAGATTATAAAGCTTGCAAATACAGGAGTTCACAGTCTTGTTCCCTGGGAAGATTACTATAAACAATTTGGGAGGAATGACGGATTTAGCCCCTGGTCATCTGAAACCCTAATAGCCTGTGTGAACTGGGTTAAAGGTGGTTTCAGGGGACTTGGAGGGAATGCTTTTTATCAGCAGCATGGAGGAAATATCAGTCCGATGCGTTTCGGGGGTAATGCTCAAACATCATGTCTGACTCAAAATGTGGTAGAGATGTTTGAAATGGCAAACGGCCTTCCTGTTGACGATCCGGACTCAGGTTATGACCCAATGGATCCCTGGAGTAACCGGGATCCCAGGCTTAGAGGAAGCATATTGTTTGACGGGGATGAATGGACATTCGCTGATCCGGAAGAAAACCGGCTTGACATGTATATAGGAGGTAAAGATAATACCAATGAAATTGTAAGTCCCTTTCTGTTAAAAAAATACTGGCCGAAAGGAGTTAATGACTATGACAAGCAATGGAACTTATATACTATGAGCAGTCCTAATCTTCGCCTGGCTGAGGTGTATCTTATTTATGCCGAAGCAGTCAATGAAGTCTGGGGACCAAATGGGACATTACCCGGAGCTTCGCTGACAGCGATAGAAGCGGTAAATAAAGTCAGGGAAAGGGCAGGCATGCCCCCGGTGGCCTCAAAGTTCCTGGGAAGTAAGGAAACGTTCAGGGACAGGATATGGAATGAACGTGCAGTGGAACTTATCGGAGAAGACGGAGTGCGTTGGTATGACCTTCGCCGGTGGCATGTGGCACATCTCGATAAATATAAGATCTGCTACAAAGTGGAATTTGATAAGGAACATACATATTTTAACAAGCTGGTTGCCTACGAAAAAGTATTCGAACAAAAGCACTACTGGCTTCCTGTTCCGCTTGCAGCAACACAGGTGTACAGCGGTTTTTATCAGAATCCGGGGTGGTAGTCAGAGAATTAAATAGTTAATTTACAATAAATGCGATTAATTATATTATTAAGTTTTGCATGTATATTATCCGCTCACGCTCAGATTGATCTGGTACAGTCCAAAGCCCAGAGTTTTCCTGCCGGCACTTTTGTCCAGGTGGAACTGAATGCTGTACCTTCTGAAGGCAATTTACTAATTGCTTTTTTAGGCTCCCCTTCCGACAGTTCCAATCATTTTTTCCCTACAGAATCAGGCTGGACATTTCTTACTGATGAAATATCCAATGCCAGGTTACATGTTTTTTACAAGATTGCCGGTGCAAGTGAGAATAAAAAAAAGACATTTTTAACTCCCCATGTGAACAGCAACTACACGGCTATTTTGGCAGAATACGGGAATGCCGGGAGTATTGCGGGATTTGTCACAAATAGTAGTGAAGATCAGGTAAATTTATTACCCTTTGGGCCTGTGAATGCTTTAACGGGACAGCGCGCCGTGGTCGCTTTTGTCGCCAGGCAGTTAAGTACGGATGAGATAGTGTGGAGTGATGATTTTGAAGCCCGTGCATCTGTCACGGTAGATCCGGAGGGATCACCCCTGGGTTCAGCCATGAGTGATTTCCTGGTTACAGATAATAGTGAGATTCAAACTACCGCCAGTTGGGCTCCTTTGGCAGAGCCCGGTGGTATATTGCTTTTACTGAGTGAAGAATTGATTACCTATGACATAAGTTTTACTATCAGGGATGAGGCTGCTGAGCCATTGTCAGGGGCCACAGTTACCTTCAACGGGGTTAGGAAAGAGGCGGGTGAATATACTGTAACGGGTATAAGAAGCGGTACGTATGATTATATGGTTGAGAAGGAGGGTTATTTAACGTACAAAGGACGGGTTACGGTTGTGGAGGACGGTACGGAGGATGTGCTTCTTTATGCGCTCACTCCGGGTAAATATTATGTTTCAGCCGGGGGGAATGATTCAAATCCGGGTAATACTCCGAGGGCACCATGGAAGACAATAGACAAGGTCAGAACGTTCAGTTTTCAGACCGGTGATGATGTATATTTCCGCTGCGGGGATACCTTTATTCCTTCTGACAGATTCTATATCGGATGGGAAGGGACAGAGGAAGATCCGGTTATTATCGGAGCGTATTATATGAACGGGGAAACGGCAGTTCATGATGTGAATGAAAACGGCAGGCCGGTTCTCAGCGGAAATAATTATATGTCCCCAACTTTATATTCTTCCAGTATAATCAAGATTGTGAATAAAGATTATATACATATAAAAGATTTGCATCTATATCAATCAGGCGGACATGGAATTGATATATCCGGCGATTATCCGCCTATACAATCCCAGTATTTCCTTATACAAAATGTAAAGATTGAAGGAGCACTTAACGGTGGTATCCTGATAAACAAAAACGGTTATAGTTACGGAGTGATTGAAGGTTGTGAAGTAAGTGGTACTAATTATGGCTGGAAGATAGGTTATCAGGGAGTTACTGGCTGGGGAGGGACCATTGTTGTGGCCCATTCACCTTTCGCACATATAAAGATCAGAAATAATTATCTGCATGAAAATTGGGGAGAAGGTTTTATAGTATGGAGGAATCCAAATAATAGTCAGGCTAATAACTCCGGATATGTAACTATTGAAGACAATATTGTTTGGAATAACAGACGTGTTGATATATATATTGAAGGAACCGAACATAATATTGTGAGGCGAAATATCTGTCTGGGATCGAATGATTCCAGATGTAATTTCAACGATTACAGGGCAGACGGAAGATGCTGGAATCAAATGGGAATCTGGGTAAATAGTGAAATTTATGACGAGGGTCATAATCCGGCCAAAAATAACCATGTATATAATAACCTGGTTGCAGGTCATAATACCGGGATTGGTCTTGCAGCTGAAAGGGCAGGTGAAACAATGTCGAATAATGTTTTCTACAATAATACGGTTATAGACAACAGGTTCAACTGGTCTGTCGGAGATAACCTTGGCAACTACATAACATCGGGGGTTGAATTTAAAAATAATATTTCTCTATGTACTGATGGTGCTTTCTGCCAGAATGTTCGCAAAGACCAGTACTTCTTTGACTCAAAATTTACGGGCAGATATAATGCATGGACAGGGTCTTTTCCTGTTTATATGGGAGATAGCGGAACAGATAAATTGATAAGTGATGATGATATAGCTTCGGGTATGGATTTTCAAGACATAAACGAGGAAGATCTTCAAAATATTGCTGATCAGTTTAAACTGGCATATGGTTCTGATTTAATTGACGCCGGAACCGCTCTTGATCCATTGTATAATAGTGATTTTTTTGGAAATACCAGACCTGCCGGTAATGGATGGGACATTGGCGCCCATGAATATCCTTCTGTAGTAAATGTTGGGTCTGTAGTTGGAATATCAGCCTTTTGTAAACTGTATCCCAACCCTTCTTCCGGAAACATAAATATTGAGTTTGAGATTACGGAAACATCGAATGTTAACATTAAAATTTATGATATAATCGGAACGGAAATAACCTCCTTTATTGACCAGGAGATGGTTCAGGGAAAACATATAAAATCATTTGAGATTGATTATCTGGAAAAAGGTATATACCTATTGAGGTTTAGGGCGGGTAAAAGGCATGAAACTTTTTATTTGGGTATTCAATAAGGGAATTACGAAGAGACTTTTTTAAATAATTTAAAATCTGAAATAAATGAGAACTTTTATCTTTTTAATACTTATGAGCTTTCTGCTGATTTATTCAAATGTATCCTGCAAATCTGTGAAGAATGAATTGCCTGAGCCTTTTCGTGTTATACCTCAACCGCAAAAAGTTGAAATCCTTAAAGGAAGTGGTATTGAATATGGAACACTAAAACAAATCAGGCTCAAAGGAATAAATGAACGTCCTGTTATGGGTTGCATACTTACTCAGTTAACGGAAGTTCATAATATAGATAACAAGGGAACCTTAACATTACATCTCAATAATTCAATTGATATCGATTCACAGGAAGGGTATATTCTCCAAATTTTAGATGGAAATGTGATGATACAAGCCAAAGGGGAAGCAGGTATATTTTATGGTTGTCAGACCCTGGAACAGCTTCTGGAAGACTCCCGTGATTTTAACACCCCGGTTCCGGCCTGCAGAATTACTGATTCACCGGAACTGGCCTATCGTGCCGTTCATTTTGATGTTAAACACCACCTGGATCATATGAATTATTATTATGAAAGTATTGATCATTTAGCACGCTACAAGATAAATGCAATAATATTTGAGTTTGAAGATAAGCTGCGCTATCGTAAACAGCCATTGGTTGGAGCACCACAGGCCATAAGTATTGATGAGATGGCTGCCTTAACAAGTTACGCGCGTAAACGACATATTGAAATTTCCCCTTTGGTACAGGGATTAGGTCATGCAACTTTTATTCTGAAACATGACAAATATGCCGGTCTGCGTGAACTCAGACATAACCGGTGGGCGTTTTGCCCCCTTGATGAAGGCACTTATAAAGTACTGTTCGACCTCTACAGTGATGCAATTGAAGCAACTCCGGGCTCCAGATATTTACATGTTGGTGGTGATGAAATCGGGAACATTGGTTTATGTCCCCGCTGCAAACCAACTGCTGATAAAGAAGGGAAACTGGGATTGCACCTTTACTGGTTAAAGCGGGTGTGTGCATATGCTGAGGAAAAGGGTCGAATACCCATTGTTTGGGATGATATGCCTTTGCGTGAAGCTGACCTTATTAAAACAAGCCAAAAGGATTATGAGAAACACGAGGCTGACAGCATCTGGGAGTCAGGTGGGAAAATACTTGAGGAACTTATTGCAGACTTCCCTGATAACTGTGTGTATATGAGGTGGAACTACACAACAAGAGGAAATTCCGGCGATGCTATGGCACTGGAATGGTATAAAAAGCATGGGTTAAAATCAATGGTTGCCACTGCTGCACAATCCGGGGCCGCTGCTTTATTCCCGTTTGAAAACAGAGAAATACATCCTTACAGGGGGACACTCGCCATTAAGCATTTTGTAGAATTGGCAGCTGAAAAAGAGATTGAAGGGATGCTTTGCACAGCCTGGGATGACCGGTCACCTCATTTTGAAACTTACTGGCATGGTTTTATAACTTCTGCAGAATATAGCTGGTCGCCCGGGAAACGCGTCCTTGATGATTTTGATCAGGCATATCTTCAAAGAGAACATGGAATTACTTTCAACGATTATATCTCCCTTTATTATGAGTTACGCAGAGCAGCAGTGTTTTGGGAAAAAACATTCCTTGCAAACCTCAGCCGCCTGCATTTGAGTAATATGTTATATAACATAAACCATTTGGCACATTGGCTGCCACCCCAGGAAAAAAATGATGGAAGTGAAAAAGATTACACGAAGCTTCTGATAAGTTTACCTGATACCCGGAGTCCCGGAAATTGGACTGAACAGCATGCACAAAGATTAAGCGAGGCTGATTCAATAGTTCTTGAGTACAACCATACATCTGCCATGCTTGATGATTTATACAAAAATTCAAAAAGAAACCGATATCACTGGAAAGTCTTTTCTGCTGTAAATGACTTCCAGGTAACTGCCCCAAAACTCATGATAGCATTGGGGAAATGTGACACAAATGACATAAGTCTGTTAAATAAGGGCATTGAGCAGGTGAAAATTGCTTTGGAAGAATACAACAATGCCTGGGGAAATTTGCAGAATGTATATAGTGAAACCCGTTTTTTGGCTTATCCATCGGATTACGTTCCTGATCGTTATTTCCATTTTGCCAGTCAGAGAGAGGATATTACGTGGATGGTGCAGGTAGAAGAATTGTTCCATAAAAAAGTTATCAAGTGGTTGAGTGAAATATAATCAGTTACATGTAAATTCTCCTGTATGTGCACCCACCGGAACCAGTGCTATGACAGGTCGCTGCTCATTGCGCACAGGAGTGTGGGACACTTGTAATAAAGGAGCAATAATGGCTTCAGACGAAATTATTCTTGCCTAAGGTCTGAAGGATGCAGGTTAAAAGCAGGAATATTTAGCAAATACCATCCGGGTGATAGTTTTCCTTTCAGACTAATGGATCAGGATTTTGGCAATAGTTACCAGGCTTTGCATCCCTTTTGAGATAATTACAAAAGAGACGATAAACCATATTATTTTAATCCTGGTATTGTTTATAGAAACATTCTCCGGCGATTTATTTTTTTGTTTTTTTTTTTGGAAATAACTATTAAATAGTTTATACTTGTATATTGTATACGGAAATTTTACACAAACTAATAAAACGTATACATTTGTTTATTCAATTTTCAAAAGGAAAGCTGAAGCCTTACCCAAGTAAGTATAATTAAATTTCATTGCTTATGAGAATTTCAATTTTACTATTGTTTATGTTATCTTTAATTCTGAACCTGCAGGCACAGAATTATGAAATTACGTTTACAGCATCAGGCGCAGGCGCTACGGTTGACGAAGTAGAAGTTGTTTACCTTTCAAAGGCCGACACTATAACGGTTAGCGGAACGGATGTGCTGAAACTGGTAGGAGAAGCTACAGGGATTCCTTCCTCCTTTTCAGGTGTTAATGGATTACAGGTTTATCCCAATCCGATGAAAGCAGAAAGCCGGATACAGTTCTACACTTCAACTTCGGGCGTTGTTAACCTGGAGGTATTTGACATTACAGGTAAACTGGTAGTCAGCAGTAAACAGGAATTACGTTCCGGTGATCAGACATTTGCCTTATCCGGGTTGCACTCAGGATTGTACACACTTCGTGCGAGCACTCCCGGTCAGGTTTATTCCACACGCGTTATCTCGGTTGAGAAAAATGCCGTTATGCCTGCATTGAGGCATGAAAAAAGTGACGCTGTAACAAGAACAGCAAGTACTTTAAAGAGCGGCAGTGAGGAAGTTGTTCCTGTGGAGCTTGAATATACTGACGGCGACTGGATATTATTAAAAGGTAAAAGCGGGGATCATCTGCGTGTAGTTACAATTGCTCCTAACGCAAGTCAGGCAGTGAATTTTGATTTCGTGGCATGCACGGATTATGATGGTAATAATTATCCGGTAGTAAGCTTAGGAGATCAGACCTGGACAACAGAAAATCTGATTGCCACTAAATTTGATGATGGCACAGATATTATGAACATAGAAGCAGATGCATTATGGTTTATAGCTGAGATCCCCGGATATTGTTGGGTTGAGAATGATGAGGAGAATTATGGATATTTCGGTATGCTGTACAACTGGGCAGTTGCCGGTGGAGAGAAGAATCCCTGTCCATCAGGCTGGCATGTTCCCACCTATGATGAATGGATGGTACTTAGTAATTATCTGAGACTGAACGGGTACAACTGGTTTGAAAGCACAGATCCTTATGAAGCAGGGAAAGCTCTATCTCATATATATTCATGGAATGCATCAGCAGTTGCTGGTTCACCGGGACTGGATCCATTATTGAATAATAAGTCAGGTATGTCATTTTTATCAAATGGCCGCCGTGAGGCAGCTGAGCATGTTGAAGGCTCGTTCAGACTTCGGGGGAGATATAGTTACTTTTGGACGGCTACTGAGTCCTCTACCAATTCTGATAATGCATGGCATTATATGACGAGGAATGATATCAGGCGACATGAACAATGGGAGATAAGTAAGAAACGCGGAGCCGCCATTCGTTGTGTTAAGGACACTGATTTATAAATTATTTACACTGTTTTTTTTATTTTTTCTGCAATTTAATTTTGATATTAATGAATAAATAATTTACATTTGTATATTGTATACGAAATTTTTAATCTCTATAATATAACGTGTACATTTAATTTATTTTAAGTTCAAGAGGAAAGCCGAAGCCTCACCCAAGTAGGCAAAATTAAATTTCATTACTTATGAGAACTTCAATTTTACTATTGTTCATGTTGTCTGTAATTCTGAACCTGCAGGCACAGAATTATGAAATTACGTTTACAGCTTCAGGCGCAGGCGCTACGGTTGACGAAGTAGAAGTTGTTTACCTCTCGAAGGCAGACACCATTACGGTTAGCGGAACGGACGTTCTGAAACTTGTAGGAGAGACTACAGGAATTCCTTCCTCACTTTCAGGTGATAATGGATTGCTGGTTTATCCCAATCCGATGAAAGCAGAAAGCCGGATACAGTTCTACACTTCCGCTGCGGGCGTTGTTAGCCTGGAGGTATTTGACATTACAGGTAAGCTGGTAGTCAGCAGCAAACAGGAATTACGTTCCGGTGATCAGACATTTGCCTTATCCGGGTTGCACTCAGGATTGTACACACTTCGTGCGAGCACTCCCGGTCAGGTTTATTCCACACGCGTTATCTCGGTTGAGAAAAATGCCGTTATGCCTGCATTGAGGCATGAAAAAAGTGACGCTGTAACAAGAACAGCAAGTACTTTAAAGAGCGGCAGTGAAGAGGTAGTTCCTGTAGAACTTGATTACACAGATGGAGACTGGATATTGTTAAAGGGAAAGAGTGGGGATCATCTGCGTGTGATAACTCTTATTCCGTCTGAAAGTCAGGTAGTAAATTTTGAATTTGTGGCATGTGCGGATTATGATGGGAATAATTACCCGATAGTTACCTTGGGGACACAGACATGGATGACAGAGAACCTCCGTACCAGCAACTTTAATGATGGAACAGAGATAATGATGATTGAAGCTGATGCACTTTGGCAAGTTGCGCAGATACCTGCTTATTGCTGGTATAAAAATGATGAAACAACCTATGGGCATTTTGGAAAATATTATAATTTTATTGCAGTTAGCGGAGAAAAAAATCCGTGTCCCACAGGCTGGCATGTTCCTTCCCTTGATGAATATCTTGTATTAAAGGCTTGGTTACAGGATAATGGATTTGGATGGCCTGATAAAGTACCGGATAATAATAATGGATGGGCAGCAAAGGCTATGGCTCATATATATTCATGGGATCCACATACCAGAGTTCCGGCAGTAGGTAATGATATTCTGGCAAACAATGCCACGGGGTTATCAATTTTGGGACATGGAGCCCGTAAAGCTGATGCTACATGGACGAATAGCGGACAATGGGCATTCTTCTGGACAACCACTGAAGAAGATGGAGTTCCTGAAAAAGCCTGGGATTTTCTCTTACGTTACGATTTTGGAAGTAACCAAAATTGGACAACAGAAAAAGGACGCGGGTTAGCTGTTCGTTGTATTAAGGACGCAGCAGAATAAAAAAAAGATTTTAAAAGAAAGTCAGTGAATTGAAATGCAACTGAACCGCGTAAATTCATTATTTCCGGTCAGTTGCATTCTTTTTTCTTTCATCTCGTATAAAAATTTTATAAGATAATATTACAGGAAAAGTTTATTGAATCTAATGAAAACATCAGGATTATTTTTATTTGTATTTTCTTTCTTTTGTATAGCGTTTACAAAGGTTTATGCAGAGCGGGAGCGTTTTGTGGAAGAAGACGGCAAGGTAATAATTGAAGCGGAAAATTATCACCGGCACTCACGTATGGGAGTCTTCCGTCATTGGTATACGCTTCCCGATCCGAATAAAACCCCTTCTCCAAATCCTGATCCTTTTCATGAGGGTTCTTCCGGAGGAATGTATCTGAAAGCTCTACCCTATACGCGTGTTACACCAGATGATACTCTCCTGGAGAATCTGAATTTTTTTGAAACAGGGGAAGAAGCACCGCGGCTGGAATATGATGTTTTAATTCAGAACCCGGGGAGATATTATATATGGGTAAGAGCGTATCCTACGGGTACTGAAAATGCCTCTATTCATGCAGGGTATGATAATATATGGCCGGAGACCGGCAGGGCGGTTCAATGTTGTGGCAGTGATGGCTGGATATGGTCGAGCAACAGGAGACTGGATGCAGATCCTTGCGGATTTCGTAACGGCGCTTACCTGGATTTGCCTTCCGGCCCTGTAACAATAATCTTTAGCATGAGGGAAGACGGATTTGAATTTGATAAATTCATCCTGGTGAACGATCAGGATTATACTCCGTCAGGTACCGGTCCTGCAGAAAGTTCAAGGATCAACCTGTGCCAGGATGGATTGGATAATGATGGCAACGGAATGGTTGACTGTGATGATCCCGGTTGCCAGATATATAATAATTGCCGCTTGCCCCTGAAAGGAAGGATCGCAATATCCTCCGATGGCAATGGTGATGATCCTGATGATATCGGGGCCTCTGCAGCCATGTTCGCAATTCTCAGCTCACAGAATATGCAGCATATGCTGGTGCATCAGGATTACGGGAATGATATAAAAGGCATCTATGAGCCTGTCTGGGAAGAAATGCAAAGGACCATATCGGAGGGAATAGAATTGTTTTCTTTGAATCCGGATGTATTTTTCAATGTCCAGACCGATTTTGAAGCCGCTGTTGACAACCTTAGAAAAGAGATAAACAAATCGTCAATATCTGATCCATTAACCATTATACATGCAGGCATATTATCAGTTATAAGCGAAGCATTTAACCGGTCGGAACCGGACAGCAGAAAATATGTAACAGTGATCAGTCATTCATGGTGGAATGATTATAGCCACTCCACAACTTACAATGATTATAACTACACTGACCTGGTGGGGCCGGTAAAAGATGATATTACTGCCATGGGAGTTCCGTGGATTCAGATCATGGATCAGAATACATACCTCCATACGAAAAGAGACGGGACACCCTGGTATTTCCTGCGTGATGCTGATGATCCGAAATTAAACTGGGTTTATGAGAGGATCATTATTGCCAGGGATATAAAATATAATAAACATGATATTTCAGATGCAGGGATGTTGTATTATGCCATAACCGGAGATGAAGAGGTTACACCCCTAAAATTACAGGAGATGCTTCTGCCTCCGGCTTTGCCTCCTGCAGAAAGAGGCGTGAAAGCCTGCTGGGCATTTAATCAGTCAGAAGGAAATATTACAGAGGACTTTTCAGGGAATGGCAATGACCTTAACCTGATTAACATACCAGCATTTTCCGAAGGAAAATATGGACAAGGATTGTTTTTACAGGAAAACAGTCAATCGTATGCATGCATTGAGAATGAATTATTAAGTGATAATTTCCCCGCGGCATCTTCAGAGGTTCTTGGTGATGAATTAACACTTACGGCCTGGATAAAATTCAGCAGCATGGATAATGATGACCGCTGCCCCATTATTAATAAAGAATCGGAAGGCAACAGAGGCTTCACAATGGATGTCCGAACCCCGGGATATCTGCATTTCCAGATAGCAAAAGATAATAATACGGTAACAAAGACCGGTGATTTTCCGGGAGAACGAACATTAATCCTGCCTGACAACTGGTACCATGTTGCTGCTACCTATCAATATATTACAGATGGGTATTCGTTGATAAAACTTTATATAGACGGAGAAACTGAGCTGACAGTAAGTACAGCCAGGGGACCTTTTCAGAATAATTCAAGCCCTCTGGAAATCGGGGCATATAAATATAATGTCAACTACCAGCGATATTTCATGGGGCTGATAGATGAGGTTTATATTTTTAATAAAGTACTTTCAAAAGCCGAAATCATTGAACTGATGAATTCCGAATCCTATTTTCTGCATACACATTGGCCTGCTGAAAGCCATGGTATATTAAAGGTTTATCCTAATCCGGCAAAGCTTTATATAAATGTTGATTATGAAGTTACAGAAACCGGATGGATTCAATTAAATATTTATAATATCCTCGGTCAGGTAGTGAGTTCGTTAATGAGTCATCATATTTCTATTGGCAGGTATACTGAAAATATAGTTGTTAACGGGTTACCTGATGGATTATATCTGGTAAGGTTACAGGCAGGGGAAAGAATTGAAACAAGAAGGATATTAATCAGAGAGATTTAATATGTACAGGTATGCTGCTCCGGGAATGGATGTTGTTTGTATTACTATCATTGGTTTGGGAGAAAGGGGTAAAGGGGCTGTAAACCTTTCATTGCAAGGCGGATATACAACAGGAGTAAGAAATGTGAATACCAGTTCAGAAGAGCAATTGGAATAAAATTAGAACTTGTCTGATCTAATGAAAAAAATGAATAAGTTTTTACAGTTGATGATTATAATATACGTTAAATGGAGCAAATATTATAAAATAAGCAAAAAAGAAAACAAGATTGTCATTACTTTTTTATTCATGTGTGTCATATAAACAAAACAACTATTCCGGAAAGATTCAATTATCTCATGAATTGTCCTATGAGCAGAGTTTTCCGGGATGAATTAATGGGAATATTTACATGAATAACAGTTAATGATTGATAGAGAGACTATTCTTAAAAAAATACATAATAAGCTTTCTGAAGAAGAAAATATTGTATTTGATAACTGGTTGAAAGCAAGCCCTGATCATTTGGCATTCTACAATAGTGCTATGGAATATTATAGCAATGGGTCCGGTTATCATAATATACCGGTGGATGTGGTTAAGGGATGGGAGAAAGTTAATAGTAAGATTAATAATTCGAAATGCTGAATAATAATAATTTCATATAAACAGAACAAAAATTTGAAAACCTAAAGAATAATAACTTAACTCAGTAATATTTATGAAAAAAAGTCGAAAAAATTCTGCTTTTAATCCTGACAGGTGGAAAAACAAAATTCTGATTTTGAATGCCATTATTATATTACTTTTTTCCGGTATCATTCAAATATCAGCAGGCTTCGAGGGTTCTTCAGATCTGCACTTAGATTATCAAAAAGTAACTAATGAGGCATATAATCAGTTAGCTGTTACTGAAGCAGTATCGGAGAAGGGAACAGCCACTTCCGGTAAGGAAATCTCGCAACCCCGAACGGAAATATCCGGAGTTGTTGAAGATGTTAAAGGGAATCCGGTAATCGGAGCTAATGTTTATCTAAAGGGGACAACCATTGGTACCATAACAGATGTAAACGGGAATTTCACCCTTTTAATCCCTGCCGATGCAGAAACACTGGTATTCTCATATATTGGCATGATCACACAGGAGAAACCTGTAGGAACAACTACGCTTTTTAAAATTATAATGCAGGAAGCCGCCCTGGAGATGGATGAAGTTGTTGTTGTGGGATATGGAGAGCAAAAGAAGCAGAGCGTAGTCGGAGCTATTGCCACAGCATCCGGTGAGCAGATAAAAAGGATGAATGTTTCCGAGGTTTCCAATTCGCTTACAGGTTCCATACCGGGACTTATTACCATACAGCAGACATCCATTCCCGGAGGAGGTGACCTGAATACATTAATGGCCGGTTCGGCCGGAGATGTCGATCAGCAAACAAAAATTTATATTCGCGGCCAGTCAACCTGGAGCGGTGGTCAACCTCTGATACTTGTTGATGGTATTGAAAGAAGGATGGAAGAATTGGATGCTAATGAAATCAGCAATATTTCCGTTCTGAAGGATGCTTCTGCCACATCGGTTTTTGGAGTGCGAGGTGCAAATGGGGTAATACTTATAACCACTAAACGAGGATCAGTTGGAAAACCTGCACTTACATTCGATGCACAACATACCACATCCATGGTGTCAGAAATGGCCAGGCCTTTAAATTCGTATGATGTTCTTGATCTAAGAAATAAGGCTATAATTAATGTGCTTACGGCAAGTCCAACGTCATGGGAGTATTTTCTTCCACAAGAGGTGTTAAATTATTATAAAACCCAGGAATATCCTGAGATATTCCCGGATACTGACTGGCCGGGTGAGATGATGAAAAATGCCTCGACATCCTATAAATTTAATACGAATATCACCGGGGGAACTCAATTTGTAAAATATTTCGGTTCATTAGGATACCTTCATGAAGGAGGAATATTAAAAGGAGAAGATATCGGACAAGGCTATAAGCCTAATTATGATTATGACCGGTTAAATTTCCGAAGCAACCTTGATTTTCAGTTTACTCAAACTACAAAAGTAACATTAAACCTTGCGGGTAATTATGGAATTGCGACAAATCCGGGTTATAGCGACAATCCCCGTAACAGGATGAGGGGACTTTATTCAATGCCTCCTGATCTTTTTCCGGTGAGGTATTCAGATGGATATTATGCCGGATATCAGGGGCTTAGTTTTGTCAATCCTTATGTTGCCATGAATCTTAAGGGTATTGACCGTGTCACCCAGGCTCAGGTGTTTGCAGATGTTTCAATGGAACAAAAACTGGATGCAATTACTAAAGGATTGTCAGTTAAAGCCACTGCCTCCTACGATTATACTCTTACTGAGCGGGGACGGAGAATTGGAGGCACATCGATGGCTACAAAATGGATTGATCCAAATATTATCTATGCCGCTCCGGAAGATTCGGCAGCATTTATCTACTGGGATATTCCAAGCAGTACACATGGATATGATTTCTATCCCAACCCAACAACTTATTATGCAGGATCTTACAATGGACTTAGCCGGAGATTGTTTTACCAGTTTTCTCTTAATTATTTACGCACTTTCGGAAAGCATTCAGTGAGCGCCCTGGCCCTTATGAACAGAAGGGAATCAGCTGGCGGATCATCATTTGTTAGTAAAAGGGAGGACTGGGTAGGCCGTATTACGTATGATTATGATTCCCGTTATTTTATGGAAGTAAACGCAGGGTATAACGGTTCGGAAAAGTTTGACCGTAAATACCGCTTTGGCTTCTTCCCCTCAATAGGGGGAGGGTGGATGGTTTCAAATGAAACATTCTTTAAAGAAGCATTCCCCTGGTGGAGTACCTTTAAACTTCGCTATTCTCATGGTATTGTAGGTAGTGATGACGGAATAGAAAGATGGCTGTATATTGGGAGTTGGAGAACGACAAATGCACAATACATACTTGGCCAGCCACCAACCCAAACAGGATACCGGGTTTCTTTTGAAGGGGATGTTCCTAATCCTGATATTCATTGGGAGACCGCTGTTAAAAAAGATATCGGTATTGAAACCGGGTTTTTTAAAAATGCAGTGAAAGTATCCTTTGATTATTTTACGGATGACAGAAGAGATATGCTTATTGCGGCTACTGACAGGACGACCCCCATTACTATTGGGGCACCCTTACCTCCGGGAAATCTGGGGAAGACCGAAACCCACGGATATGAACTGGACATGGAGTTTAGAAAATACTTTAATATTGGTATTGGGTTTTCTTCAAGATTCTCAATTGGATATGTTAAAGACAAGGTACTTTATCGGGATGACCCTGATTTGAAACCCGATTATCAGAAGCAGGCAGGGTATCCTATTGATCAAACCAGGGAATACCTTGATTACGGAATTATTCAAAACTGGGATGAAGTTTATTATACAACTTTATATGCGATTAATTCGGGTATGCTGCCAGGAGAAATGAGAATTATTGATTTTAATTGTGACGGTGTTATCAATGAACAGGATCAGGCTCCCTATGGTTATCCGAACAGGCCGCAATATAACTACTCATACAATTTTTCGGTAAGCTACAAAGGATTTACACTTTATGCATTACTATACGGGGTTTTTAATGTGAACATGGACTATGGTTGGTTATTTCCCTGGTTCCCTGAAGGGTATAGCGTAGCATATCCGTGGCATGTTACCGATAAGTGGTCCCCCGAACTGGGTAACACAATCAATGCAAAGGACAAGGCGCCAAGATATGGGATCAGAAGTGAAACATCTGCTACCTACGATATTATTGATGGTTCATATCTAAGACTCAAGAATGCTGAAATATCCTATGAATTTCCAAAAAAATATTTGGCGGGATCAGGGTTGACTAATCTCAGGTTATACTTCACCGGTTATAATCTGTTAACATGGACTAAAGACGACTGGAGGGAAGACAGGGAAGCTCCCGGAGGAGGCGAAAGCATGCTGCTTTCATATCCGCTGATGAAAAGGTTTACGTTTGGTATAAACATCGGTTTTTAATAACAAAAAATGATTTGAACATGAAAGCAAAACATTCATATATATCTATTAAAGGACTCTTGCTTTTAATTTTAATTATTGCGGGTTGTGATGATTATCTTGATCAGACACCTGATGCGGTAATAACCGAAAAGGATGTTTTTGGGAATTATGAGAAGGCACAGGGTTACCTGGATAAACAATATGCTCATGTTTTAGATAAGCTGGTATTCCGTAGTGGAGGATTTTCAGGTTATGGAGATGATTTTGTTGCCCAAAGAGCCGGTGTTCAATATATGGGACGGGGGTTATATGACCGATGGGCAGGTATGCCTGAATTCTGGTCTTATTTTTATTATACAGGCAATCTTTGGAACGCGTTTAATCCTATACAAGGCAGCGGGCAGGGAGTTAATGCCGCCGGTATCTGGCCGGTAGGCTGGGTGATGATACGTGATGCCAACCTTGTTCTGAAACAATTGGATAATGGCATAATGACGGATGCCACAGAGGAAGAGAGGGATCTTATAAGGGGTCAGGCCCTCTTCTTTCGTGCGTATCATTATTGGAATTATGTGCAGAACTGGGGCGGGATGCCATATATTGACAAGTTCCTTGAAGGTAATGATGATCCCTATCTTCCCCGGTTATCCACCTGGGAAACAATCGAAAAAATGGTCATTGACCTTGATGCTGCTGCCGCTTTGCTTCCTGAAGACTGGGATAAAACGGTAGTCGGAAGTAGTACCCCCGGTAAAAACATAGGAAGGATAACTAAAGGTGCGTGTATCGCACTGAAGGCCAAAGCTCTCCTGTATGCAGGGAGTCCAAGTTATGTGCTCGAATCATCAGGCGTTCTGGAATATAATGCCGATTACCTGATGCGTTCTGTTGCGGCATTATGGGAAGTTATTCAAATGGCTAACAGAGGCATCTATAGTCTCGTTCCCTGGGAGCAATATTTTCAACAATTTGCACGTAATGATGGTTTTGCCGCATGGTCAGATGAAACAATTCTTGCATGTATGAATATAGCTAAGGGAATGTGGGCAGGATTAGGAGGGAATGCCTTTATTCAGATTCACGGCAGGAATATCAGCCCACAACGTTTCGGTGATCAGGATATAACAGCATGTGTAACCCAGAATATGGTTGAAATGTTTGAAATGGAAAACGGTCTCCCAATTGAAGATGCCGATTCAGGGTATGACCCTATGGATCCCTGGAGTAACCGCGATCCACGGTTCAGGGGTAATGTGCTGGTCGACGGGGATGAATGGACCTTTGCAAATCCGGAGGAGAACAGGCTGGATATGTATGTGGGAGGAAAAGATACAGGCCCTGAGTTTCAAAGTCCATTTATTTTTAAAAAATACTGGCCGAAAGGATGTAATGACTATGATAAGCAGTGGACACAATGGACTGCCAGTAACCCGGTGATCCGTTTAGCTGATATTTATCTGTTTTATGCCGAAGTTGTAAATGAACTTTGGGGGCCGGATGGAACTGCTCCCGGAGCTTCACTCACAGCTGTTGAAGCAGTTAATTTAATCCGTGACAGGGCTGGAATGCCACCGGTAGCTGAGAAGTTTCTTGGGAGTAAAGAAGACTTTCGCGAAAGGATATGGAACGAAAGGGCTGTGGAACTTATCGGAGAGGATGGAACACGCTGGCATGACCTTCGAAGATGGCATGTCGGACATCTCGACAAATACAAGATTTGTTACAAACTTGAATTTGATAAAAACCGCACATATTTTAATAAAGTGGTTGCCCACGCAAAAGTATTTGAAGAAAAACATTACTGGCTTCCTATTCCTATTGAAGCCACACAGGTATATAAAGGATTCTATCAGAATCCGGGATGGTAGATTAAAAACATAACTATTTTGCAATAACCTAAAACTTTTAATACATGAAAAGAAATCAAATATGTTTATTTATACTTTGTTGTCTTGCTTGTACAACAATGTTTGAGGTAAACATCTTAGGACAGGAACCGGATAAGATTCTGATAAGTGCTAAAATTACGGATGCAGAAGGCAACCCCCTGGTTGGTGCTGAAGTCAGAAGTGACAGAAGCAGAACAGTGATAACCACCGATGAAGAGGGTATGTTTTCAATGGAGGTGCTTACCTCGGCCATGATCCTTATTGAAGCAGAAAATTTCGAACCTTATAAAGTTCAGGCTGTATCATTAGTAAATGGCGCTTCGGTTACTTTGATCAAAATGCCATTTCATCTGGGTAAAGAGGATGAAGTGGTAATGCCGTTTACTGTTATGGAGAAAAGAAAAATCGTAAGCCCTGTTTATTCACTTAAGACTGCAAATATTGCAAAAACAGATGCTAAACTGGGAATAACGGAAGCATTGCGGGGGAGGGTACCGGGACTTTATGGCACAAATAGTATCAGGGGATTAAGCAATCCGCTTATTATTGTAGACGGTTTTACCCTGGCATCTTCCTCTCGTGGAAGTGATTTTAACATGCTTGATTTTATGGATCTTGAGGAAATTGCTGAGATCACAGTGTTAAAAGATGCTTCTTCCCGCATGTTGTATGGTTCTGAAGCCAATAACGGCGCAGTTATCATTACATCTAAACGCGGAGAATCACATAAATCAACGATCGGCCTTAGAACTGAAAGCGGAATACGCACACCAATCAGTTATCCTGATTATCTGGATGCTGCAGATTATATGGCCATGTATAATCGTGCCTCAATAAATGACGGAGGTTTGGCAAAATATTCTGATGAAGATATTGAAAATACCCGCAACGGGACGGATCCTATTCGTTATCCAAATGAAGAGTTTTTCAATTCTACATACCTGAATGATTTTTCACCCTTTTTCCAATTATCAGCCAATGCATCCGGGGGTAATGAAAATGCAAGGTATTATTCAAGGCTTAGCTGGTATCATTCCGGTGACCTTTATGCTCTTGAACAGGAAAATAAAAGCTTTGCCGAAAATAATCTGACATTTCGCGGAAATGTTGATTATAATGTAAACGATTGGCTTAGTGCCAGTCTGGATGCATTTTTCCTGATTGGCTCCGACAGGGAACCCGTAAGGAACTTTTGGTCTGATGCTGCAACTCATCTTCCCAATGCATATCCATTGCTGATCCCTTTAGATATGGTTGGCGATGAGACTTTATTGGAAAAAGCAAGAATATATGACGGAAATGTTCTCGGCGGAACAAATCAATATAAGAATAATATTTACGGGAATTTTGTTCAGGGAGGGTTTAGAACTCCTACTACAAGAATGTCCAGAATAAATACAGGATTTGATTTTGATCTTGATATGATCACCGAGGGTTTAACAGCTCAGATAAAATTTAATTATGATATTTTAAGCAGTTATATTCTGAGTTATAACCACGAATATGCAGTATATGAACCCAGGTATGTTCCTGCAACAGGCTATGAAGGCGATAGCTTAACCCTGACAAAAATAGGCCTTGACAGAAGAAATCAGAGCCAGGGTCTTTCCAATCCAATGGCAGAAAGAAGATTAGGCATATTATCTTCTGTAAATTACAATAGGGTTTTTGCTGAAAAGCATAATATATCAGCCATGGCAACAGGATACTGGAGTCATTATGACGTTATGGCCGACTTTTATACTAACAAGTATAATAATTTCGGATTGAATGCGAATTACATGTATGATAACCGGATTGTTCTGAATCTTACAGGGATACTTACCGGTTCTGGCTATTTGCCCGGTGGAGATCGTTATAGGATTTCCCCGTCGGTGGGTTTGGGATGGATCGTTTCCGAGGAAAGCTTTTTGTCGGGGAATAATGTTGTGAATTATTTAAAAGTAAAGGTAAATTATGGCACTTTACTTACAGATGATGGGATGCCGGACAGAAGGATATATGCCAGCACCTTTAGTTCAAGTGGTAGTTTAACCTATAATCAGGGATTAAATTCAAACTCAGGAAAGCGTTTCAGTAATTTCGGGAATCCCGGTATTAGCTTTATTTCCCGCAATGATTTTAATATTGGTATAGAATCTATGCTTGCCGGAAAGCGGATTTGGGTTGAAGCGAGCTATTTTAAGAGTCTAGAGTCAGGAGTGATCACAAAACGTTCAGATGCATATCCCTCATATATTCCTGTTCTACAATATGAAAATTATGAAAAATACAGCGATGCAGGATTTGATGCCGGATTTACTATTAATGAAAAGCTGGGTGATTTCCATTTCAGTTTTGGGGGAAACTTGGTATATGTGGTTCCGAAAGCTGTCCGGATTGATGAGCCGGAATACATTAACGCCCCTTATCGTCAATTGCAGGGACAGCCTTATGATGCCATATTTGGTTATGAGGCGATAGGCTTATTCAGGGATACCGATGAGATAGCTGCACATGCATCACAAGTTGCTTTGGGAGCAGTTATCCCCGGGGATATTAAGTATAAAGATCTGAATGATGATGGAAAAATAGATGAGAATGATCTGAAAATTATCGGGTATTCCAGGGCCCGGCTGGGTTACGGAATCAACCTTACACTTAAGTATGATAAATTCAGTTTATTTGTTTTAGGAACGGGTCAGGGAGGCAGTCAAAGAATTTTCAGCAACTCATACTACTGGCAGGTTGGTCAGACAGCAAAATATTCAGTAAGTGCCATGGATTACTGGACTCCTGAAACCGCAAATACAGCTACAAAACCAATACTACATCTGAATGCAGCAGATAATAACTTTAGAAACAGCACTTACTGGATTGAAAACAATAATTGGTTTTCTCTGCATACCATCCAATTGACCTACCGGATGAAATCCACATTTGCAAATAATGTGCAGGTTTATATACGCGGACATAATCTGGCCACTATTTCTCCAATTAAGGACAAGTTGGAACTGAATATAGGTTCTGCTCCACAAATGAGAACGTATGCTGCAGGTCTTGTTATAATGTTTTAAATTGTTATAAATAAAGTACTTATGAAAAGGTATATATATTTAATAATCGTAATAGTAATCGGAGTTTGCTTCTTTTCTTGTGAAGATTTTCTTGAACCGGAAACAGATAACCGGATTGATGAAGATTATCTTAAAAGCAATCCGGCTGCAGCTGAAGGTATTTTGCTAAGGGCATATATTGATCTGCCAGGATCTTATGATTTTAGCATTGAATCCGCAACAGATGATGCCGTGACTAATAATTTTGATCTAAGTATATGGGCTATGGCCAATGGTCAGTGGTCGGCTACAAATGACCCTGTCTCAACATGGTCAGGTTATGAACAGATTTTTTATTTAAATTCTTTTTTGGAGATTAAAGATGAAGTGCAGTGGGATTTTAATTCTGAACGGGCACATGAATTGAACCTTCAGCGTTTAACAGGAGAAGCGTTTGGCTTAAGGGCATGGTATCAATTCATGCTCCTGCAAAGTCATGCCGGACCCTCTCCGGACGGAACAATGCTTGGTTTTCCAATTATTCTGGAACCTTTGGGAATACAGGATGACTGGAAACTTCCTCGCAATACTTTTGAAGAATGCATTACTCAGATAATTTCGGATTGTGATTCAGCTATTGCTAATTTACCGGATAAATACATGGATATTCCCGGTGACAACATTTACAATATGACAATGGGAGCCAGGTGGACAAACAGGTTCACAGCTAATGCTGCAAAGGCACTCAAATCCAGGGCTCTTCTATATGCTGCCAGTCCGGCCTTTAACATGTCAGGCGGTAATACAAAATGGGAAGCTGCAGCTATTTTTACCGGAAGTTTTCTTAATGAAAATGGAGGTATATCGGCAATATCTCCGACAGGTTTGAATTTTTGGATTTATCCTGCAGGTGGACCTGCTGATCCTGAAATTATCTGGGGGTCGAGCATTTATCAATCTAATGACCTGGAACAAACATATTATCCGCCTTCGCATTATGGCCAGGCTGAGGTGAATCCTACACAGGAATTAGTTAATGCATTTCCGATGGCAAATGGATATCCAATTACTCATCAGGATGCAGGTTTCGATGAAAATTATCCATATCATAACAGGGATCCCAGACTCGAAAAATTTATCATTCGTGACAGCTCGGTTTATGGTGTGAAAGGACTTATACGTACCTATCTTGGATTTCCGGTGAACGGTATTAATCAACAAACTAATTCCACCCGTACAGGGTATTATCTAAGGAAATTATTGCTTGAAAATGTTACGATATTTCCAATACCGGTTAGTCAAATACATTTCTATACTTATATACGTTTTACAGAAATATTATTAAACTATGCTGAAGCAGCCAATGAGGCATGGGGTCCGGATAATGGGGGCACTGTCGGCATAACGGCAAGAAATGCACTGATTACTATTCGCAACAGGGCAGGAATCTCTCAGCCTGATTCATACCTTGCCTCTGTTATTGAAAAGGATGATATGCGTGAATTAATACGCAGTGAAAGAAGAATTGAACTATGTTTCGAAGGACACCGTTTCTATGATATCCGAAGATGGGATGATAAATCTACAATGAAATCACCGGTTACCGGAGTAAAAGTTACACCAGGCACACCAAACAGTTTTGAGTATTTTCAGGTTGAACCAAGAAATTACCAGGATCATATGATCTACGGTCCAATACCGTATAATGAAATCCTTAAATACAGCGGATTAATTCAAAATAAGGGATGGTAAATATTTTTATTAAAATTATATTACGATGAAAAATATATTATTTATATTATTTGGGGTTCTTGTCATTGCAGGATCATGTTCAAATCAGGAAATTGATTATCCGGATTTTGAATACAATGCAGTGTATTTTCCACTGCAATATCCATT
Source organism: uncultured Bacteroidaceae bacterium (assembly GCA_964454295.1). GTDB lineage: Bacteria > Bacteroidota > Bacteroidia > Bacteroidales > CAYVTV01. Next base: position 25,335 of record CAYVTV010000003.1, read on the forward strand.
GCGAACTTTAGTGCTTGGAGACGACCGTATCGACAATAGCCTGGATAAGGAGCTAAAATTCCATATCGGAGCAATTATTGGCGGTATGTATAAAAATACTGATACATGGACCGTTGACTACATAGTGGATACCACACTTGCGGTCAATTTATACAATGGTAAAATTCAACGAATATATGAATTACCGGAGGAGTATTATACCATGACACCGGAAAATACATTGACTATTCCCCCGGGCTCTTTTAACGGGCTGATCCAGATCCAACTTACCGATGAATTTCTGGATGACCCTTTAGCTATAACCGGACAATATGTTATTCCCCTGAGAATGACTTCCACTAATGCGGATAGCATGTTAACAGGAGTTCCGGTAGTTGATGAACCCAGTAAAATTAAATCAACTGACTGGGAAGCCAGCAATCAACCTAAAGATTTTGTGCTGTATGGAATAAAATATATTAATCCCCTTCATGGTAATTATCTCCACAGAGGTAAAGATGTTACTTATAATGCGGAAAACGAAATAATAAATGAGGTGGTTTACTCCCAGCCTCATGTAGAAAAAGACCAATTATGGCTGCTTACTACCACAGGAAGATATGAAGTTACTACAAATGGAGTTGGGATAAATACGGGAGGAAGATATAAAATGAAGCTGATATTTGATGATTCAGGAAATATTCAGGTGGAAGCCATATCATCTTCTCCGATAAAAGCTAATGGTTCGGGAAAGTATGTAGAAGATGGTGGCGAATGGGGCGGACAAAAACATAATGCTATTTTCCTTGAATACACCTATCTGCTGGGAGGAAATAATCATGTGGTGAATGACACATTAGTATTCAGGGATAATGGAGTGAAGTTTGAACAAAATACGATTATAACATTCTAATGTTGAGTAACAATTTTTACTCTGTTAAAAAGTATCTGGAAGTCTTCAACTACCGTGAACATAAAAAATCTGTAATATTTAGTGAAACCCTTATGCCCTATCGTCTTAAGAAGGGTATGCTCCGAACACGTTGATTAGTAAAACCATAATCATTTCTAATATGAACAGGGAACATTTTTTAAAAACATGTGCCGCATTCGGTTCAGGATTTTTGCTTAATCCGGTATCTTCGGCAGCATCATTAAATACCTCCGGGAAATCGTTACGGGTTGGTTTTGTGGGTACCGGCAGCAGAGGCCTGGCTATTATCCGGAATCTATTAAAAATAGAAGGACTTCAAATCCCTGCAATCTGTGACATTAACGAAACAAACTTAATGCGTGCCAATGATTATATCATTAATGCAGGCCATAAAAATCCTGATTTGTATTCCCGCAATGAGACTGATTTTATGAGGTTGTGCGACAGGAAGGATCTTGATGTCGTATTCACTGCCACTCCATGGGAATGGCATACACCTGTCTGCCTGTCTGCTATGAATGCAGGTAAACATGCAGCTACCGAAGTCCCTGCTGCAACAACAGTGGATGAATGCTGGCAACTGGTGGAAACCTCCGAACGGACAGGCCTTTACTGCACTACCCTGGCTAATGTGGCTTATTATAAAAATGTCATGACAGTCACTAAAATGATACATGCAGGGATTTTTGGAGATATGCTTCATGCTGAAGTAGGATATCAGCATGATATCCGTCCGGGCAGATTTAATAATAATACTTTAAAATATTATAATGAAACGGGCCAGGCCCATTGGCGGGTACGTCATCATGAAAAAAGGGAGGGTAATCTTTATCCCATACATCCTGTTGGGTGCGTTGCGCAATGGATGGGTATTAACCGTGGTGACAGATTTTCATACCTGGTATCCATGAGTAGCCCTTCCAAAGGATTAAATGTATTTGCAGCCAGAGAATTTGGTGAAGACCACCCTCTGGCTAAAAGAGAGTATGCTCATGGTGACATTAATACTACACTCATTAAAACAGCAAAAGGATTAACGATCACTCTGTATCACGATTGTGCCACATATCGCCCTTATGACCTTATTTTACGTGTTCAGGGAACTGAAGGGATCTATTCAGGTTCACACAATGGAATTTATATCCATGGAATAAGCCCGCAGGAAGACAGATTTCATTACCAATATGAAAATTTCGATGATGCTGAATTTGTAAAAAAATATACTCCGGCATTATGGAATGAACTGGGTGAAAAAGCCAAAGGATCAGGACATGGCGGAGGAGATTTTATGGTGATATATCGATTTATAGAAGCTGTTCGTAACCGTATTAACCCTGATATTGATGTATATGATTCTGCCAGCTGGAGTGTTATTAGCGAATTGTCAGGCAGGTCAGTCAGGGAAGGAAGCAGACCCGTAGATATCCCGGATTTTACCAAAGGAGCATGGAAACACAGGAATATGAATGACTCTGTTTTTGTAAAATAATCAGCTTCTTGTGGGTTGAATTTCTCTCAGGTTAAATATGTGAGGATGAAGAGGCGGATATATTCTACTGCCTTCATCTTCTTTTTTTAATTACACAGTGATTCTAACTCTGCTGATAGAATAAAATAAAGAAAAATATTATTGGTTCTAAATAATAATCTTCATGATGCCGGTTAAGTTACTTTTTAAATTGATTTTTGGAGTTTTGTTATTCTTATTTCAGGCTTGCAACGAGAGCGATGAGAATAATCTGCCCAAACCATTCAAAATTATCCCACATCCCCAACATATTGAACTTTCCGGAGGAAGGGGGCTTAATTATGGTGAACTGACAAATATAAAATCAGAAGGGGATTTCAGAAGACCTGTTATGGGAAAGATATTATCGTTGCTCCCGGAATCATCTGAACAAAAATCAGGTTCCCTTACGCTCAGGATAGGAAAGGAAGAAGGATTGCCCGATTCTCCTGAATCGTACAAATTGACCGTCCGAAAAGGAAGCGTGGATATTGTCTCGCCAGGGGAAGCGGGGTTATTTTATGGTTGTCAGACTCTTGAGCAAATGCTGGAAGACAGTCGCGATTTTAATACACCTGTACCTGCCTGCAGGATAATTGACTTTCCGGCAATGAAACACAGGGCAGTTCAGATTGATGTAAAGCATCACCTGGATCATATGCGGGTTTATTACGAAATGGTTGACAAGCTTGCCCGCTATAAAATCAATGCCATAATTTTTGAGTTTGAGGATAAATTACGTTATAAACGGCAGCCTCTTGTCGGTGCTCCACAATCGATCAGTATAGATGAAATGGCGGCTCTGACTGAATACGCAAAAAGGCGCCATATTGAGATAAGCCCTCTGGTACAGGGACTCGGGCATGCCACTTTCATACTTAAACATGACCAGTATGCCCACCTCCGTGAATTACCCTATAACCGCTGGGCATTTTGTCCCCTTGACGAAGGAACCTACAGGGTGTTGTTTGATATGTATCTTGATGCCATGGAGGCTACACCAGGTTCACGATATTTGCATATCGGGGGAGATGAAATAGGGAATATCGGTTTATGTCCCAGATGCAAACCTGCAGCCGACAAGGATGGCCTTTTAAGTCTGAATCTATACTGGTTAAACAGAGTTTGTGAATTTATTACGGCAAACGGTCGCATTCCCATATTCTGGGATGACATGCCATTAAAAGAAGCGGGGGTATATTCCACTACACGGGATACTCTGATTACTCCGGAAAAACTCGATGAGGTCTGGGAGAAAGGCGATAAGGATCTTCAGAAAGTTATTGATAGGTTTCCTGAGGAATGTATTTATATGCGCTGGAATTATACTATGTCACGCCAACCTGGAAATATCCGGACAATAGACTGGTTTATGGATAACGGATTAACAGTGTGGATAGCAACGGGAGCTCATTCAGGCCCTGCTGTGTTGTTTCCTTTCGACGACAGAGACAAAGGAATGGATTCAAGAGGGTTACCCGCTATCAGAAGTTTTATTCAACTCGCGGCTGAAAAGGAAATTGAAGGAATGCTTTGCACAGCGTGGGATGATCGTTCTCCTCACTTTGAAACGTACTGGAGAGGATATATTGCCTCTGCTGAATATAGCTGGAACCCGTTTAGGAGAACATTAGATCAGTATGACCTGGCGTGGCTTCAAAGAGAATTTGGAACTACAATCACTGGTTTTGCCAATCTTTATCAGGAACTAAGAGAGGCATCAGTCTTTTATGAGAAGGCATTTTATAAGAAAGGCAGCCGGATGGATGATGCAAATGCTCTTTTTAATTTACCGGGACTGGGACATTGGATGCCACCGAAAAAACCGGGAGAAAAGAAACGAACTGATTTTACAGATCTTCTCATTGAACTGCCGGATTTAAATAATCCGGGTAGCTGGAGTACAAATTATTCTGATCGAATTGAAAAAGCAATGAAAATACTCGATAATTATGACCATACCACAGAACAGATAGTTGCTTTATATTCCCTGTCCCTTAGAAATCGCTATCACTGGGAGGTCTATAAAGCATTAAATGACTTCCAGATCACTGTCCCGCGGCTTCTTGCCGCTCTTCAGAAATGTGATACTCCGGATCCGGCATCCCTGAAAGACGGAAGAAACCAGGTCAGGGAAGCTATTCAGGAGTTTAATATAGTATGGGAAAATCTGCAAAAAGTATATAGTGAAACACGGTTTATATCTTATCCGGATGATTATATTCCTGACCGGTATTTTCATTTTGCCAGTCAGAGGGAGGATCTTACATATCTAATTCAAACCGAAGAGTTGTTTCATAAAATGGTGGGAAAGTGGATGAATGAACAGAGAAATGAATAATAAGTATATGTAACGAAGTTATGGATACTGGTAAATTCAATCCTTACAATATCAGGAGAAAGGTATATCTTATAAAATCTTTTATTATTGTAATCATTATTGCTGTTTCCTGCAATAATCCTGTTTCTCAGGTATATTATGAGAGAGTGATAACTGAATTGAACATTGGTGAATCCAGGGATATAAGTCTTTCAAACGGTGAGGTGGTTAATATCAAGTTATTAAGTGTTCTGCCTGTTCATGATAATGTACGAAAAGCTATCCGTTCTGCAGCGGTTAGAGTATTAATTGATGGTGAGGAGGTGGTTTTGAATACAGGTAATTATAATCTGCCTTTAACGGTAGGCAAAGTGCAGATTGACTGTCCGGTAGTAAAAGATTATTATTTAAATAGTGACCGTGATCCCTGGAAATTAAAAAAGGATGCAAGATTCAGGATATGGCCTGAAGATTCTCCCTGGATAGCTCCCGGCACATTTGTTTATCCAATTAAACAGGCATGGTTCGCAGGCATGACTCAGGCAAGTAACGAACCAACTTATGTTGATTGGGGAGAGGATCCGTTGAGAGATAAGATATATTATCATTCCGGCGTTGATTTTGGGGGAGCAGAAGGGTTGGATACAATTATCTCTGCTACTGATGGTATTGTCATATCTGCAAGAAATGAAAAATTGGAAGGATACGACCACGTTCCTGCGTATGTTATCTATGATGCTGTTAATATTCTTGATGAACGCGGATGGTTGATCAGATATGCGCATCTGGACAAAACTGATGATGCTGTTCAACTGGGAGCGGTGATCAATAAAGGTCAGAATATTGGTTTAATCGGAAAGCAGGGAATGAGTGGCGGATGGGTGCACCTCCATTTTGCCGTAAGTTCATTCAGTGAGTATACAGGTGACTGGATAGCGGAAGATATTTATCCGTATCTGTGGGAATCATATATAAGAGAATATAACCCTGATATACTTGCTGTTGCACGTCCCCATATTCTCGCATGGACAGGTGACACAGTCGTATTGGATGGAAGTAAATCCCAAAGTTTAATAAGTGATATTATCTTGTACGAATGGTCATTATCTGATGGTAAAACTGTCAACGGGATTACTCAGAGAATGATCTATGACAGACCTGGCGAATATAGCGAAATACTTAAAGTAACTGATAAGAATGGAAATATCTCATATGATTTTACAGTTGTACAGGTTCGCTCCGGGGAATTTCCGGGGAAAGCGATTCCAACTATTCACGCAGGTTTTTTCCCTACTCTGGGATTAAAACCGGGAGACACAGTAAAATTCTTTGCGCGAACTTTTAACAGTAATACCGGTAATGAGGTTTGGGATTTTGGAGATGGATCACCCAAAGTATCAGTACAATCTGATTTTGTTGAACGAAATAATTATGTTACCGGGAAATACTCCGAGGCGCTCCATAGTTTTAAAACTCCCGGTAATTATGTGGTTAAGGTGGAGAGAGAAAATGAAAACGGGTATAAGGCTTTTATTTGCCTTCATGTTGTGGTAAATAATTAGGATAAACAGATGCTGTTATCTGCGAGAATAGAATTAATAAATGAATTTGTTTCACTTATAAATTAATTGAGAATGATCTTTATACTAATAAACTATTTAAAGGTTCACTGCTATAAATCCAGGATTTACGTGACATCCGTTTTTCTGTTTCTTATTATGCTTTCTGCTTTTTCCGGCAATTCTTTACCTTCAGAAAACAGAAGTTCAGACATAAAAGCGTTTTTTCGGGAAACTGACACTGAGTATATTTTTTCAAATACTTTTTCAAAGCTTGTTATTGAGAAATCCACATGGAAAATGAAACTTTATGATCCTGAAGTGATGGAGCATTATTCCGATTATTCCCCACCGGCATTTTTTTCGGATGACAGATGGATAACAGTAGAGGGTTATTCTACGGCTGAACAACTCAATGAAAATAATTACCTGATCAGTATTTCAGGTACGAACCACATGAATTTTTCAATCTCAGTTAAAAGTATAAGTGAATATGGATTCAATACCGTTATAAGGAGCAGTATTCCTGATGTTGTAAAAGTAAGGGGAACGATACGGTTAAATCCGGTGGAGGAAATTTATGGTTTTGGAGAAATGTGGAACGGGAGTGTGCATCAGAGAGGGAAATCATTTGATCTATGGGTAAAAGGAGGCACGCCTGATGAATGTGTATATATGCCGTATTTTGTTTCCACAAATAACTATTGTTTCTATCTAAACTATGGGGGTCTGGTGTCATTCGATGTAGGACAAAGGAAAGCTGATGAGCTGGTTTATGTTGCGACAACAGATGTAATTGATTTTACTTTGATCTCAGGAGAATCTATATCAACTGCTGTCAGGAATTTTTTATCAATAACCGGAATGCCTGCAAAACCACCCCGCTGGGCATATAAACCATGGTTCTGGCTGATGGGTGATCCGGATATTCCGGGTGGAAATCTTTCAACATTAAAGGGAGAGCATTTCGTGAAAATGATAAATAAGCTGCACGATCTTAATATACCGGTTGGGGCAACCTGGATGGAGCCTCCCTGGCAGGATGCCCGTAATACATTTATTCCGGATAAAGAATTCAGTCCTGATTTAAAAGGATTGATCAGAGAAATAAGTGATATGGATGTTCACACTCTGGCCTGGGCGGTTCCCTATACGCTTCCTGATGCTTCAAACTGGCGTGAGGCAGTGGAGAATGGGTATCTCGTGCGCAAACCCAAAAAAGACACATCAGAAGGCGATTATACAATTACTGAAACTGGTGAGCTGGATGGTAATTTTTATACGTATATTGATTTTTTTAACCCTGAAGCTGTAAGATGGTGGCAGTACCAGATAGAGAGATCACTGGATCTGGGCTTAAAAGGCTTTAAACTTGATGATGGTCAGCACCTTCCCCCTGATGCAGTACTTTTTGGCGGCAAAATCGGGAAAGACTACCGTAATTCGTATGGCCTGGAATATCATAAGGTTTTTTATGAAACCCTTAACAGAAGATACGGTGATGATTTTTTAATGATTCCACGTGCGGCATGGATCGGTTCGGCATCATATACAAATTTTAAATGGCCTGGTGATTTATCCGGCTCATTTGCAAATAACGGACTGCCATCATCTGTTTATTCATCCCTTTCTCTGGCTTTCTCCGGAATTCCTTTTGTTTCTACTGATATAGGTGGATTTGTAAATAAACCTTCTCCGGAAAATGTCTGGATACGGTGGGCTCAGTTTGGGGCTTTCCTTCCCGGAATGCAAACTTTGCATATGCCCTGGTGGTATTCTGAAAAGGCAATAAACCATTTTAGGTGGCTTACATGGCTTCATACCGACCTAACTCCTTACTGGATGAGTCTTGCAAATGAAACTCATGAAACAGGAGCACCTATTTGCCGGCCTTTAGTGTGGAATTACCAACATGATATGGATAGCTGGAGAATAGATGATCAGTTTACGGTAGGTGATTATTTAATGGTAGCACCATTTATGAATCCGAACAGTGAACGGCAGGTTTATATACCTGAGGGGACATGGATGGAATTTCAGAATGAAAAGATATCTCATACCGGCCCAAAAACGATACGCTGGTTTAAAGGATACGGTGAAACCGGCTTATACTCCTTGCCCTTGTTTGTGAAGGAGGGTGCCATTATTCCCATGGAAATCGTTAACAATGTTACAGGTCTTGGATGGGAAGGATCAATGGACTTTATTACTCTATGTATTTGGCCGGAATATATGTCTGAGAATGAATTTCATTTGAGGGACATGGAAGATGTAAGAATAAATACTAACTGGAACAGTGATACTAAAATAGAAATATCCTGGTCTGAATCTACCCTGGATTATATTTTAAGAGTATATTTTGTAAGAGGAAATATACCTATTAGAATATATTCAGAAAAAACTTTGTTACATTTATTTCCTGATTTGGGCTCTTTTAAACAATCCACGGCAGATGGATGGTTCTATGATACAGAAACCCATGAATTGTGGGTGAGGAAGAAGAGGAGCAATGCAAATGAGATCGCAATTCACCTTAGATAATACGTAATTTAAAAGTAAAGAAATATGAATGACAGAAGTACTCAAAAATTACGATTAAAATCGCTGGATATTTTACGCGGTTTTGATATGTTTTGGATTATCGGTGGCGGAGCACTTATTCTTGCTCTGGAAAAGATGAACAGTATGGCCTGGATACAACCCATTGCTGCCCAGATGCATCACGTAAAATGGGAGGGATTTCATTTTTTTGACCTTATTTTCCCTCTGTTCATGTTTATATCTGGTGTGGCAATCCCTTTTGCGATTACTTCAAAGGTTGAGAAAGGAGTGGACAAAAAATCCCTGCAGTGGAAGATCGTTAGAAGAGCTTTAATTCTTGTAGTGTTTGGAATAATGTATAATGGTGCCCTGCAGAAAGGTTTCGCCGAAGCAAGATATGCTAGCGTTTTGGGACAAATAGGTCTGGCTTATGGAATTGCCGCCTCCATTGTTTTGCATACAAAGTCGGTAAAGATTCATGTAGTCTGGTTGCTGCTGATCCTGATATTTATTACAGTTTTGCAGCTTTTTGTGCCTGTGCCCGGCTATGGCGCCGGCCTACTTGAACCGGGTAGAAGTATTAATGCATGGATTGATCAGTTATTATTACCAGGTAAATTATATGGCCGTACATATGATCCGGAAGGTATTCTATGTATCGTATCTGCTGTCTCGGTAACACTAATGGGAGCTATTGCAGGGGTTTTAGTTCGTTCGGGGAAATTGTCACTAACTAAGAAAGCTTTGACCTTATTTATTTCAGGGGTAGTTTTAATTATTGTTTCTCTCCTGTTGTCACCTGTATATCCTATTATAAAAAAAATATGGACAGTACCTTTTAATCTCCATGCCGGAGGGATCAGCCTGATCCTGTTAGCTCTATTTTATTATGTTTTTGATGTCCAAAACATGTGTGGAAAGATTTGTTCAAAAATTTCATTCTTCTTTATGATCATTGGACTAAACTCAATAACCATTTATATGGCTGCAAGGATTATTCCTTTCAGGGATATTTCACTCTTTTTTACAGGATGGCTGGCAGCTCCTGCCGGAGAGTGGATTGTTGTCGTTGGAATGATCACTTTGGAGTGGTTGCTTTTATATTATCTTTACCGGAAAAATATTTTCCTGAGAGTGTAGAGTGTGGCGTATTATAAAATTTTTAAGCCTGCGGAAGAGTCTTCACCAGGGAACTCAAAGGGGGAATCATAATATGTTTATATACAATGCATTATTAAAGATTCTATAATCTGCGTAATTTGAGCACAATTATTTTTAAACATACATGAGAAATAAATTACTTATTGCCTTAAGCGCCGTTGGCCCCGGCCTTTTCCTCATAGGCTACAACATTGGTACCGGCAGTGTAACCACCATGGCCAAGACCGGGGCGGAACACGGGATGACCTTGTTCTGGGCACTGGTTTTATCCTGCATATTTACCTTCATATTAATGGTGGCATATGGTAAGGTTACACTGGTGTCAGGTAATACTGCCCTGTATAACATTAAAAATGAATTTGGTTACGGATGGTTGCTGGCACTGTATATACTTATTGCGTTGATAATAGGTGAGTTGCTGGCACTTATAGGAGTAATGGGTATTGTAGCTGACCTTGTACAGGAAGGGATACGACTGTTATTTTCAGGGGTCATGGTCAACAGGGCATGGATCATCCTTGTGCTGGCAACGGGGTTATATTTCTTACTCTGGTTCGGGCGATACAAAACTTTCGAAAAAGTACTGACATTTTTCGTGATTTTTATGGGATTATCCTTCATAGTTGTATTTTTTATGATCAGACCTAATATATCAGTTATTGCAGAGGGACTTATACCCGGTGTTCCAAAAGTTCCCGGAGCATTTGGTCTGGTGGCCGCCATTGCAGGTACTACCTGTTCTGCAGCCGTATTTATTATGCGTAGTACAGTGGTCGCTGAGAAAGGGTGGGGTATCAAGGATCTGAAAACAGAAAAAAGAGATGCTTTTGTGTCGGCCTCCATGATGCTGTTTCTGAGTGCTGTTATAATGGCGGTGTCGGCAGGAACTCTTCATGTTATGGGATTCAAACTTGAAAATACAGTTGAGATGATCCATCTGTTTCAGCCTATCGGGGGCAGGATCGCCGCTTTTATCCTGATATTGGGAATTGTCGGTGCAGGATTATCCACTATATTTCCTATCGTATTAATAGCTCCATGGTTAATTGCAGATTATACCGGGAAGCCAAGAGATATTCATTCAACTCAATCCAGATTGTTGATATTTGTCGCTTTGCTTTTTGCCTTTGGCACTGTCTTCCTTGAAAGGAGACCCCCCGCCCTTATGATCTTTTCACAGGCATTTCAGGCATGTATCCTGCCTGCAGTGGCTATTCCCATTTTAATACTTATAAACAGAGGGAGTCTGATGAAAACACATAAAGCCGGGTTAAAAGAAAATATTGGTATCTGGGCAGTGGTTCTTTTTTCGTTTATGACTACATGGTTTGCTATTACGGAGTTGTTTTAATCATATAGAAAAAAGTTCATTAAATGTTAAGTAGACGTAAAATAATTTAGATTAATAAAAAAAACGCAAAGGCGCAAAGGCGCAAAAAAACGCAAAGGTAAAAAACGCAAAGCGTTGATTATGAACAGAAATCATAAAATCGGTATTAATTAAATTCTAAAAATATCATGGCAAATGTTATTCGCTCATTTCAGAAAGACAATCTTCAGGTAAAAGTTTATAATAATCCCCGGGAAGCAGGGGTTTCTGCGGCTGATTTTGTTGCAGGGACACTAAAATCGGGTATTGAAGAAAAGGGGAAAGCAAACCTGATACTTGCTACAGGTGCATCGCAGTTTTCTTTCCTGGATGCCCTCAAACAAAAACAGCTGCCGTGGTCGAAGATCACTGTTTTTCACCTGGATGAATATAAAGATATTTCTGATCAGCATCCTGCCAGTTTTCGGAAATATCTCAAGGACCGTATTCTGGATATTGTAAAACCGGGGGAGGTCTATCTTATCAACGGGGATGCCAAAGATCTGGAAAAGGAAATAGCCAGATATGAACAACTTTTAAAAGATCATCCTGTAGATGTGGCATGTATAGGGATTGGCGAAAATGGGCATATAGCCTTTAACGATCCTCCGGTTGCCGATTTCAATGATCCGAAATGGGTCAAAGTGGTCGAACTCGATGAAACATGCCGCCTTCAACAGTTTGGTGAGGGTTGGTTCCCTTCACTTGATGATGTGCCAAGTGAAGCCGTGTCACTTACCATCACTGCCATTATGAATTGCAAAACAATAAGTTGTGTGGTCACTGACAAACGAAAAGCCAATGCTGTATACAACACCTTAAATGGAGAAATAAGTACTGCTTGCCCGGCAAGTATTTTAAGGAAACATACGGATACGGTACTGTTTCTGGATACGGCGGCAGGTTCCTTACTCAAAGAATGAAATTTTTCATATTTGGAAATGCCAATTCGCTAATTGGGTTAGTTTAGAAAATTTATTTTCTTCAAAAAACAATATTTCATTATGTTTAATAAGATAAAAGTTTTTCTGCATGGACAGGCTATAACTGTATTATTACAGATATTGCTGATCATACTGTCATATTCATGTGCAAAAAAGGAAACGGCTGTAAGTTATGATTTTAATAATGTCCCTGACCGGATTTGGATTGGGGATGATTTTTGGACAGTTCCGCTGGAGGACTGGCATGTAAATAGCGGTAAAGTTAACTGCCAGAGTCAAATTCAGGGAGCAACCCTTTCGGTCCTTTCTTATGTGTTAAGCGATAAAAAGGAGGATTTCAATATTTCTCTGGATATGGGATTATTAAATCCCGGTAAAAACAAAGGTTCTTCAGGTTTAACAATTGGTGCAGAAGCTTCGGAAGAGAAGGACATTCGGGCGGCCGTATATTTTGGAAAAGGGATCAACATGGGGGTCAGTACAGAGGGATATGCATTTCTCGGACAACAGACAAAACCTTTGCCTGACAGGTTTGATTATAATAAGTTTCACCTTCGGGTGAAAGGGGTAAGGTATAAGGAAGGGTATAACTTAACCATGCGAATTTCTGATGATAGCGACAGTGATTTACTGGAAATATTGATTTATACTGAAGATCCTGTTGCCGGAATAGTTCAGATGGTCAATAATTTCAGGGATTCAAAATCGGCAGATAAAGGTCCTCAATTTTGGTTCGACAATATAAAATTAAGCGGAAGAAAATTCAGATTTTGTCCTGAGAAGAGATTTGGGCCTGTATTATGGACAATGTATACCTTAAGTGGAAATGTCCTCAAAATGACTGCTCAATTACCACCGATAGGTAATTCCGAAAATGGGGAGGCCATCTTACAGGTCAGCAACGGAAAGGATTGGGTGTCTGTTGCAAAGGCAAATATGGATCCGGACGCAAGAACAGTAACATGGAAATTGGAAAACTGGAATCCTGCAGTTGAAAAGGATTATCGTGTGTTATTTGAATATATTGACGGGAAAGGAGTTTTACAGCTTGCCGAATATACAGGGATCATTTGCAAAGATCCGGTGAACAGAGATCTGCGTATGGGAGCTCTTACCTGTCAGTATTATTATGGATTTCCTTATTCTCCTCTGGTAAAGAATCTGAGATTAAGCAAACCGGATATATTATATTTTTCAGGTGATCAGATTTATGAATCGAATGGAGGGTATCCAATAAAACGTGAACCTGAAGATAAAGCTATTTTGAGTTACCTTGGAAAGTGGTATATGTTTGGGTGGGCATTTGGCGACCTGATGCGAAATGTTCCAACGATATGTACTCCTGATGATCATGATGTTTTTCATGGAAATGTATGGGGTGAGGGAGGTGCATTGAAAATTTCTTCAGGAGATGATGTGGCCGGGTTTATACAGACAGTTAGTATGTTGAATGCAGTAAACCGCACTCAATGCGCACATTTGCCTGATCCGTACGATCCTTCCCCAATGGATCGGGGCATTAGTGTTTGGTATACTTCATTAACCTACGGCAGGATCAGTTTTGCCATTGTCAGCGACAGGTACTTTAAAAGTGGTCCTGAAAATGTTGCTACATGGGAAGGGCGAAAAGATCATTTAAAGGAACCTTTGGTTGATGATACTTCCGGACTTGACAACCCTGGCCTTGAAATGCTGGGCAAACGTCAGGAAGCATTTCTTGAAGAGTGGATATATGATTGGAGTAATGCAGATATGAAGGTACTGCTTTCTCAAACCATATTTGCCAATGTAGCTACTCATCACGGGAAGTATGATTCATTTCTTTATGGTGACCTTGATTCAAACGGATGGCCTAAAACTGCCCGTGACAGGGTACTGCGGATATTACGCAAAGCCTTTGTTTTTCATATAGCCGGTGACCAGCATTTACCTTCCATTGTGCAATATGGTATTGATGACTTTCGTGATGCTGGCTGGTGTTATGTCACTCCCGCAATAGCAGTGGGATATTCCCGATGGTTCCGGCCTGATGACATGAATTTCCCGGTTAAAAACCGTCCTGATCATGGATATCCAAATACTGGTGAATATACTGATGCATTTGGTAATAATAATTACGTATATGCTATTGGAAACCCTGTAAATTTTTCACATACCGGCGACCGCTATCAACTGGCCCATATTAAATCCTCTGGTTTTGGCATGGTTATTTTTAATAAAAATGAAAGGAAAATAACAATAGAATCATGGCGATTTCTTGCCAATATTAATAAACAGGGAAAGGAAGACCAGCATCCAGGATGGCCATGCACTATACATCAGTATGATAACTTCGGGAAGAAACCTGCAGCCTGGCTGCCAAAACTTAAAATTTCCGGAGGTGCTGATCCGGTTATCGAAGTTAGAAACAAGGAGAAAAATGAAACAGTGTATATTTTGAGAATAAAGGGGAATGATTTTAAACCATGGGTGTTCGAAGACGGGACTTATGATGTTAAGGTAACTTACCCGGAAACAAATACTCATAAAATGATTTATGACTTAAATACTCGGGAACAGGGTAGCGATCAGGAATTAATTATTAGCATGGAATAAATTCAGAATTATACTAACTAATGTTTATATTTGTGTGATTTCTAAATATAATTGGTGTTGAAAATACCTTTTGCTGAATAACACAAGTATGATTAAACTTAATGTTCTTGGGATCTCATATAGTCAGACGCAATCAGGAGCCTATGCATTAATTCTTACGGAGGAAAAAGGCGACAGAAGGATCCCAATTATCGTAGGTGGTTTTGAAGCCCAGTCAATAGCTATTGAACTTGAGGGGCTTAAACCTCCAAGACCCTTAACTCATGATTTATTTCTGAATTTCGCAAGGTCATTTGGTATATCTATCCGTGAAGTGGTTATCTACAAGTTGGAGGAAGGAGTTTTCTATTCACAGATATTATGTGATAACGGACTGGAGAAGGTTACCCTCGATGCAAGGACATCAGATGCCATTGCGCTTGCATTACGCTTTAAATGTCCCATATATACAACGGAGGAAATAATAGCAAAGGCCGGTATCGTACTGGATTTTGAGAGGGAAGGCGAGACCTCAGACAAGCAGACTATAAAACAGGAACCTGTTCAGCCTCCAAAAACAAGTAAGGAGTTTATAAAAAATTCCCTTGAAGAGTTGGAAGAGCTTCTCCAGGAAGCAGTAAGGAAAGAAGATTATGAAAGAGCATCTCTGATCAGGGATGAAATAAACAAAAGAAAAAGGCAATAACCTTTTCCGATGATTAAAGGAATAAAACTATTAGTATGCGTGCTTTTTATCAGTTTTAACACGGGCACGCATTTATTGTTTTCACAGGAACATAGCCGGACGGAGACAGATACAACAATTATAAATCACCAGGATGGGATATCAGCAGTAAATAAAAATAAGGTGCTGATAAGTTCAGCAGAATCATCCAAAACAGACAGAAGCAATCTGATCCCGATAAGAAAAAAATTCGCATTCAGCCTTCAGGGATTGCTTAGAGGACTCCTGGGAATGTGTATTCTCATCTTTATCACTTACCTGCTGAGTGAAAATAAAAAGTCAATTTCATGGAAAATAGTGGGGCTTGGACTTCTTGCTCAGATAGTGATGGCTGTTTTAATACTTCAGGTGCCTGTGATCCAGTCCTTATTTGAGTTCTTCGGAAAGATTTTTGTGAAAATTCTTGACTTCACAAATGCGGGAACAGAATTTCTCTTTAAATCAATGGCAACAGGGCAGATAGAAGCCCCGCTACAAACATTTGCCATTAAGATCCTTCCAACCATAATATTTTTTTCTGCTATTACTTCTGTTTTGTTTTATTTTGGAGTTATTCAGAAGATTGTGTGGTTTCTGGCCTGGCTGCTTTCGCGGTTTTTAAAGATCTCCGGAGCCGAGAGCCTGTCAGTGGCCGGCAATATTTTCCTGGGTATGTCCGAGACGCCTTTGATGATAAAAGCATACCTCGAAAAAATGAACAGGTCGGAGATAATGCTGGTTATGTCCGGGGGTATGGCAACCATGGCAGGAGGTGTTCTGGCGGTGTATATTAATTTTCTGGGGGGAGACGATCCGGCGCAAAAACTGGAATTTGCCAGGCATTTAATTGCCGCCTCCGTGATGGCAGCTCCGGGTATCGTTGTTGTCTCGAAAATGATGATTCCGCAGACGGCTCCGATAAATCGTGAAATAAAGGTGGATAAAAAGAAAGCAGGAAGCAATGTCCTTGATGCTATCGGTAATGGAACTTCTGAAGGTTTAAAACTGGCTGTGAATGTTGCCGCAATGCTACTGGTTTTTCTGGCTTTCCTGGCAATGCTTAATTATATCCTGAATTACGCCGGTAGTTGGATCCATATAAATGATTGGGTGGTAAATATTTCCGGGGGAAGATATGACCATCTTTCTTTGCAATTTATTTTGGGACTGGTATTATCACCCCTGATGTGGATTCTGGGTGTAGGATCTGAAGACATTATGCTGGTGGGCTCACTGCTGGGAGAGAAACTGATCATGACCGAATTTATCGGATATATAAGTCTTGCAGAATATAAGGCTGCAGGATTATTCGCAGACCCAAAATCAATAATTATGGCTACCTATATTCTGTGCGGCTTTGCAAATATTGCCTCCGTCGGGATACAGATAGCAGCTATCGGCGCCCTGGCTCCCAAACAGAAGGTTATGCTTTCCAGGCTGGGATTTAAAGCCCTCGTTGCCGGAGCCCTTGCGTCCCTCTTTTCTGCCGTGATTGTGGGAGTTATTTTAGGTTAAAATATAATATCTCAATAGTTCATTAAATTAAAATAAAACGCAAAGGCGCAAAGGCGCAATATGTTGATTATTAACAACATGAGTAGTTTAAGCGTGAATTTCTGAAATATTAATTATCAGTGATTTGCGTTGTTGAGTTTCTATACACCTTTAGCCTTTGCGTTTTTTTTACATCATACATTCTATTGACATAATAATGTGTAGTTATTCCCTTATAATTTATGTTTCTTTTTTTATTACAATTCTCTATTCTTTCACTATTCTCCGGTTTCTCAGAGGCTGGAACAAAATACGGGCATATTCATCTTCTGTAACGGAGGAAAAAATTTTAGTCAGCGTCATTATACCTTTCAGGAATGAACGTGAAAATATTGAGCATAACTTCTTTTCTCTTCTAGCCCAGGATTATCCTCCCTCCTGCCTTGAAATAATATATGTTAATGATCATTCTGATGATGGTTCGGCTGAACGGCTTCAGGAACTGACAAACAAACACAGTCATTTCCGCGTTATTGATCTGGAGGTTTCCCGTACGGGGAAAAAGGCTGCATTGCTGGAAGGCGTCAAGGTATCAGGAGGAGAACTTGTACTATTTACAGATGCCGATTCCTTTCCGGTACGTACATGGGTAAATACCATGGCCGCTTTTTTTATTCAACATCATCCGGTGATGATATCCGGGCCAGTTATTATGAGTGGGGGGAAGGGTTTTTTCAGCAGATTCCAGGCCCTTGAGTTTTTAAGTCTGGTGGGATCAGGAGCAGGCTCGTTCGGAATGGGTCACCCTGTGATGTGTAACGGTGCTAACCTGGGATATGACAGAGTTATATATTTAAAATGCTCACATAAAATAAATCAGCAAGTCCCTTCAGGAGATGATATCTTTATGATGCTCTCATTAAAACAGGATTATAAGAGCAGGATGAGATTTATCAAGTCAACAGATGCAATCGTTTATACAAATCCTGTTAATTCGTTAAAGGGATTTTTTACCCAGAGAATGCGTTGGGTCTCCAAGACCTGGCATTACAGGGATTTTCATATTTTGATAACGGCGCTGACAGTTTTTGGGATCAATGTATTAATCCTGGGCTTAGCCGGGGTTTCATGCGTACAAATATTAATTATGTTATTACAAATCAATAGGTTTTATTTGCCTATCGGCAATTGGGCATGGAACCCCCATGTTTGTTCATGTCTT
>CAYVTV010000004.1:0-43201 GCA_964454295.1 uncultured Bacteroidaceae bacterium
CGACGGGAATGATGATTGCGCGATTCTTACCCCAAGGCGCTGCCGTTGGGCTGAAATAAAAAGCCCTTTCAGGGCAAAAACAACATAGTTAAAGCATTGCATTCCAAATTTCCGCATAATCCAGGTCTTCATTGTCTGTCGTGTCCCTTTAAACATCCGGAGAAATGCAGAAAATATCCCTGAAGAAAGGAAGGAATGTATATTCAATACAAAAAGCCAAACAACCAGAGTGGTATCCGGTTAAAAATACCGTTTTCAATATCATCCAGAACCAGGAATACATGCGGGGTATCTTTAATTTGTTTTGACTTTTTATTTTTTCCGCCAATTTCGAATGTGAATTTATCATCTACAAGAAAATCAGCATTTTGAGGCAATCTAAGCTGATGAGCTACATTTAACTGCGAGTTGAAAAAGGTTTCTCTTATTGTTCCTGCTTCCTCGCCCGTCATATTCAAACTGTAAAATAAATTAGTATTTCCGGGATAAATTTTATCCGGTTTATGCAGGATCATATTTCCTTTTGCTTCCTGCGTTAGTGTGCTTACCACCTCAGCTTTTCCCACAGGGTGATAAAACTTTCCCGCATAATATCCTCCGCCTGTTCTTTATCGGCCATAAAGAACTTGCAATATTTTTTTAAACGGAGATAGAGCAGGCGAAACACTTTGCAGAAGGTATCCGGTTCGCGGTTTTTGAGGGCAATCGTAGTTTGTTTTTGGTCGAACATCAAAGACAAAAATACAAACGTTTTTTAACCTTATTTAATTTCTCGATATGTTTATACCCGTTGAAATTAAATCGGGAGCATAACGGAATGATTGGAAATCTAACGTTACAGGCCGAACTGCAGGAGTATACGGTCAGGGCAGCCCGTGCAACCGGTTGAAGGCTTCCAATACGCATGTTCTTGGTATCATGAATTATTTAATTTTTACCTTTTCAGAAACAATAATTGATACCGGGCCAATCAACCCTGATTCGCGCAGTAGTTTTTCCTCACCCGGAACATCAAACTTATTGATGTTGGTTTTGGTAAGACGCTTTTCAGCAGGCAATTTTCCATCTCCAATCAGTCGATTGGGCCACAGGTTAGTTATTTTGATCTCCAGTTTATTTGTCCCATTTTTTAAGTAGTCCGTTACATCCAACCGATAAGGTGGTGTCCAGCAAAGGTTGAAATGATGGTCATTCAGGCTGACTGAAGCCACTTCGTGTACGTTACCAAGTTCGATAACAACTTTTGCCTCTTTTATATCCTTCTTTTTGACATGGAATGATTTTTTATAGACGGCTGTACCCGAGTAATATTTTATTCCTTCTTCCTGAAATTCGGTCCACGATTTCAATTCGTCGAAAACAATTGTTTCCGGGCCGCCCCAATTCGGATCGAAATGAACTTCCCAACTTCCTGATAGAGGAATAATTTGGTCTTCCTTTTCAATTTTTATTGTACTGGTTTCCCCATTAGACCAGTACAGGGTATAACTTCCGGGAGCGGATGCAGTCATTTCCCATTTTCCACCTGATCTCTCCAATTCAAATAATGGTTTTTCTTTTGAAAGTATTGAATTTCCGGGGAAGATATTTTTTCCGTCTTTTTCAATACAGATAATATGATTTTTTTGATTTGCACCTGTAAAAATAACGAATACAGAACCATCAGGAGCCAGATGCAGCGGCAAAATGCTTTGGCCATCTTCTTCGTAATAGGTAAGTATTGGTTTTATTTCACCGGTTAACGGATCCCATAAGTGTGGGGTTCTCCCGGTAACCCTGAACTTGCACTCAACCTGTTCGTAACGGTCAGGCAAATCAGTTAAATAACGATATTCAAAATCATTAATGCTTTTCCGGGCAAAACGATTTGCTACAAAATAAATATCAGAATGATCGGTGTTTCGGTGAATATAATCGAGCGCTGTTTCTTTGTCAGGGCTACTGAACGCCAAGTCGGGTTTTACTCCCATAACTGCCAGAACTTTATTTACATCTTGTCCCCAGATCATGCGTCCTTTTCCATACTTGTTTTCTGTAACTGTTTCCCCGTCGATATTCCCCCATAACATGGTTGTTATAAAAGCAAGTTCTTTATCTCCTTCCGGGTACCATTGCATTCCACTAGTTGCTTTCGGGGGTTGCGCAATAACTGTCATCCCTGCTTTTACCAATTCTTCTAATTTCTGGAGAACATCCAGGTCAATGGATTGTTCAGGGGCCAGTACCAACAGGCTATATTGCATTCCATCAGGCAAAACAATTTTCCCGTTAGAAACCGAAAGGCGGTTAAGTATCACTTCTTTTGAACATTTGTCCCAATCATACCCGAATTTCAGTTCGGGATATTCTTCTTTCAGGAAAACAAAATTGGGTACATCGTCGCCGTAATAATACAACACGTCGGCTACGAAAACACCTTGTTGGAGCAGATAGCTGCAACGGTTGAGGTATCTGATGAAATCAACGGACTGGTGCCACCAGGTAACATTTGGGTTTAGATGGGTACCGGCAAAATATTCATTGCCCGGCAATCCAAATTCCTTAGGTGATGAGGTTAGCGTATGCCAAACGATGCGGTTGACGCCTGAGCAATAAATACGGTCGATGTTGGCTTTCAGGTCTTTGGGAGAACGTTCCCATTGAGGGCCAATACTGGTTGGACCTTCGGCGGCAACAAACCTTTTCCCGTTGGTATGAGCCACGCAGGCACTTTGCTTTACGGCAAGACGTTCGGCATCGTTAATGCGGTGCGTGTTGGAACGAGCCCAGAACTCACCCTGAGGAATGTCACTAACGGCCATTACCTGCAGTGCATCTACCGGGGCCGAATGGGGACCGCCCGATTCAGGATGGATGCCCATGTTATGCCGTTGTGCCAATTCTGCAAACAATTTATAGTGGTTTTCGAGTACGCAATCGCCGACAGTTTTACGTACATCATGCAGAAATCGGTTCGATATTTCCTGGCTTTCAACTACACGCCCTGTCATAACGGGAAGATATTTTTCCAAATCATAACCTCTAAATCTTTTAAATTCTTCGGAAAACCTGTTGGTCCAGTTCACTACACCCATTTCCCAACTATCGGTTTGCAGGAATTTAACGCTGTTGCCAACAGCTTGTGCTGAATCGATCAGCGGTTGAATGACAGTTTTTCGAAAAAGTTCAAATGCATCGGGGTTCAAGTGATCAAGTGAAAGCCCTTCCCATCCATCGCTGGTAGTAGAGGTACGCGCTCCAGTACAGGTCCATCCGTAACGGATCACCAGCCAGTCCCCCGCCGGGGCATCCCAATTGAGTTTTTCCCCGTCGTAAAATTCTGTTAAATCGATAATGTCGCTTTTTTTTACTATGTCAACTTCAACCGGGTTGTCGAACCCTTCACGCAATTCGTGAAGCGGGTAAATTCCTTTCCATCCCATTGGGCTATTAAACGATTTTTTATCCCAGTTGACGATAGCATCGTTTTTTAGCGGCGAATATTCAGATGGAAGCGGAATGGCCTGAACCATAACGTCTTTGTACAACAGTTTCGTTTCAGGTTGCGGCAATTCAACGATAACTTGTTTCCCGCCGTTTACTTTAATTTCTGTGTAAACGAGTTTTTTAAGAGCCATATCTGGAGTAATGGAAGGGGCACCGGGGTTCCAGCCGCTTTGCGTGTTCACACTCAGTTCGATTACGTTACGATCGGCTTCCTTTACCGCATGCTGGTATAGTTCCATCCACGCAGGGCTCATAAAAACTGGACCGGCTTTGGTTTTTCGAGCAACCGAATAGTTGGAACTTCCGGCATCGACAATGGAAGCTCCTCCATACCCCTTAGCTTTCATTTCTTCCAGGTCGCGGGTAATTGATTCTTTGGTTGCCATTCCATTAAGCCACCACCAATAACAACGAAGCCGCGATTCATCAGGCGGAGATTGAAAACCTGACGTAATCTCTTCAATTGTTACTGACCGATCGGTTTCAAGTTTGTATTTAATATTTTGTGAATAAGATTTGACAATAGAAATCAAAATCAAGAGAAGCAGAAATGTGTATTTTATCATATGTTTTTTGTTTGAAACAGGTATCACAATTTGACAGATCATAGTTGGTATTTTAAATACCTTATGATGTATCCAAAATAGTAAATAAATGGCACTTAGCAGTAATCATTACCGATCAAAACCAATTAATTATTGATTTGTATAATACAGACAAATACTAAAAACCGGGGCAAAATCATATTTGTCCCTGCTTTTTTTTATTTATGTTTCACATCCAGTTTTGAGTCGATAGCTTTCAGAGAATCAGATCATAGATTAGAATCAAAGTTGAAAATAGCTTTCGTTTCATTCCAAAATGTGCATCCTCAAACAGAATAATCTAGTTTTGAAAATCATCTAAGGCATTATACAGTAATGAGACAACATGATAAAGTACAATGTTACAATATTCCTCTGGGTTTTATTTTCTAAGATCCATAATCGGGTTCATTAATAGTGTTCATTCTTTAGCTGTTCACTAATCAAATTTATTTGTCTTAACACCAAAGGAAATGCTGGTATGGTAATATCATGCCCGTAACCACCAAATTCATATAAAATTGTTTTTTTATGTCCTGCCAGTTTCATCATACGCATCAAGTAAGAATTTTCTTCGTATCTTCCAATATATTCCATTTCTCTGTCACCAGTCATCAAGAGCAAGGGAGGAGCATCTGCACGCACATGGAAGAGAGGTGCATATTCATCAATTATTGGTATTGTTTTAGAAATTCCTTTTTCATCCCTAATGGCCTGGTGAGTGATTCCATTACCGCTGACAGAAAATAATCCGGCAATATCATTTGCATCGACATTGAATGCAGCCAACCATTTTTTATCTAATCCTATCATGTTGGTAAGATAAGCTCCTGCTGAATGACCTGCAACAAAGATTAGTTTGGAATTACCTCCATATTTTTCAATGTTATTGAATACCCATGCTACAGCAGCTGCAGCATCTTCCAAATATTTTGGACATTTAACTTCAGGATATAAACGATAATTCACAGATATTACTGCAACATTATTTTGAGCAAGGCCCCAGGGAAAGGATTTTAATTTATCTCCGGTTGTCATTCCGCCTCCGTGAAACCATACGATTGCAGGGAAGTTTTTGACTTCTGGTGGATAATAAATATCTAAACGACATTGTTCTTTGATATATCTATCGTATTCACCTGTTTTGGTATCATAATATGGAATGTTTAGCTCTTTTAAATATTCCTTATCTTGAGAAAATACTGCGATCCCCAAGATTGATGATACGATTAATAATATAAGTTTTTTCATGTTTTGTTTTTTATTTTTTAATCGTTACATAGTATTAATTTAATGGATTTTACTTCTTAATATTTTTATAGATATACATTTATTTACCTTACCACCCCGGATTTTGCATTAATTCCACATCCAGATTCGTATCGATAACAGTTTGCGGAATAGGCCATAAATTATAGTCGAAGTTCAGGCTTGCCTGTGCTACAGGCCAGTATGCATATTTTTTTATTCGGTCAACGGCAATTGCACCCCCCATGCGGAGTAAGGTATTCCATCTGCATTCTTCAAAAACGAGCTCACGGGCACGTTCATCCAGAATGGTGTTGAATTTATCGTCCATATCAGATGCGGTTACCATATAACTGCAGTTAGCACGGGATCTCAGCAGATTAATGTCGGCAGCTGCTCCTAACTTATCACCACTGCGTTGTTTGGCTTCAGCACGAAGCAGAATAGTTTCAGGGAGGCGGATAAAATAATCATCCCGAAAGAGATTACTCATATTTTCTCCATCACTTAATCCGGTAAACTTATCGGTTGAGATTTTGCATGATATTGGATAGCACATGCTTTTATTGGCTATATTTGTTGTTGGATCTGAAGATCCATTATAAAATATATCCCACGGAATAACCATTTTATAATAAGGCGAAGTACCTACATTTCCTTTAAACCTTCTACGAAGAACGGCTTCAGAGTTACGCATGTCTGCACTATACTCTCCTTCAAAAATGCTGTCCCTGGTATACATAGTAGGCATTATTTGTGAAATTCCGCGACCTCCTACATCTTCCAATGTTCCAAGTATGTGTTCTCTAAGAATGCGAAGGACAGGGCCATAAGCCCGCGTATTAGGTAACACCGATTTTTTATCTCCAGCTTTATAGGCTTCATAATCAATTTGCATTGCCCAAATACACTCGGTGTTTCCATCCTGATAGTTTACATTTCCTTCCTGAAATAAATCCCAGTAATAATTAGTTATTGATGATATTGTATCCACTATTGAATTTACAGAACCACCCCTATATACATTGAAAAATATTGACTGCTCATTTTTCCTTTTACCAAACCGGGATGTTATTAAAGAATAAATTCCTCCATCAATTACCTTATTACCATAGGTTATTGATTTCGTAAATGCAATCTGAGCTTCACTTTCTTTCCCCTCGACTGATAATTGGGTGCCAAGAGCCAGGTATAATTCACATAAGTTGTGTTGTGCCGCCCCGCGAACTAGTCTTCCACCACTAGTAGTTGTTTCCGGCAGATCATTTTCAATAGTTTCCATCTCATCAATTGCAAATTGGTAAGTATCAACACGAGTTGCCCGTTTAAAATCATAACGTGGAGACTTCGAAATTTCTGTTACAATGGGTACACCACCGAAAAGTTCAGCCAGGTTACGGTAAGCAAATGCACGGAAAAACCGGGCTTGGGCCATAGCATAAGCTTTTTCAGTGTCTGACGCCCATGAAACTTGAGGTAATCCTGCTGCATATATAGCAAGATTAGCCCGGGCAATTACCTGATACCATGCATTAAATATTTGATAAAAATTGTCGTTGCCGGGATTAATAATTCCATAATTATTAAAAGTGGAACCACTGCGAATACTTGCCACATCATACATATCTGTACCATTGCCTCTAAATACATATATCCATTGTGCTCCATTGGGATTAGCCCATAAACTGCGGAGATAAGAGTAATTTGATATTAATACCTGATCGACTTGAGCTGATGTTGAAAATGCATTATCGATAGTATAAAAAGTTAATGGATTTTCTTCCAAGAACTTATCATCTGACTCACAACCTGCGGAAATAATTAATAAAAAACCTCCAAGGCAGGCTATATATAGTATTTTTTTCATGTCTTAAAATTTTAGTTTTATTTATAAACTCATATTTAATCCAATTAAATAGGTGGAGGGAACTGGCATTATATTCTGAAAAACAGGAGCGCCTATTTCAGGATCTCCTCCAACCCATTTTGTGATGATAACTAAATTTTTAGCGCTTAAAAATATTTTCATTGAACTTATTCTGACAGCTTTAAGCCAATAAGGATTTAATGAGTATGACAAGGATACGTCCTGTAATCTTACGAATCCGCGTGATTGTAATCCCATAAAACGACTGTCACCCGCATAAGTTGCCGAAGGATAAACGTTACTTTTATTTTCCGGAGTCCAATATGGTTTATATATCATATTATCAATATTTCGACCGGTTCCAGCGATCTTGAATGCATATGGGTTACTTTTTAAATAATACTTGTTTCCTCCGAAAACGCCAGTAATATTAGCATATAATTCAAAATTCTTGTAATTGATACTATTGCTTATATTCAATCTGAAATTTTCTTTATCATTCCCTAAGAATATTCTATCGTCTGCAGTAATTCCTGCTACTCCATCAATGTCTTTATATTTTGGGTCTCCAGGAGCACTTCCGGTAAGGGTTATATATTCAGTGTCAATTTCCTGCACAATTCCATCCTGTTGATAACCATATATCGTTCCCAATGACCTTCCTATAAAGAGACTATTGGCAATATCATCGTCCTCTTTCCCATCTTCGTTTGCATCTTGACCATAAAGCTTTATTAGTTTATTGTTGTTTTTCCAAAAAGTAACAATGGTATTCCACCTCAAATTTGTTGTTTGAATATTTATAGATTTTACAGTTAATTCTATTCCTGAATTATTTACCTGTCCCATTGAGGTATTTATGGTTGTAAATCCTGTCATGACAGGAATTTGACGCATAAAAATCTGATCTGTTGTTTTTGAAAAGTATATGTCCATATCAACAAATAATCGCCTTTTCAACCATATTGACTCAAAACCAGTATTCCATGATTCCGTTTTCTCCCATCCCAGATCATAATTTCCTAAAGCGTTTTGATATAAACCATAATTCCGAATACCTTCTGCATCTGAGAATTCATAATCAAAATTAGCAGCCGCACCATTTGTAATAGTTGACAAAGTTGCATATGGGCTAATTCCCTGATTGCCGTTTTGACCCAGTGATAACTTTATTTTCAAATCATTTAAGAGTTTTATATCTCTCATGAATGACTCATTAGTAATTCTCCATGCCAAACCTGCAGCTGCAAAATTTCCCCATTTTCTATTTGTTCCAAAGACCGATGCTCCATCACGTCGGTAAGAGCTAGTGAAATAATATTTTCCGTTAAATGAATAGCTTATACGTCCCAGATAGCCAACATTGGATCGTTCAACTCCATTCATATCAATATTCTGAACAGTTGCCTTAAGTAGACCCCACATTCCAAGAGTAGTGTTTCCATTCGCAGCAAAATCAGATCCCTTCATAATTAATTCTTCATACCGGTAATGGTCTCTTGTTGCGACCAATGTTACATCTATAATATGGTTTTTGAATGAATTTTTATAATTCAAAATATTATCCCATACATAACTGGAACTGTTATATGTACTGATATTCCCGTTTGCTTTGGACAAGAAACCGACAAGTGTGGATGGCGCATATCTTTCCAGACCTTCACCTTCCAGAACATAGTAATTTTCATAATAGAAGTTACCGGTTTGATTTTTATCCACATATGACAATAAATTCATCTTGAAATTTAATCCCTTAATCCAAGGAACATCAATAACTGTATATGCATTAATGCGGTAGTTATTTCGGATATCTTTATTATCACGAGTTCCGTCGTCAACGCCCCAAAGTGGATTTATTGATGATCCAGATTGTGGATATTTTTCGAGATTACCTTGATCATCACGGAACATTACCCCATATGGAGACGAAGCTTGTGCTTCACGCATATTAGCAGCAAATCCTGAGTAATCTCGTCGGGAATAATTGGCATCCAATCCAACTTGTAACCAGTCAGTAATTGATGTATTTACTTTTCCCAATAGCGAAATACGATTGAAATTATCTCCTACCACTATTCCCTTGTTATCACTGTATGAGGTAGATAAGTAATAATTCACTTGCTGTTCTGCACCTGAAACAGCAATTTGATAATTTTGAATAACTCCTGTTTGGGTAACTTTATCTAGCCAATCTGTTTCATTCCCTGCATAAAAATTGGCTAATTGCCCTTCAGAAGTTGCCCAGTTTGTGGTTCCGGGGGTATATCCATTACGGGCATTTACAACGCTGATCCACTCTTCACCCTTCATTAATGTTGGTTGATTTTGCCATAATTGAATTCCTGAAGACATATTATATGTAATAACAGGCTTACCAATATTGCCTTTTTTCGTTGTGATGGCAATTACTCCATTGGCTGAACGTGAACCAAAGGCTGCAGCTGAAACAGCATCTTTTAGAATATCAAAACTGGCAATGTCATTTGGGTTAATATCACTTAAGCTGCCCAAGTATATTATTCCGTCCAATACAATTAATGGATTATTAGATCCATAGATTGAGTTCTGCCCTCGTATTAATATGTTGGGCTCGCCTCCAGCTGTGTTTGTAGCTCCAATATTCAATCCTGAAATATTCCCTTTTAATGGTTCTAAGGCATTCAAATTAGGAAGTAATGATAAAGCGGATCCGTCCATTTTTAACGAACTTACCGACCCGGGGTAATCCTGCAACCGGGCAGTACCATAACCAATTACAATCACTTCGTCAAGTGAAAGTTTATCTATACTCAGGACGATGTCAATAGTTTGTTGTTTGTTAATTGAAACTTCCTGCGATTTCATTCCAACGAATGAAAATATTAGTATGCCATCCTCCGGCACATTAGAAATCGAATATTTCCCTTCGGCATCGGTAATAGTTCCCTGTATAGTTCCTTTTACCATTACGGTAACACCAACCATCGGATCGCCGTTCTCATCAGTTACCATCCCTGTAATCACCCTCGGCTGCTGAGTCTGACTTTTCAACACGCCAATGTATTCTCCGGGTGATAATACAATCTGCTGGTTATATACTACATATTCCACATTTGTATTAGTAAAAAGCTGGTCAAGAACGGGGAATATCTTCTGGTTGTTGACAGAAACAGATACTTTCCTGTCAATGTCAACGAGTTTAGCATTGAACAAAAAATAAAAATCACTTTGTTCTTCAATCTTCTCCAGCACGCTGCCAACTGTGGCGTCCTTTAAATCCAGGCTTAATAGTGTGGTCTGGGAGTAGGAAATGGTTGCGTAGGACTGGAAGAAGGTTATGAGCAATAGTAGTAGTGTATTTCTCATATGTTTCAGTATTTTACAGGAGAGTAGTTTTCTTAGTTGGTCTCCTGCCTGCCAATTGTTTTTTTTCATATCTTTACATTGATTTAGTAAGGTTAATACCATTGTTTATTTGCTTTGGAAAAGCTTGCTGAATTGTGAGGAAAGCGCCCCCCGCTTTCCTCTTTTTTTGTGGTGTTTTACGTCATAGGCATTTATTTTTTAGTTAATAATTTTGAGTGTCATTTTATTTTTTCCTGCTGTGTAATTCAATGATCCTCTTTTCGAACGTTCCGTCAGGATTCTTTTTCCTTCCCAGATCCCTGTAACGTATGGGTGCGGTAAGCTGCAGCAGCTTTAATGCTTCTTCCAGCGTTTCATTCTGGAACGTTCCGTAATAAATGTGATCTTTCAGTTCAGGGTCAGTGATCTGTATGTTTACATTATACCACCGGTTGATCTTATTAATAACTTCACTTAAAGGTTCGTACCTGAAAACCAGTTTCCCCTCTATCCATGCTGTTTTATCATAACTACGCCCGGCAACGAGGTTTACATTTCCGTTCTTCTGATTATAGGATAATGACTGATCCGGCTTCAGTTTTACAATACTCACCCTGTCTTCATCCATTTTTTTAAATACCTCCACGCTTCCGCTTTCCAGCGTTACCTCGGTTACCGGTTCATCAGCGTAAGCCATTACATTAAAGGAAGTGCCGTGCACTTTTACATCTATATGGGAAGTACTGACAATAAAAGGGTTTCTTTTTCCGGGTGTAACATGAAAGTACGCTTCCCCTGTCAATTCAACATTACGGAAATTTCTCTGAAAACGGGAAGGGAACTTTAAGGCAGAACCTCCGTTCAGCCAGCCTGTGGAACCGTCAGGAAGATGAAAGGTAGTCCTTGTTCCTGCCGGGGCATAAACCTCTGAATAAGAAGTGTCACTATAAATTGTGTTTATTCTATGGTATAAAAAAACAGTGGTCAGAAGTGCCGGTAGTAACAGAATTGCTGCAACACGACTTAATTTACCAAGGAAAATGGATAATTTCCCCTGTTCCTTACTAAATACAGATTCCTCCCTTTTAATCCGGTGGTGAATACGGTCAAGGATACGTGAACCATCCAGTTCCTGTATGTCAATATCCGGTGGAATTTTTTCCCACATATCAACGGATAAGTTAAATAACTGTCTTTTCAGGTTTTCATCTGCAAACCATTGTTTAACAATCACACTCTCTTCCGGAGATACCTTTCCTTCAACATAACGCTTTAACAGCTGTGCGTCAACCTTTTCATTTATATTCATACTTGTCTTTTTAATCAATCCGGCAAAAACATTTATATATAATATCCAGCATAGTGGAAAACTTCCCGGATTGGGTGGTTATTTAGAATTATTCTGGATTGTGGTAATCGGTTTTTTTAACCACGAAGGACACGAAGGGTAACACAAAGGACACAAAGATATATCATAATTGACAATCCTTTGTGTCCTTTGTGCGTACTTTGTGTCCTTCGTGGTTAATAACACTCCTGGCAAATCCTCACTTCAGAAAAAGAGAAAAGAATAAAGCAGAAATCAGCCTGCCGTCAATGAATGATTTTTTCAGAAAAGCCCTTGCGTTGCTCAGATGATTGTCCACGGTTTTTCTGCTAATCTTCAGCTTCTGAGCAATATCTTCATTCGTAAGATTTTCTGTAATGCTCATGAGAAAAACGCTCTTCTGCTTTGGGGGTAATTTTTCAATATACCGGTCAGCAAGCTCCATCAGGTTGTTGTATTCCAGGTCGATGTTGGTGGAATCATCCTCCAGCACTATGTCTTTAATGATATTCTCCATGTGTTTCCTGTCGGACGACTGCTTGCGGAAGGACTTATGAATTGCATTAAAAGAGATTTTGAATATATAACGGCTGAACACATAATACTCCTTGATCTGTTCCCGTGATCTCCAGAGATTAAGAAAAACTTCCTGGACGATTTCTTCAGCCTCTTCCCTGTTCTTCAGATAGCTCAGCGCAAAATAATATACCCTTTTATGATACATTTCATATATCCTGTCGAAGGAAAGGACATCCCCCTCTTTGAGTTTTTTAATCATGATCCGGTCATCGGGATTGAGGTTCATTGGGGTCAGGTATATTTGAAAAACAAATATAAGGATTATTCATTTTATATCGAACTCACGATAAATATTGACTTTATTGGAATGTTTTTCCAATTTTATCGGATATTCCTGGATTTGTTTTCCAAAATTATCCGGATTAGCTTATGGGGTTAATAATGAACTGCAGAAATATAAAAATAACTTCAAAGAATACGTTTATTGAAAGTTACCCGGAATATAAGTTTGGAATTATTTCTTATGAATCAGGGACTGATTATAAATGGATACTGAAGTTGTAATAAGCTTCTTTCATAAAATGCATCCCGTATTTAAGCCTGTATGTGAGTTTTTCCGAATGATGATTATTCCAACCTTCTGAAAAAATCCTCACCGAATGGGTGCATCCATAGGTATTCCAATGGGATATCCGGATACACCTCTTTAAACAACTTATACTTTAAGGGGTTGAATTTAATTTTATCATATTTTACTTCTATTGCCTTTGGTTTATTTAATCCTGGTACAACAAAGTCAATTTCATTTCCCGCAGATGTTCTCCAATAATGAATAGCATCCGCATCATATTTCTCCGCGAGTATCCTGAATACTGAATTTTCCCAAAGCTCTCCTTTATCAGTCCGCATAGATAAGGGTTGAGAAAAATCACAGGAATCTCATTTTGATAGCCCGTTTCAATGTTATCAAGTGCCAGGAAGGCATTCCTCACAAGGGGAATATCGCTCTCCAGTACCTGCAGAATTACTTACAAAAACCGGACACAGCATATAAGGGATAAACCAATATTCTGCCGAATTTTGAAAATAGTTCAAGCGCACATCTTATACCTTCTGACAAATTCTTTTTGTCCAGAAAAATCTGCATACTTTGCATGGAACCTCTTGTTCCGGCTTTTACTTCAACCGGAGTTAATTTTCCATTTCTTATAATTATGTAATCGATCCCGGCCTGGGCTTTTTTTTCTTCCCTCTGCCAGTAAAATAACTCACTTTTTCTGTAACAATCAGAGTATTTTATCAATTCCAGGCCAACAAACATCTCTGCAAGATTACCCTTATGAACAAAATCAACCGGAAATAACGGATTTGCTCAACCAACTTATCATGTAAAGGCATCGATAAGGTATGCGAAAAAGAGCACAATTATATATCCCTTTAATTTCCCGGAGAAATGCAGACAATAACAGTTGAATGTTTACCAACACGTTACGTTAAATATCCACTGAAAAAAAATTCCGTACAGTGTCACTTTAATATGAAATAAAATTGTATATTTACAACATTAAGTGTATTTTTATCATGATAAAACTACATATACATGGAGGCAAAATTGAAATCTCAAACATTTAAGTTTATGTATTCGCGAATGCTTTCGCTGGAGGATGAGAACAATGACAGCATCTTTTTATGGGGGGCACGTCAGGTAGGAAAAACTACCTTGCTACAGCACCTTTATCCCGGTGCAAGATACTATGATTTGTTACGGGCACATGAATTTGAAAGGTTTTTAAGGCAGCCATCGATACTCAGCCAGGAACTTGCTTATATGAATGAAGGCGACCTGGTAATTATTGATGAGATTCAGAAATTGCCTCACCTGCTCGATGAAGTTCACTCTTTGATTCACAGTAAAAAAATAAGATTTATTCTTAGTGGTTCAAGTCCCCGGAAGATAAAGAGAAGCGGGGCGAATTTGTTAGGGGGCAGGGCGTTGAAAAAAATATTATTCCCACTGGTAAGCGCCGAAATTCCCGACTTCGATTTAATTAAAGCTGTGAACAACGGGATGATCCCCCGGCATTATATGGTAAACAATCCATGGGAACGGTTTCGTGCATATATAGGAGTATATCTGAATGAAGAAATCAGAGAAGAAGCCTTATCGAGAAACCTGACATCATTTTCACGGTTTCTGGAGGTTGCCGCAATCAGCAATGGCGAAATGATTATTTATAAAAATATAGCACAGGATTGCGGAATTGACTACCGGACGGTCAAAGATTATTTCGGGATTCTGAACGATACTTTGACGGGCTATTTAATTCAGGGATTTACTTCCACAGTAAAGCGCCGTGCCATACAATCACCAAAGTTTTACTTTTTCGATGTGGGCATTGTAAATTATTTGTTGAATAAAAAGAACCTGCTGCCCGGATCGGAAGCATTTGGCCGATCATTTGAGCATTTTATCATACAGGAGTTGATTGCCTGGCTGAGTTATTCTCAGTCGCATGAAAACCTTACATACTGGAGGACAAGTTCGGGATACGAGGTAGATGCAATTATTAGCGATGGCAGAATCGCCATCGAAATAAAAGCAACGGGAGAAGTGAAATCCCGTCATTTGAAGGGATTGAAGGCATTTCTGGAGGATTTCCCTGAAGCTAAAGCTATTGTTGTATCCCTCGACAAGTACCCGAGAATCCTGAATGGTGTTGAAATAATTCCTGCACAACAATTTCTGAAGTTGCTGTGGAATTCTGAAATTATTTAGTTGCTACATAAGCCACCGGCCTGTTACCTCTTATTATTCAAATATCTTTACTCAACCTTCCTTATTCTTTTTATGTAGGAATATATCTCCGGAAATTTCTTATAATCTTCCATTAAAGATTTTACTTTATTAACAAAAGGTTCTTTCTCCGGATAATTGATTTCGACTCCTGCCTTTTCAATTTCATTAAGCGATATCTTTTCCGATTCAGCCCATAATTTTCGCTGAATTATAGCCGACTCATCTGCTGCCTGTTGAATCCATTCCTTCTCCTGCGGATTGAGTTTTTCCCATGTTTTCAGGCTAATTACCAAAACATCCGGGATTGTAGTGTGCTCAGTAAGTGAGTAATACTTACATACTTCATAATGACGGGAAGTATAAAAACTCGGCGAATTATTCTCTGCCCCGTCAACGACTCCGCTTTGCAACGCAGTGTATAATTCACCCCAGGAAATGGGAGTAGCAGAACCACCAAGTGCCCGTACCATTTGTACAGCTGTCTGACTATGCATAACCCGGATCTTTAAGCCGGAAATATCATCCGGTTTTTCCACTGGCTTGTTTTTGGTATAAAAACTTCTTGAGCCTGCATCGTAGTAACATAGACCCCGGATCAATATTTTCTGAGTAATTAATAAAAGTTCCTTTCCGATCTCTCCGTCCAGAATCTGAAAGACATGATCCTTTGAACGGAAAATAAAAGGTAACCCAAAAATTTTATAAGCATCGATAAAACTTTCCATTGTGCCAGCCGATACTTTGGTAATGGCCAGGCTTCCTATTTGCAAAAGCTCCAGACATTGCTGTTCAGACCCCAGTTGCCCGGAAGGGTAAACTGTTATGGTGAGCTTCTTGTCTGAGAGTTCGCTGGTACGTCGGGCCATAAAATCCATGGCCTGATGCACCGGATGATCCACCGGAAGTGAATGTGCAAGTTTTAACTCTTTGCTTTCCTGTGGCATGAAACAAGATGATGTTATCAAAAGGATTAACAATCCTGTCATTTCTATTTTTCCCTTTCTTTTTATCATGAATATAACCTCTATATGGTGTTCTTGTTCCAAGGCTTAGGCCTAACGGAAAACTATATTATGTTCTATATTAAATAATGTTTCAATTTTACCATTTTCGTTTTTATCGTGTTTTTCATTATTATGTGTGTTTCTCTTTTGTATTTTTGTTTACTCTCAAATTGAATAAATTGCATCATTCAAAAAAGACGATTAAGATAACTGTCTCTTTTGGAGTTAATGAATAGTCTTAAATAATTTAATTGGATATTTTTAGTTGTGCTGCTGAGTTCGTCCCAAGAGAAACACGTTTCCTGTCCCATCGTCTAAACAACCTGAATGAGTCAAAACCCAAAGAATTTCCATTAGAATAGGGATCTTTACCCACCTGCTCAAATCTAATGGTATGCCTGCCCTTTGACAGCATTGCGCTACCAAGGTAGTAATCATAGACTTCCAGTATTTCAGAGTATAAATTGAGTACTTTTACTTCAGCTTTCGGATCATTAAAATCAAAATCTATAGTCATGGGCACTCTTGCCATAGCTTTTCCATCAATAAACAATTTATATTTCCCGTAATCAGTGGAATGACTCATTTTTATCATCAATCCTTCGTATTCTTCCTCTTCGATCATAAAATCTGCTTCCATCCATGCATTTCCAGTGGATGGAGTGAAGAGAATTTGTCCTTCCCCTGTCCAATCGTAACCTTTCTGTAACTCAACTTTTCCCGGAGAATGGCGTACGGATGAAATCATATCTTTTCCTTCAATGACTTTTTCCAGGTCAGGCAGTTTTCTTTCCTTTGAGGATGGTAAATTATAGAAACGTTTGGGTTGCCCCAACTGGTACCAGAAAGCTACAGTTGCCATGTCGTCCTCCCTTTCCACATGACCGTCAACTTCACCTGTGGCAGTCTCGTCGGCAGATATCCAACCTGTGTGTTCAATCTCAAAACGGAAGAATTTATTAAATCGCACAGGATCTTTTATATGCCAACGATAAAGTGTATATTTTGCACCGAGATCTTCTTCTCCCTTACTCATATAGCTGCACCCTGAATAAAGATTAAGGTTCTCTGTAAATCCCCAGGCACTAAGGAAATAGTCTTCAGTGCCAGTGCCCCATACTGAAGGTTCATCTTCCCCGTCTATATAATATTTGGCATCACCCTCCCCAAACCAGTATGGACTGCGTGAACGTACAGACATGACTGTTCCAATATAGCATCCTTTACCTTCGATATCAACTATTAAGTAATCTTTACCCATTTGCTGGGGAAACTCCTGTCTGTATTGTGCACAGAAATAGGCAGTATTTTTAGGTAATCTTTTATATTCAGTATAATCGATCTGGTAATAGAAGCTCCTCGCTGCTTTTTCTCCATCATTGGTAACTGTAATCTTAGCATTCTTGTGGAAAGGCATCTGCCAGTAACAATTATACCCATCACCCCCCTCAACGAGAACGGGTGCCGATTTAACTTCTCTACGCAATCCAAAACCGGAAGCAAAAAAATCACCAATCGGTGCTTCCACCGCAGGTTCCTCAGCGTCATCCCAGTACATGCGTATTGCCAGGTCTGCAGGTGAAGCAGAACCTTCCTTTTCCAACCAGTTAGGACGCGTTTCATTGAATGTAAGCCAAATGTGATTAATAACGCCGGTAGTTTTTACATCAAATATTACAGCTGTTTCACCCGGGTGGATGTATTTTATTCTGTCGGCATTACTCCCTCCGGGAGCATGGGAAGTTGATGCCCTTGATCTGCCTTCTCTGATAACAGACAGTCCCAGATCGGGTGAAACTCTATGTGTGTTGCATGAAAACAACATTAAAAATAATCCACAGAAAAAAATATGTATGAAATAACACTTCAAATTCCTGTTGTTAATGATAAGGGGGAAAGGATTCACGAGAATAAAATTTAGTTATGTATATTTAAATATTTCTGTTTTAATTCTTCTACTGTTTGAAAAATGGTATTAATTTTTGAATCTTCTGTTTTATCATCCATGTTAATACAGCAAACTCCTGTTAAATATGGATTCCCCGATTCTTCAATCAAACGTATGATAGTTAAGCGCAACTCCCCGTCTGAATAATTATTCAGCGATACCGGGTCAAGCCGGAGATTCAAAAAGGTATGAGGCAATTTTTCTCTCAGTTTTTTTACATCTCCTCCCCATCCTACATCCAGAAAATCGAGGTTATCTATCTTACTGAAAACATCAGCGTACCGATGGGGATCACTCCCGCAGTAATGTATCCCGAACGGACGGAATTTCCTGCTCCACTCAAGGTCAACAGGCAATAAAAATTCTTCATATTGTTCCGTGGAAATCATGGTATGGGAACACTCAGAATGAAGAAATACCGGTTTTTCTATATGCATTACATTACGGTTTACCGAGATGGAACTCGTACCGGTTTCCTCCAAGATGCCTGTTACAAACTTCTCAATAACATTAGCCAATAATTGAAACTGCTTTTTTGTTTCCTCCGGATCTGTATAAAAATCCATAAAAACTTTTTCTCCAATCACATCGAGAGCCAGGTTCAACACTCCCCCCCAGTTGATATCACCGGTTACATATCCGTATCTGGTCTTAAGTTTATCTTTGAGATTTATTAACCTTTTAAGAGCAGAGCTTTGGAATACAGCTTCCACATCTACTTCCAGTTTTTCGAATCCGGCAGGTATAACCTGTGGAGGGCCTCCTTCCTCATAAACTATTTTACACCCCAGCATTTCAGACAGCAAATATCCTGCTGCATTATGAACTGCTCCAATGACGGGCATATCCTTTAACCTGTCTCTCCCCAGTCCGAATTTTCCAAACCTTTCATACAATTCACGCTCCATAGATCTTTCCACTTCCACCCTCTTTAAAGGATGGTAAAAAAAATCCTGATCAAAAGTTATTCCCGCATTTTTAAACCACCAGGAAGGGTGGAAAACAATATCCACAGGCAAAATTTCAGAATTGATGTGAGGATTTCTGATATACTTCATAATTTATTCTTTATATAACATCTTCGTATAAATTTATTTCAAAATTGTACCAGTTATTCTATTCTCACCCAAATAAAGTCAATACCCAATTGTTGATCTTTTTCTCCTTCAAACACAAGTACCAATTCATTTTGATCCTGAATGTCGATATCGTCCAGTTGAATATTTTTTGATAATGTATGATAGCTTTCATTCATGTCCACATTCTCTTTTATTAAAATATTATTTAACAACACAGAGAATTTCCCTTCCAAAGGGGAACCTCTTAAAGTCAACATAATCCTCATTTTATTTCCTTCCTTGTGTGAAGGGATAGTGAAAATAAGTTTTTCCCCTTTCCTTTCAGGTTTCCATACCATCAGAGTATTTTCTGACCATAGTGGTCCTTTTTCAATACTTATATTCTTATTGTTGATCACGATTGACTCAGCTTCGTGAAATAAAAAGTTGCGTGAACCTTTAAAAGCTTTAAGATGAAATGTTTCAGGCATTTTCAACACGCGAACATCATCATGGGAAATAACCTGGTGATCGTCGTAAGAACCCGGTAAAGAATAATAGTAAACAATTCGTCCGTATGAAAATCCCGGTATAGAATCCTGATGGAAAAGTTCCATCATAAAATGAAGATTTTTATTAAATGGGAAATCATCAATAATATGGTATCTGTAATTAATAACAAAACCTCTGTTTCCCGGGCCATCATTCCTGGGCTGCCCGATAAAAGCATAATTAAATAAATGTTCAGCAGCCCATGCATTACCAAAATAGTCTTCCGACCCGGTCCCAAATACCGTTGGAAAATCAAAATTATCAATATAAACTTTTTCATCTCCCTCACCCCACCAACTTCCATGACGGGAAGGGGCTTCAGCCGGGTTCATCAGAAAAACTCCTGTTCCAACATACCTTCCTGTACCATTTATCATTATGAACATCAGATCTTTTGGAGGATTATTAGTTGCAGTAATATTATTATCAATTCTCCATTTGGCATTAAAATACATGGATATATTATCCTTCCATTCATATGTACTATAAGTGATCTCCCCTTCAACCTCACAAGCCTGATCAGAATAATTATCAATAAATATCCGGCACGACTCTTTAAACGGCATAACGAAACGGCAGATTAAATATCCGTCAGGAGTTACAGTAAAGGGTAATGAATTAGCAGGATTAATTCCTGGTGCGGAACAAAAAAAGTCTCCTACAGGTGCCTGAACCTGTCCCCAGTGACGATCATCAAAAGATATTCTTAGAATATTCTGACGAAGAGCCTTTGACAAATCCTCAGCAGATACTTTTATTTTTATTCTCTCGATTGCTTTTGTTCCCTCCAGCTCAAGAATTCTGGTACTTTCACCTGCTTTGATGGAAGTATTAATGGAGACCTGGTTTTCTGATGTAACAGGGATATTCTGACAGGGATCGGAAAGAACATTTTTTATTTTACCTATTCTTTCAGCGTCATTTTCTATATCGTTTACGGAAAAGGTTTGAATTGGCGTATCACTTTTATATTGACGTATCTGAACGTAATAAAAATGCGCATTATTTATATCACCTATCCATTCGATCCTGCATCTTTTAGCAAAAGGGACAGGATAATATCCTGAAAAAAATTGAGTAAAAGTGCTTCCATAAATTTGTTCTTCATTAAATAGAATGGCATCGTATGTGTGTATCAAAAAAGGTTCTGCCGGTCCTTTATATAATGGTTCAATATTATCATCGAGATAGATTGCAATATCTCCAGTAATTTTTGCTGTCCAGGTACGGATAATTGCACCGGGTCCCTCCACATCACAGATTAAATAATTTCCGATATTATCCTGATCAGGTTCTTCAACTATCATTTCAAAGTTCGGTATGGGTTCTTTCCCAAAACCATCGGAGTTCAGGAACCATCCTTCCTCGTCAGGACTTTTACCTTTGCTTCTCCTGTCATAAGAGGTGAAATGTAAAATCTTATATGAAGGATCGGAAATTTCAGTTAATCGTTCCAGATTTATTAACTCATCAAGTAATGTAGCCGTAGTAATGGTTTGTGCATAAAAGTCAGATGATATTAACCATATGAACAATATGAAAAATATATGTTTATATTTTATCATTTAATTCTGGAATATAGTTGTTTTATTTGATAGTGAGATTGTTCTGTCACAGAAATTAAGAAAACCTGTCTATATTAATTTCCTGGTTACTTACTCCAGACCAAAAACTTTGGTAGTACCTCCTCTTTCGAGGTTTATATCCATATTTTGATTGTTTGTTTTCCATGCACCTGCTGTAAAATCAGGGATATCAATAGAGTTTGAACGATTGCGGACAGACCATTCACTCAGAGGGACAATGGAACTCCAGCTTGCCGCATCATAGACATTCTGATCCAGGGGGAGACCATTATGCAGGCAGTCGATAAGTTTCCAGCATAATTGTATATCGGATCCTCCATGCCCGCTTTTTTTGGCTACTTCCCGCATTTTTTTTGTGATCTCAGGGGTATATTTTTCCTTAATTGCATCGAATTCTTTCTGTTCCACCCATTTATGATTTCCGGTAGAGATACGTGGTGGTGCAGGGTCGAAAAGGGCTGCTCCTTTTGTACCATATATTCCATGGATGAGGTTATGAGGAGATGGCGATGTTGCATCATGCTGAAGCATGATCGTTTTCCCCAGTTTAGTACGGATGGTAGTAACATTCATATTACCACGGTAATCTTTTCCAACAAAGGGTTTAAAAAAATCATCCGTTTTTGCAAGCTCTTTTGCTTTTTCGTTCATCATGAAATCATTGCTTTCCATGGAAACAAGATAGTCTAGTCTGTCACCCCTGTTGATGTTCATTATTAAAGCCACTGGTCCAAGGCCATGGGTAGGGTAGATATTCCCTTTTCTCCACGCGTATTGTCTGAGCCACCACATATCCCAGTACAATGATCTGGAGAAATTGTTTCTCATTTTGCTGGTATTATAGGCTCCCTCACCATGAACAATTTCCCCGAAGAATCCCTGGCGGGCCATGTTCAGCATTAATAACTGGAACTCCATATAGGCATAGTTCTCCATCATCATACAATGTTTCTTTGTTCTTTCCGAGGTTTCCACCAGTTGCCAGCATTCTTCAATTGTCCCTGCAGCAGGAACTTCTGAAGCAGCATGTTTCCCATGTTCCATGGCATAAATTGCCATTTCAGCATGCATATACCAGGGGGTAGTTATTATCACCAGGTCAATATCATCTCGCTCACATAGTTTTTTCCATTCATCCCTGCTTCCTGTATACAATTCAGGATTATGTCCTGTTCCTTCGAGTTTCTTTTTGGCTGCTTCAGCTTTTTCCGGCACCAGATCGCATAACGCTTTTATTTCCACACCATCAATGTAGCTCATTGTGCGGAGATGGGATGGGCCGCGTTGTCCCAGTCCTATTATACCTATACGAACGGTTGGTAATTTGGGGGCAGCATAGCCGGCCATGTTAAAAGGCTGTATCCTGATGTTCTGATACTGTTTAATGCGATCGGGAAGATTGGGATACTCAGTTTCTTTCTGACTATGGGTAAAACTTTCGAAAAAGCCAGCTCCTGCAAAAGTTAATCCGGTCAATCCGGCTTGTTTAATGAAGTTCCTGCGATTGTTTTTCATAGCTTAATTATTTTTTAGTTTTCCTTTTTAAATATGATATTTCTGAATAATTCGTTTTCCCTTTCCATTACCGCTCTCCTGTATCTTTCAGCCACCACCACATCGCTTTTCCAATCCCATTGTCCAATTGGTACTGTTTTAGTGTAATTCTTAATTTTTTCAGCATCCACTGCCATTTCTTCAAGGCTTTCCTCCAATATTCTGTTTATACAATCAGTTTTAAATTTTTTACCTCTTGATGATATTCTGGAAGCATAGTACACTTTGGCTGTGGATGCCCTGATATGAGCAGTCAGGGAAGTCCTTTCAAAACAATTAAATACATTATCAAATGCCTTATTATCAGTAATATATTTTTCTGCATTTTTAATCATACTTAATGCACTGTCTGCCAGAATTACACCATATTTCTTTTCAGCTACAATATATCTCAAATATTCTTCGTTCATTATTTCTTTATCCTCCAACCAGTTTTCTTCGAATATCTCTCCCATCTCTTTTTTATTATGTCTGAAGTTAACCGACTTATATTCCGCAGGAGAAATGTGATTAATCAAATCTTTATAAGCATGAAAACTTTTGTTAACTCCATGTGCTACATAAATCATCTTATCCTCTTTCCATTTTTCAGAAACCTGCCGGGTGTATATGGATCTGTAATCATAGTCAAGCCTTGAATGATTTGTTGTGTTCAATCCGAGTGTATAAAAAATACTTGTATTAATATCATAAGCCATCTTAAAAGCGGGTTTGAGAAAGGGGATAGTTTTTTTCCCATATTTCCAACCTGTAAATCTATCATAAACATCATCGGCAGTAAGAGTACTGTCTTTTGTAAAGCAATCAAGGGCATAAACCTGAATTTCGTTGGGAGTTCCAATACATATTGATGATTTAAATCTGTCCACACGGGCGACATAACCAATAACATTCGGGCGTTGCATGAAATCTTTCCAGCGTCTTTCAATATATTCAGGCCAGGTATTCGCGACAATATTTTGTCCGTTATATTCATTTCCGCAATCAAATTCAACAATAGTAGGGCGATTGATTTTTCCGACAAGTTCAAGATTAGGATGAGTAAGGTAAAAATCATGGGGAGTTTCCTTCATCATCAGGATAACCTGGTCACTTTTAATTAGGTCAATACTGGATGTGATATTGTCATACTCACCTTTATCGTAAGCAAAAGTGCGTATATAAAGGCTCTTACCATTTTCGTCTATTACGACATCAGCAATTGCGTTAATAACTGCAGCCAATTTCTCTGCGGGAGTGAGTAATTTCTCCGAGTATTGCAGTTCTGCTCTGGCGCCTGTTTCAATAAATGTCAATACAATCCCGTCCACCTCAGGCAATAGTGCCAGCATGCTTTTATAATCCTGTTTCAGCCATTCCCAGAATTCCGGATCGTCGAGGTTAATCAATCCATCCGGGGAAATTCTGAATTGTGCAGGATAATAATCCAGATTGTATAATGCATGATCCCACACCACAACTTCCCTTATCCCTTTTTCATGTGCTTTTTTTATTGTCCTGTTGACCAGTTCCTGTTTTACCGGATCTTTAACATCTTTTAAGTTCATAATGATATCACTCAGTAACTGGAAATGGTTAATATCATAGTTTATTATCGCCTCCAATACCATATCAATCTGATCTTCCCAGTTTGTCTGGATACTCCAGCCTCTTACCCTGAATTTACTATTTGTTGATGTAAAACTATTATCTTCTTTATTTTGACAAGAAGAGACAATAATACAGATTACTATTAATAAGAGTTTATTTTTCAAAATTATGAGTTGTTAGATTTTTCAACTTACAGTACCTAAAAATAAGTTATATTAAATTAACCCATAAGGAGAAATTTTTTTATTTTAATTTTAAATTAAAAAAATTACAGAAAAAATAATTATTTGTGAAATTTTCAAACACCATCTCAATCTTCCTGCTCACTAATTCAGGAACAGGAAGATTGATCAAACCATGAGATGGCGTTCAACTAATTGTATCTATGATGGAATAAAACTGGTAAGATTACTTTTTTAAACATAAATTTATAAACAATAGCTTATTCATCATATCCCGGATTCTGTTCCAGGACTGCTTCAGTATTTCTTTCGATCTCGCTGTATGGAATAGGGAACAATTCATTGTATGGTTGGATTGTCTGACCATCATCATAATCGTTGTATTTGGATGTTCTCTCATATATCATACCTAATCTTGCGAGAGTAAGTCGTCTTCTCTCCTCGTAAGCGAGTTCTCTTAATCTTTCATCCAGGATATAATCAATATCAACGTCTGCCGGATCAACCGGGGTTGCATTTACCCTTGTCCGAACTGCATTAATATCTTCCGCTGCCTTAACTTTATCATTCTTTCCAAGATAAGCCTCTGCACGGTACAGATAGGTTTCTGCGAGGCGTGCATAATACTGATCGCAATATGTTACCCTTGCATTTGATAAAAGCAAGCCTGTTTCCTTATTTGCATATAATTCATCAGGATGGTCTCCAGGAGTTGTTATTTTCGACTGGAAAGGATAGAAGTCTTTACGGCGGTCAAGATTAGCGGCAGGAAATTCACTCACTTTCATTCCGTAATAATTTGATTTTGGATTATCATAAACAAAATCCCGGACCAAATTATATTCACTATTTCTCAAGTCATTATTCCAGTCACTTAACCAAATGGTAGTTGCCCAATATGTTGTAGGCCCTAATGATCCAGCTCCTCTTCCGTAATTTTGTGATGTAGGACCAATAAAACCCATAACTCCATCAGGATCTTTTATATTCCAGTACAAACAACACCATATTCTTTCATTTATATAACTATCTCCCCCACCAGGTACGTTATATTCAACCTGGGCTACCCAAACTGCTTCTTTATTTCCGCTGCTCCTGTTCTGATTTCCTCTCTGAAAGAGATCCCACCACACATCCCGTGGTGTCACATTTGTTCTGCGTCCGAATCTTTCTGTCATCAGATGAAAATTTGGATTGTCAATAACCTGGGAAGCAGCGCTGATTGCCTTATCCCATTGTTGAGTTGCTAAATACAACTCAGCAATATAATGATATGCTGTTTCTTTGCTCACTCTTCCGTCAGCTTTTACGTTAGTTACATCCGGAAGATTTTCTGTTGCGAAAGTCAGATCATCAATGCATAGCTGATATACTTCTGCGCGGGAAGCTCTTGTATAATTTCTCTTGGGAGAAGTTACTTCTTCCAGCTCTATAGGAACTCCCCCATAGGTATAGGAAAGTATCCTGTATGCAAATGCCCTGAAAAATCTTGCTTCAGCAATAACTG
This sequence comes from uncultured Bacteroidaceae bacterium, assembly GCA_964454295.1. Classification (GTDB taxonomy): domain Bacteria; phylum Bacteroidota; class Bacteroidia; order Bacteroidales; genus CAYVTV01. The sequence continues at coordinate 26,134 of CAYVTV010000004.1, forward strand.
CATTTTTTTCCTGTTCAGAAGGAAAATCAGCATTTTTTATCCGGTTAAGAATTACATTTGCAGAAGAGATCAGTGCATACATATTTTGCCACCAATAAATTGCATAGCCCGAAGAGGATGTTAAACGAGCGGGATAATTCGCAAAGCTATAATCCCCGGGATTTCTTGCATCGCGACCAAAGTCTGTCCCATACTGAAAGGATTGAACATAACTACTGGATTTATAATAATATACCTCACGTGTCAAGGCATACAGATTAGTTATTGCTGCTTCAAAATGTTCCGGTGTCCGATAGGAATTTTCAGGACTATAAAAGTCAAGAGGTATTTCCTGCAGAATCATTTCTTCATTACATGACGTTAAAATACATGCAATAAAGATTATTAATAGTGGTTTTAAAGATTTCATGATAAGAATGTTTTAATTTTAAAATGTTAAATCAACACCAAATGTTATACTACGGAGTACTGGAATACCATCTTTCTCGTACCCTTCTCCGGTTTCAGGATCCCAACCTTGCCATTTGGTCCATGTATATAAATTTTTTCCGCTTATATAGACTTTAAAATCCCGGAATCCTAGTTGATCCAAAACACTATTGTTAAAATTATAAGATAACGATACATCCTGTAATCTTATAAAATTTCTTTGTTTATAAACAGTAGGAGCAATTGGAGCCGTCTGAAAAAGTTGCTGATATTCAGCATTAGGATTTGCAGGTGTCCACCAGTCCCATTTATATGCATTATTATTTGTAATATTATCAGCTGCACCAATATTTCTGGTTGGATCATTTTGTGCAAAATACCATTTCTTCCCACCCTGAATAGAGTTGACAAAAATATTCAGCGACCAGTTTTTAAATTGAATTGAGTTAATAATACTGATTCTATAACTCGGGTCCTTATATCCCAGAATCTTTCTGTCAAATTCCGGAGTAAATAATCCATCATTATTTAAATCTTCTTTAACATGCTGCCCAGGCAGATAACCTGCAGGAATATCATCTCCGATCTGATATAGTCCTAATATTGAATAGTCATAAATTGCACCAAGAGATTTGCCAATGAATAAAGCGTTGGAAACTAAATCATCTTCTTTTCCATCCTCATCATTATCCATACCAAGTATGGATACTATTTTATTCCTGTTCAATGAAAAGTTTACACCCATATCCCATGTAATATCCTTCTTTCTGATGTTTGTGCTGTTTATTGAAAATTCCACACCATGATTATGCACTTTTCCAAGGTTGCTAGTTATACTGGAATATCCGGTGATCGTTGGAATATTTATATTATAAAGTATATCCTTTGTATTCGTATTGTAGTATTCAATATTTCCCCTTATTCTTTGATTCAGAATGGCGAAATCTACTCCAAGGTTAACACCTGTAGTTGTTTCCCATGTAAGATCTGAATTTGCTAAAGTTGTTATCCCTTGTCCGATTGAAGGAGTAACGCCATCTCCAAATACATAACGTTGGCTTGCTTCAACTCTTGCAAGTGTTCCATAACGACCTAGCGTCCTGTTTCCGTTTGTTCCATACGAAGCTCTTAATTTCAGATATTCAATAAAAGAGGTATTGTTTTTAAAAAAATCTTCTTCGCTCATTACCCATGCAACAGCTCCCGATGGAAAAACACCGAATTTTTTCTTTTCTGAAAAACCAGAAAACCCATCTCTTCGAACGGTAAATGTCGCCAGGTATTTCTGCTTAAAAGTATAGTGTAAGCGTCCCATATAATATAAACTACTTTCATTCCATGCTTCCGAATAGATATATTGATTTTCCGCTACGCTAAGATTATTATATCCCAGGTCAATATTGGTAAATATTTGTCCGTCAGCTTTTGTATTATCATATTCGCGTTCTTCCCTTCCTGCTACAAGTGTAATATCTATGTCGTTATTATTAATAGTTTTTTTATAGTTTATGATATTATCGAAAGTCCAGTCGTAAGAGTTTGTATGATATTTATATGCTCCTCCTGTGAAATTACTGGAATATTTACTCGAATTATTATGATCAGATATCCGATAGTTATGAGAATAATTAAATCGATATTTCAATCCTTTTATATGCGGAATATCAATTTCACTATAAAAATTAGCAAAAAGGTCCACTCTTTTATCAGAATCGATTGCTTCAGAACTGAAAAATGGATTCCAGGCTGCTCCACCTCCCATAGGATAATATACTAACTCTCCATTCTCATCATACGGTGTAGTTAATGGACTCATGTACATAATGTATCTCATATTAGGAGTCGCCCCTGAATAATCTCCTTGTGTGACATACGACTGGACTCCTATTTTAAACCAATCCAGGATTTTATTTTCAACATTTAACCGGATAGAAAATCTTTTATAGACATCATTCATTACAAAGCCTTGCTGATCCGTGTATCCAGTTGAAATAAAATAAGATGTCTGCTCATTTTTTCCACGCATACTCAGGTTATGGTTTTGAATATGACCTGTTTGTGTAGCTGCATCCCACCAATTAAAATCAGTACCGTCAAAATAACCTTCTATAATACGGGGGTGTACCCACTTGGTGGATGGGTCAAAATCAGGATTAGGTTGTGTGTAATCCGGGGCCAGATATCCTTGCTGCCAATAAATATCCCTGTTTCTGTCAATATATTCCTGGCGGTTCAATGGCTCGAAATCATGAGCAGGAGTCTGAATTGAATAGGATCCAGTATAATTAAAGATCGGCTTTCCATAGCTTTCCCCTTTTTTCGTGGTTATTAGAATAACACCATTTGCTGCCCTTGAACCGTAAATTGCCGTTGAACTTGCATCTTTCAGAACGTCAACAGATTCAATATCAGCAGGATTTATGGAGACAAGGCTTCCATTGAAAATAATACCATCCAATACAATTAAAGGTGTATTATTAAGACCATCAATAGTATTTTGTCCCCTGATAATAATACTGGGGTTTTCACCGGAAGATTTTACCTGTCCCACGCTCAATCCTGGTACTGAACCTTGCAAAGACTGAATAATTGAAACATTGGGAGATTCCCTGAAAGTTTCAAGATTAGCTTTCACAACAGAACCTGTAAGGTCTCTTTTTCGCATGGACCCATAACCAATTGCCACCACTTCTTCAAGTCCGATGGCTTCCTGTTCCATAATAATATCAATCGATATCTTGCCAGCGACATCAACTTCCTGCGTTTTCATTCCTACAAACGAAAATACCAATACCCCATCTTCCGGCACATCTGTTATCGAAAACTTTCCCTGAGTATCGGTAATCGTTCCCTGTGTAGTTCCTTTAACCAACACGGTAGCCCCGATTACCGGATCACCGTTCAGGTCAGTTACCGTTCCGGTAATACTCCGGGGTTGTTGAGCATCCAACGTCTTCGGAAATAAAAGAATATGCCGGTCATCAATAACATAAACCACACCGGTTCCTCCAAAAACATTCTGAAGTGTTTCTTCAATGCTTTTTTCTGTTAATTGAACCGATACTCTCCGGTCCATGTCGATGTATTTTGAACTGTACGCAAAACGGAATTCGGATTGCTTCTCAATCTCGTCCAATACATCCATTACTTTTACATTGCTCATTTCAAGGGTCAGTTTCGCCGACTGGCTGTAAAGACCCGCTGAAACCTGCAGAAAACCAATCATAAATAATATTAACGTTAGTTTCATGATCAGTAGAAGTTTTTTTGAAATTAAGGGCACAATGTCCCTTTTCATTCGGTTTTTTTTCATAGTTTTACTGTGTTTTAGAATTAAACAATACTTATCATTAGCCGATGATAAGTTGAGCCGGTAGTGTTACAGCATTACCGGCTTTTTTTATCAACCGGTTTTTCTTATTTTATTTTTATCCAATCTGAATATGATGACATTTTCCTGCTGAATGGCTTTTACCGGAGTGATCTTCTCCATCAACCGGATAATTTCTTCCAGCGATTCATTTTTAATAGTAAAGGTATAGCGAAAATCTTTCACCTTTTCTTCATATGTAAACTTCTGATTGTAACGCAATTCCAATCGTTTTATAACCTCAATGAATGGCTGGTCATAAATATGGATAATGCCGTCTTTCCAGGAAGTATATTTCGTAATATTGACATCTGCCACATCGAACTTCCCGCTGGATGTATTGAACCTGGCCATTTTCCCGGGTTTTAAAACATACCGGAAGTTTCTTATTGCCGTATTCTTCAGCTCTACAGATCCCTCTTCCAGCGCAATATTTATAAATTCAGTGCCGGGATAAGCTGATATATTAAACTGTGTACCAAGTGCCTGTACCCGGATATTATTACACGTAACAATAAAAGGAAGTTTCGCGTTTTCTGAAACGATAAAGTAGGCTTCACCGAGAAGTGCAATCTCCCTGTTCTTTGAAGCAAACCGGTTATTATATACCACTTCCGAACCTGAATTCAGCCAAAGTGTGGAGCCATCAGGCATTTCAACTTTTGATATCTGCCCATTATCGGCAATAACCCTGGTACTAAGATCTGCCATCTGTTGCAAACGATTATTGAATAAATAAGTAAGAGCGCCTACAGTCAGCATTAAAAGGAAAATAGCAGCATATCTGAAGATGATTTGCATTCTCACGGATACCTGCAATGCATGGTAACTTTTCTGCCATAATTTTCCCTGAAGACTATTCCAACTCTCCTCTCCTCCTCCGGGAAAGTTCATTAAGTCGACGCTATCTCTCCATTCAGACTTAACCTTGTTAAACAATGCCCGGTTTTTCCTGTCCCGCAGCCATACCAGCAAACTCTTTTGCTCCTCATCTGTTGCAATACCTTCCAGGTATTTTTTAATGATCGGTTCCATAATATATTTTCTAATAGTAATACAATATTTTTTTATAAAACCCTACCCTCTAAAGTCGGGAAAATTTTTTATTCAAAGAGAAATTTACGGGAAAAATTCTTGATTGCATGCCTGGAGGCTGTCTAAAAATTCAAAGACAGCTTATTTTGTTGAAAAAAAAGCTGTCTTAAAAGATACAGCACATTGTTCCCTTTTCCGACGCTGTCCGGTTGAAAAGTACCGGACAGGTCTTATCAACCGAAACTTCCGTGCAGTTTGGTCTTACTTACCGTAACTTTAGTGAAATATATTTAACTTCTGGTAATAATTACCCATGTGCAAAACCTGGCTCTGCCAGCGTTGAATAGGGAAGACAAGAGTCATTGGTGCCTCAATCAATCAACAAAGAAATTATTATAACCAATTCCGGAAATTTATTAATCAGTTTCTCACGAATGTGCTCTTTGGCTTTTGCGATGTGTTTTTCAACCATTTTTATACTGATAGACAGTTCATCAGCTACTTCCTGTTGTTTTTTCCCTTCAATTTTGCATTTAATAAAGACATTCTTCATTTTTTCAGGAAGGTCATCTATGGTTTGCTGAAACGATTGTATCAATAATTCTTCCAGGCTTTTTTCTTCTTTCTGTTTAAAATCTAAATTGTATAAATACTGAAGTTCGGCAACCTGTATATTATCCAGGCTAATCTTCCCTGCTTCCAGATTTTTTTGCCGGAGATAATTCAGGCAACGGTTCCGTACAATAATAAAAATGAAGTTCTCGACAGATTTTAGCGGGTCAATCGTTTTCCGCTTCTCCCAAAGGGAAATAAAACTTTCCTGGATAATATCCTCAGCCTGTTCTTTATCGGCAATAAAGAGTTTGCAATATCCCTTCAAACGCGGATAAAGCAGGCGAAAAACTTTTCGGAAAGCATCCGGTTCGCCGTTTTTGAGGGCAAGCCTGGTTTTTTGGTCGAACATCAAGGGCAAAAATACAAATTATTCCAACCTTCTGAAAAAATCTTCATCGAACGGGTACATCCATAAGTATTCCAATGGGATATCCGGATACACCTCTTTAAGCAACTTATACTTTTGGCATTTTAACCAGTTCCTTTCTCAGGTTTCGAAAAAACGGACTGACCAGTGAAATATGATAACACTTCTGTAAAATAGTAAGATAGTTCACAACAGTTTCATTTTTAATTCTCAGAGTGGAAGAGATTTCATTGACATTTACAGGATTTGCCGGTTTACGTGGCTAATATGGAAATAACCATGGCCATGATTATAAAAGCTATATCAACAAAGAACTTTTTGCAAATAATTTCACAAAATGATAATCCTGAAATAGTTAGTTGTTCTATGTTAATAAAGTTTCTGAGTAATGAAATGCTTATGCAAGACCAAATAAGCAGGAGAAACAGATGATATATAAATTGTTTACGACGCTGAAAAATATAAGTGAGCCAAGATATTAACCCTGTCATTGCAAAGATGAAAAAAAAGCGTCCTGTAAATGGAAGATATGGAGATACATCGGGATAAAAGTCACGTATAAGGTCTATGGCTGCATGGCAAAAAGTAAGAGTTATGCTTAATTGCCAGGCAGCTTGTGGAAATAAAATCGCAAGTAATAACAATAAAAATCCGAGGAATGTATAATTACCAAAAATTTTCAAAAGAACTTGCAATCCTATATATAAAAGATTATCAGTACTATTTACTACCTTCATAAGTTCCTGAACAGAATAAGGTATGACTACGTAAATTATCAGTCCTCCCAGCAATGCTATAAACAATTCTTTTATACCTGAAAAGTGTGAACCAGAAATAGAATTTTGCTGCTTCGTTGTTTCCAATAACAATTCATTCCTATTCAGCCAGACGGCTAAACCAAGAGATCCTCCAAGCAAAAAACCAAAAGTCCATTCCATGCATTTCCACCAATTGTGAAAAATGACACTATCTTGAAGATGACTCCCTGCGATTATCCATAAACTTCCAACCCCGAAACCCAGTCCTCCGCCGGCAAGCCCAAGGATAGCGAAGCGGAGAACAATTTTAAAATCAGTAGTTTTGAGCATTACTCTCATAAAAACAAGAAACGCAACCGCACCTGATAAAAGTGCCGCCCATGATTCCTGCCTGGGATTATCAGGATTTGAAAAATAAACTGTCATAGGTTCATTTATCAGTTTGAATCCGATAATCATCCCCAGAAACATAAAACACCAGGCACCTATAAAAGCTTTTAATTTTATTCGCCTGATAATAGTTCCCGTGCCTAAAATGGCGCCTCCCATCAAGCCCCATACAGAACCTTTAATGGTTATACCCAGTAACCCCCAGTATATAGTTAAAGGATCACGTAAAAAAGTGAGTGTTTGGCCATAGGTCATCACCCCTCCGATACCAATACCCACTGTACTAAAAATTACGAATAGGGAAGCAAAATACTTGGGAAAATTAAATAATAAACTCACCGCCAATGCGAATAGGGCTCCAGGTATCATGGCACCAAACGGTCCTCCACCGATATGCCCCCTTAATCCCCAGCCCAGCATCATAGCTAAAGCCGGTATTAATATTAACTTCCAATATGAGTAATCTGTGATTTGTTTCTGCATTTTGATATTATTCTTATAATCGTACTCACTTCGTTCGTAAGATCTCTTCGCTAAGTTGCGTTTGCCGCAATCATGGAGGTTTCATATAAAGATTTCCAATTATAATTAATATATTGGCCTGTTTTATAAAGAGCCTATAAATGAATTAGTTACAAAATTAAATACAAATATTTAACGTCAATTGATTCTAAAAAGTTAATAATATCTGGGAGTTAGCCGGATGCCATCGATAATGGATTATTAATCATTCTTTCTTTTTATTCTTTTTGAATGCGTACACTTCTACTTCCAATAATCCGGATCAAATATGGTTGACGCGATGTAGCGGTAGGGTTTGGCCCCTGCCTGACAGGCATTATTCCAGTAGTAAATGATAACTAGTTTTCCATCGGGCCGCTGTACCATCCGGGGGTAACCCACGTCCCGGGTGGCACCATCACCATAACGTAATATAATCTCATCGCTCCAGCTCATCCCGTTGTCGGAACTTAACCTCATGTTGACACGTGACCCATACTGACTGCGGTAAATATAACCCAGTGCCAGCCTGCCGTCTTTCAGTTTAATCAGAGTTGGCGGAGAACCACCCTTTCCTGTATCCGCCACAGGATCTTTTAGTTTTTCCCATGTATTTCCGTTGTCGATTGAGCGATAACTGGTCAGTAGGTCCTGCCCGTTGCTTGTTCTTGTACGGATGACTGTGAGGAGTTCCGTGGGAGATAACCGCAGGGAAGATGGCATAATGTCAAATCCTTCATGTTCCTGTCCCACCCATGAAACTAAATTCCAGGTTAAGCCACTATCTTCAGTGCGTACCATGGCAACCCTCCCTTCTTTATTATTCGACTTAGCCACCGTGATAAAAGCGATCAGTTTATTCTTTGCTTCAACGATGTAATCGGTTCGGGTGGCCACTCCGTTAGTATTAAGATCGGGGAACCAAAATGGACCCTGCCATTCAGCGCCCCGGTTATTGGAGTAATAAAAATGAGAAGGCCCATTGTGATTGTTATGGCGCAAAAAAGTCAGAATAAAATCAGGATTGGTAAAATCACTGATCCCTTCTCCCAATGGTATCGGAGCAGAAGCTTTTTCATAAGGTATGTTGTTGTCATGTCCCCAGCCAGTCTGTCCGTGTTCATAAGCATCTTCAATTATCCAGCTCTGTCCTCCGTCTTTACTTCTGGCATATTTGTTAATGGCTGAGGCCGGATCGTAGGTGTGGCCCGTTTTTTCTTTGTGGTCGGCAGCTACAAATCCCACTAATATTTCATTCTCCCATGACCAAATACCATGGTTCGCAGGCCATCCACCAAACTTACCCTCCTCGCAGAAAACAATTCCATGTTGAACAGACCCTTTAGAAAACATAGTTACTCTTTCCGAATTGAAATTACATGATATCAGAAACATTAAAGATGCAGGGAATGGAATTAAATTAATGATTGGTTTTTTCATTGTATTATTAATTATTCACACTATTGAAAGTTAGATTTACATATAATATTCATTCATGCACAATTTAATATTAAAAGACGGATAGCCTGCCCCGCCTTAGATATGGAACCTCTATAATTTTGTTCATTCATCCTTGCTTTTACCACCATCATAATAGTTTCCTGTCTAAAAAGGAATACCTGATAGTACGACACTTAGGTTCTTATTGGAATCCTCCTTTAGTAACCTTATTCTCCCATAATTGAAATTCTGACAATAACCTGAGAACCATTTCAGGGTTTTCAGAAGCCAGGTTATTGGTTTCACCAATGTCGTTTTTCAGATTGTATAATTCTGGCTGCTTGTCCAGATCAGGAACAACAAGCTTCCATTCACCATACCGGACGGCCTTTTGATTTGTCATCCTCCAGAACAAGAGACGGGGTTCTATTTTCTTATTCTCAAGCAAAAGAGGCATGATACTTACCCCGTCAATAGAATTTTCACTTGTCTGCCCGGGAATTTCAATTCCGAGTATATCAAGAAAGGTTGGTAACAGATCGAAAGTCATCACCGTTTCATGTGAAACAGAAAGCGCCGGAATCCTGCCAGGCCACCAACCAATGGCCGGCACCCTGTGTCCTCCTTCATACACCTGTGCTTTTTGTCCTTTCAGGATTCCATTTGACCCAACTTCAGGCCATATATCATCATTATAGTTAAGATAACCACCATTATCGGATGTGAAAAACAGAAGTGTATTCTTATCAAGTCCTTCTTCTTTGAGAGCATTCATAACTCTTCCGATTTCCCTATCAAGTTCTTCGATCATTCGTTTATGCACAAACGGGATCTGTTCCGGTGAATGTGGGCCAAGTTTACTTCCGGAACCAGGGTAATTACTTGTATAATCTTTACCTTTTTCCCTGGTTTCAAGATTTTCATCTTCAGATGTCTGCCATGGGAAATGCACTCCTAAATGTGCTATGTAAAGAAAAAAATGTTTATCCTTTTGGCTTTTAATAAAGTTTAACGCATTGCTGGTAATGACATTTGTAGTATAACCTTCCTGGAACTTAAGTTCATCATTGTGCCACCAATCTTCATATCCATTACGATCGATTTTCGTAAAATAATCGCCACATCCACAAGTCAAACCCCAAAACTCATCGAAACCATGAAAAATGGGATTTGCAGATGGGTGTTTGCCTAAATGCCACTTCCCGAAGAATCCGGTCGTATAGCCAGCCTTACGAAGATAATCTGCCATGGTAATTTCCTGGCTATTCTTTTCATCCCCAATTCCTTTGTCATCCCAATCGGTGGAAAGCGCCCTCTCGATTCCAAGTCGCTGTTGATAGCGCCCTGTAATCAGCGAGGCACGTGTCGGAGAACACATTACACCGTTACTGTGGAAATCGGTAAACAGCATCCCCTCTTGTGCCAGGCGGGTTAAATTTGGAGTTTGTGCTTTACCTCCGTAATAACCTCCAATATCTCCATAACCTAAATCATCAGCGAGGATTATTATTATGTTAGGCCGATCTGATCGGACATTCAACGCGGCCTCAGAAGTATGATCAGACATACAACCAAGTTTCCCTCCCATACTAAAAAATGGAGATGTGCTTATTATACATGTAACCAGATAGTTTTTAAAATTATTCTGTTTCATAACTGAGGTTTATTATTTTAATAATCATTTTTTTCTCTTTGTAAACAATTTCTGAGAATCTTAATGACCGTATACTCTTAAAAATTCTATAAACCAGATTAATTTAATAAAGGATCCTTTATTTCTATCATTTTAGCAATTAATTTGTTTTTTAATTCTTCTTTCACTTTTAATAAATCATCCCTATTGTTGTTGTATAGATTATTTTTCTCAGTCGGATCATTTTTAAGATCATATAATTCATGAATAGAGTCACCAGAGAAATCCAATACTAGTTTCCAGTCTTTTGTACGATACGTCCGCAAATGTATAAATTCAGCATACAGTTCACTATTCCAGTCTATAGCCTCCTTTTTTAGGAGTGGAAGAAGATTTTGTCCTCTTAATAATAGATTTTCCTGGATTTTAATATCAGCCAGCGAAAGCAGGGTAGGAAACCAGTCAACGAAACTGATTATTTCATCGACCTTATGTGGTTGTTTAATTTCTCCTGGCCAATAAATAATACAAGGCACTCTGATTGAATTATCATAAAGATTGATTCTTTTATCCCCATAAATTCCATATGGATCCATACCATCTTTGGTCATCCACCAACCCCTGCCTTTATGCCATAATCCATTATGCCCTGACATATACCCATGATCGGATGTGAAGATTATAAATGTATTTTGCAATAATGAATTCACCTTTAAGAATTCCACTAATCTTCCAATATTTCTATCAACTGAATGAACACTGGAATGATATTCCCTGATCATTCGGGTCAACAGATCCGCATCCAGATTTGGAAAATCAGGATCAGGGAATTTCACCGATAGGGTATCCCAGTAGGCAATATCCTCAGATTTTAGAGGCAACCAGGATCTCCCCTCGTATTTTGGCTCCATTCCTTCAGGGAAGCTGATATTGGCATGAGGGGCCCAGTAATGCAATGACAACAAAAATGGTTTACCTGTTTTTGCAGGGTTCATTTCACTAATATATGACATTGCGTAATTTGTAAGCAAATCACTAGTATATTCTCCATGTGCAACATGCCATTCGTTTTCCACCATGATCTCAGGAGAAAAAGACTGTCGCCCTCCATGAGGGAAACCAGTAAACCTGTCATACCCTCTGTTTAATGGCATAAAATCCTCTGTGTATTCTCCCAGGTGCCATTTACCTACCAGGGCGGTATTGTACCCTGCCGATCTCAGAATCTCGGGGAATGTTTTTAATTCTAATGATAAACCTCCGTTATTTTTACCTATCACATCTATTACATCAGTTTCACTTGGATATCTGCCTGAAATTAATGATGCTCTTGCCGGGCTACAAACTGCCCCATTAGAAAAACAATTATTGAAAAGAATGCCGGAATTTGCCATTCTATCCAGATTAGGGGTGTGTGCATTAATAGCGTTTTTATCAACACCCAAGGCCCAGGGTCCCATGTCGTCGGCTATAATAAATATTATATTAGGCCGGCTTTCTGAAGCAATATCTTTACATGAAGAATTAAGTAGAAATCCACTATATAGACAGGGAACAACTGCAGATAAATATTTATATTTCATAATAATAACTAATTTATTTTTATTTCCAGTTAGTCGAATCAAAAATTGTATAAGCAATGTAACGATAAGGTTTAGCTCCTTCCTTGTTTTCATTATTCCAGTAATATATCATAACCAGTTTATCATCCAACCTCTGAACCATCCTGGGATAACCTACATCCCATGTTGCTCCATCTCCTGAACGCAGAATGATTTCATCGCTCCAGCTTTTTCCATTGTCCGAACTAAACCTGACATTTACCCTTGAACCAAAACTACTGCGATAAATATACCCCAGGGCAAGTCTTCCGTCCTTGAGTTTTACCAGTGAAGGGGGTGATCCGCTCCTTCCGGTATCAGAAACCGGGTTCTTAAGTTTTTCCCAGGTTTTCCCATTGTCTTTAGAATAAAAGCTGGTCAATAAATCCTGACGGTCACCTGTCCTGGTTCGAATAACAGTAAGTAGTTCATTGTGTGATAAACGTAAAGAAGAAGGCATAATATCAAAACCTTCAGGTTCATGGCCGATCCATGATACTAATTCCCAGTTTAATGCTCCGTCAGTTGTTCTGGCCATAACAACCCTCCCTGGCTTTCCATTGGATTTAGTTACAGTCAAAAAAGCTATGAGTTCTTTTTTCCCGTCAACTATGTAATCGGTGCGGGTAATAACCCCATTCGTGTTTAAATTGGGAAACATAAACGGACCTTCCCAAACAGCCCCCCTGTTATTGGAGTAATAGAAATGGGAAGTCCCATTCTCATCATTGTCTCTTACAAATGTCAGAGCAAAATCAGGGTTAGTAAAATCCTCTATTCCTTTAGTTAGTCTAACAGGCATCTCTGCCTCTTCTTCAGGTAAATCATGTCGTTGTCCCTTTGCAGTTTGACCGCGTTGATAAGCATCTTCAATCACCCATATTTTTCCTCCGTCTTTACTTCTTGCATATTTAATCCTTGCTGTACCCGGTTCAATAGTGTGACTTGTGCTTTCTTTATGACGAGCTTCAGCGAATCCTACCAGTATTTCATTATCCCATGACCATATACCATGATTAGCTGGCCAGCCTCCGAAACGCCCTTCCTCGTAATACACAACTCCATGTTGAACTTTATTATTCGCAGTAAAATTATTCTTTATTGAATTGATATTACAGGACGATTGTACTAAAATTAATATTAAACTAAGGATTAAGGTTAAAACTGGGTTCCCTTTAATTTTTTCTTTTCTATTCAACATATTTAGAATGATTTATAATTTTTTTCTGTTTCAATTTCAACCACATTACGTTTTCTAATGATCAAGTTTAAAGCATACATCACCAGGGCCATTTTTTTTAAGCTTTTATTAAATAAGTGTTTTTCACCAATTGAGCCAAGCAAGGTTAAACCGGTAATGCAATCTGCTGGATATTAGGTGTATCATATTGTCGGGTGACTGAGTTGCTGCCAGGTAACCTCTGTTTTCTGCATGTTCGGCGTTGGTTTTGAAAATTCGGGTATGGGCGCCACCATCAAATTCTCCAGTACCTGGTGTTAATAATTTTTTTATCGGCCAGGTTTTGCCTTCGTCAAATGAAAGGGCTGCATATAAACCATATCCGCGAAACACTTTACCATTATTATCAGTGAATTCCATTCCGTTGTCATTTTTATGTGGTCCGGTAAACGACACAAATAACAGAGGTCCTTCATTAAGACGCATTAATACAAGCCTCTGACCACTGGAAATAGGGGGGAATGGGCTGGCTGAATAGTGCCAGGTTGTTCCCATATCATCCGAAATACTCACAGGCATTCTTCCATTGATGTTGTCGCCGCGACCCAATGCCAGCAAACACCCATCTTTTAATTCAACAACACCTGCATGGATGCCAGCAATATTACCGCCTGAAGCTCCTTCTTCAAAAGTTGGATGTGGTGCTTCAGCACCCGGATCGAACCAGGATATCCCGTCATCTTTACTTATATGAATTGATGAACCACCATTCCCTCCGGCCACAGCATCACAGGGAACTATTATGGAGCCGTCAGTTGTTTTAATGACACCTGCAATAGGCATGTTGCGCAGGCCATGTTCCTGATTGATCCAGTGAGGTTTTGACCATGTCCTGCAATTATCTTCGCTGATACGCATAAAAAGGGCCAGATCTCCCCACCCATAACTCACTCCAACTCCCTGAAAATGATATATCCGACTATTTCTTTTGTCCCACCAAATTGAAGTAGTATGCATGTTCCTGTCCGGAACCTTATAAAAGAGGTCCGGTGCATCCCATTGATTTGAGCCCTTTCTGTAACGGGCTGCTAAAACCGTCAATTCACGTCCCTTTTCCGTATTAGTCGAATACCAGGTAGCAAACAGGTCACCATTTGGTAAGGCTGTAATATCCGGACAATGATTATGCATTGAATAAAGGGGGCCGTTGGAACCTGGCAGGACATTCTGAAAATAAATGGGGCTCTCAAAATAAGGCATTTCCATGTTGATTTTCGTTTCCCAGCAAGCATCTGTTTGATCAACATCATGAGCCCATATTGGCTGATCGACCAGAGGCAAGAGTGAAGCAGATGGCATCTCTGCCTGAACAACCCGGAACCCGACAAGGAAATTTTTATCTTCAGGTATCATTCCCGACCTATTGGAGCTTCTTAAATAGTCAGTATGCACATTATGGCTTCCTCCCCTTGTCACCTTGAAATCACCGCTGATATAACCCGCAGGGTTGTCGTCCACCCCGGATGAATAGGGCCCATACCAGTCGAGACACCACTCCTCCACCAGACCGTGCATATTATATAAACCCCACTGGTTTGGAGGAGTTTTGCCCACAGTCAGGTCTACCGGTTTGGGATATATCTCATTTACCTGATTTAAATGGTATATAGCAGGCAAACTATCGCCTGTACTGAAAGATGTGGTTGTCCCCGCCCGGCAGGCATATTCCCACTCAGCTTCGGTGGGAAGACGGTAAGTTTTCCCCTCCTTTTGACTCAGCCATTCGGTAAAAGCAACTGCTTCATACCAACTTACAAATACAACTGCTTCATCATCGTGTTGCGATAATCCCCTCTTCCCTCTTAATAACTTGTGATGCCTGGTAAATTGCTCGTATTGGGCATTGGTTACCGGAGTGGCGCTCATATAAAACGTGTCGGTGATGTTAACCCTATGGACTGGCTTTTCATCGTACTCTGCATTATCATCTCCCATGAAAAAGAATCCAGGGGCAATTTTTACAAAATCCATACCTAATGAATTTGTATACACATCTCTTTCTGAAGTTCTGTTTTTGAATTTTTCAGACAATCTCTTTTCGAAGGATACAGATGTAAAAATTGAAGCAGAGGCAAATAAAAATACTAGTAACAAGGTAATTTTTAACATATTAATGTATTTGATGGTTTTAACTATTTGTTTTTAGTGCTCTCTAATCTAAATCATTTGTCTTTCATGAACTCTAAATTCATAATATTTGCAATCTCTATCAATTTGATGACCTTCTTATCAGGAACACAATCATCAATATCTGCCATTACAATATCACAAGGGGAATAATATAATGCTATTTTGACCATGTCTTGTTTTATTTGCTCCAATGATTTTGAGTATACATCCATTGGAGTGTACATGATTGCCCGCCTTGCTTTAGGGAAGAGCTTTTTGGCTCTGTTAAGGTCTGAATTTATTCCCATATCAATGTATCCCAGGTTAGGAATCCTTGCATAATACTCCATATAGGGATCAGCATTCCAGGCACAATTGTGGATGCCTATTGTATCAAATTCCCGTGAAATTTTCAAATCAAAAGGCATTACAAAGTCCCGGTATTGCTCGGGGGAAATCATATTCACAAGGCAATTGCTTACAGTAAAGAAATTAAATTTTACATTAGTCTTTTTCTGGCGGTATTGTATTCGCTTTGCTGCCTCAATCATTGTAGAGCAAACACAATTCATTAAATGTAATACTCCGTCAGGATTTATATACATATCGGTGAAGATATGCTCACCCCTTAGCCGATGGGCATTGTTTAAAACTCCCTGCCAATTCATAAAACCAATAATATTCCCCTGGTCTTTCTCAATCCATTCCATCTGTTTTATTAAATTTCGAAAAAAAATATTATCATCTAATCCGGGTGCTTCCAGGAAATTCATTTCAGAATCACTCAATGGTTTATGCCCACAAGTAGGCCAGTTATCTATACTATAAACAACAGGCATTCCATAAATAGCCGCTATTGCACACGCGCCGTAAGTACCCGTTAAAAGGTCGGGATTGTTTGAAATAATTCCAATGTTCTTCCCCGGGAAACGGGTTTTAATTTCTTTTCGCATAGCCAACACAGCATCCTTTCGGTATTGAGGATTATTGTGCCATATTTCTCCAAAGTCGATCCCTAATTTATTTCGATACCATGTTGGAGTAAAACCTATTTCAATTCTTAGAGGTGGTTCACCACCGGCAGACGGCCTCCGGGTTGCAGGAGCTGAAGGAGCAATATAACTCAGAAGTTTTTCCAATGTTGGTTCAACTAGATTAATACACTATCTGTGTATGAAATTATTTTTACCCATACAACTGATATACCAGTCAATGTTCTTGCCATCCAATATTTTGTTATTCGCAATGCTTTCAATCACACATAATCCAGGAAACCTTTGGTGGACAAGTATATTCATTCCATGCATTTTCCGCATCTGTTGCATCTATGGCACCATCACATAAAAGCAGTCGGTATCTTAATAAATAGGTTTTTCCGGGAAACAAGAGCCAATTGGAATTTCTTGTTGGAGAATAATTGATAAAAACATTTCCAGTCCCGTTATTCATAGTCGATGGCCAGATGCGCATTGGTTCAGGATGGTTGTAATTCCCAGGGTGACTCATAAATTGTATGCTTGTCAACCCGTTGTTGGTTTCCCCGGTGACCACACACCATCTTGATCTTTCACTATCTGCTG
>CAYVTV010000005.1:0-2704 GCA_964454295.1 uncultured Bacteroidaceae bacterium
TGTTTGGTGGCGCCATTAAGGCTTTGCGTAGCGGGCGGACAAACAGGCCGCAGTTGTCATTTTCGGCGCATTTTCTTTGGTTCTTTCTTTGGGCGTACAAAGAAAGAACAAGAAACTTTTGGATAAGCCAGGATTAAGGTTAAGGTTAAGGTTGAGAACTAACCCGGGAAACGAGAAGCTTTTCTGCATCAATTACCCACCCCTAGCCTTCCGCTATCGCGGAACAAGCTTCCGCTGGTGCGGAACTAAATTTCCGCTATCGCGGAACTAAAGTCTCCCAGGAGGGGATTCGCTGTAAGCTGCCCTGTGCCCGGATTGAGGCTGAGGTTGAGGCAAAGTTGAGGCTAAGGTTAAGGTTGAGGTTAAGGTCGAGGATTTTTTAACCCGAAACGAGAAACAATAAACGATAAACGATAAACCTTTCAGCTCTTCCCCGGCACCCTGTTCCCGGCCTTTTCCTCCTTCAATCCTCCTGCCATTATAATAAAATACAAAATATTTAAAAAAAAATTTTGTTTTCTCCAGATAACGAGTAAATTTGTTACTCAATAACTAACCTCTGCCGATGCTCGACAGCCTTGTCACATCCCAGACCCGTATCAAGCTGCTGAAGAAATTCTTCCTTAACGGCAGCACCAGGGCTCACCTCCGTGGACTGGAGTCGGAATTCGGCGAATCATCAAATGCCATACGTGTCGAACTGAACCGCTTTGAAGGAGCCGGATTGCTCAACTCATACCCCGACGGCAACAAAAAGATCTACCAGGCAAATGCCAGACACCCGCTTTTCAGGGATATACACAGCATTATCCTTAAAGAGACAGGCATCGACCGCGTGATCGAAAAAGTCATTCACCGGCTCGGCAGTCTCGATTGTGTATATCTCACCGGCGACTTCGCCAGGGGAAAGGACAGTCCGGTCATAGAGCTCATACTCGTCGGGGCGGATATCGACAGGGAGTACCTGGCGAGGAAGGTTGTCCAGGCTGAGGAGATGGTCGGCAGGAAGGTCAGTTATATTGTACTCGAGCCCCGTGAGGCAGAAGGACATCTGGCAAAGCTCAAGCCGGCCGACCTGCTGCCGCTGTGGAAGTGTGACGATGACGAAAAGGTTGAATAGGATTAAGTTTAATAGTTTCGGGTTTGAGGTTTCGGGTTTCGGGTTGAAGGCTTGAACGGGTAAAAGAAACCCTTTACATCAAACAAAAAAATTGCAGTTAGTCCGGAAAAATCCTGTGACTGACGGGGCGAAAGCGTGCCGGAGAGTTTTTGGTTTATCGTTTATCGTTCATCGTTTTTCGTACATCAGATTGTTTGGAAATTGAATGAAAGTCACTAGATTTGAGGATCTTGAGATTTGGAAACTCTCAAGAGAGCTTTGTAAAGTGGTGTTTGAAATTACATCCAGTGGTACTTTTAACCACGACTTCAAATTCAGAGATCAGATGAGAGCAGCCGCAGGATCATCAATGGATAATATAGCTGAAGGTTTCAACCGTGAAGGAAATAAAGAATTCTGCCAGTTTCTCTATATAGTATTGGGTTCAACCGGCGAAGTCAGATCACAATCATACCGTGCATTTGACTGGAAGTATATACCTGAGGAAAAATTTAATGACCTCATGGAAAGAACCGATGCAATATGCCGAAAAACCTACAATCTGATCCAACATCTTAAAGAATCAGACTCCAAGGGAATCAAATTCAGATAACGCAAGCCCGACAAACGACAAACGAAGAACGATAAACGATAAACGATAAACGATAAACAATAAACCCTCCCCCATTCTTATGAAAAAAATAACCCCTTTTATCATAGTATCCATTCTTTTAGCAACCTCGTGCACAAGCCAGCGCGACCTCGCCTACCTCACCAACCTCCCCGAAACCTCCGGCGAGCAGTTCTTCCCCATGACCATCCCCGGCTACACGATCCAGCACCGCGACATCCTCTATATAACCATCAAAGCCATGACCCCCGACGGGACGATCCAGGATTTCCTGGCAGCCGGCGGCGGCCGTATGGGTACCTCAACCTATGCCTACAGTGAAGCCGGACAGTACCTGTATGGTTATTATGTCAGCAATGAAGGGGAGATACTCGTACCCGTGCTCGGGACAATAAAAGTGGGCGGTCATACCCTTGACGAAGCCCGGGATATTATCCAGGAGGTCACCGGCAGGCATTTCAACAATGCGACAGTCGAATGCAAGCTGCTGAGCTTCAAGTTCACGGTGATAGGAGAGGTGAGGGCTCCCGGCACTTATGTCAACTACAACAATTACCTGACGGCTCTTGAGGCCGTCGGCCGTGCAGGAGGCATCGGCGACTACGGCCGCCGCGACAGGCTCCTCGTGGTCCGTCCCGTCGAAGGCGGCACGAAGACCTATACTCTGAATCTTCAGGACAAAGCCATCCTCTCCAGCGAAGCCTACTTCCTCCTCCCCAACGATGTCGTGATAGTACAGCCGCAGGATAAGAAGATCTTTAACCTTAACTTCCCGACATTCTCGGCGATACTGGCGACTGCGACTTCTATACTGTCGACGACGTTGTTGCTGATTAATTATTTTGCAACAAAGTAAGATAAGATAAAAGATAAAAGACAAAAGACAAAAGTAAAAAGACAAAAGGGAAAGCCGGAGGAGAAGACAAAAGACAAAAGTAAAAAGACAAAAGGGAAAGCCGGAGGAGAAGACAAAA
>CAYVTV010000005.1:2804-3360 GCA_964454295.1 uncultured Bacteroidaceae bacterium
GACAAAAGTAAAAAGACAAAAGAAAAACCAAGACGATAGTATAGTTCTAATTTCTGTATTACTTTTATCTTTTATCTTAATAATAAAACCTCGTGCTATGAAAAATGATCTTTGTGAAAGGCTTTTTGAATTTGCTGTCAGGGTAATAGAGTTCTTAAAGACTCTGCCGTATTCTCCGGAGAATAAAACTATCAGAACCCAGCTTTCAAAAAGTGCCTGTTCGTCGGGTGCCAATTATGAAGAATCTCAGGGTGGTTCATCCAAGCCCGATTTTTCCAATAAAGTCAGGATCTCACTTCGTGAAATGAGAGAATCAAATTACTGGCTGAGAATTGTAAAAAGAACTGTCCCTGAGACAAACCCCAGAGAAATTGACTACCTGGTAATGGAATCAGCGGAACTAAAGAAAATCCTTGGATCAATCGTCCAAAAAACACGGTAAATTATCTTAACCAAAAGACAAAAGGGAAAGCCGGAGGATCAAGACAAAAGACAAAAGTAAAAAGACAAAAGGGAAAGCCGGAGGATCAAGACAAAAGACAAAAGTAAAAAGACA
>CAYVTV010000005.1:3460-3653 GCA_964454295.1 uncultured Bacteroidaceae bacterium
AAAGGGAAAGCCGGAGGATCAAGACAAAAGACAAAAGTTTAAAGACAAAAGAGAAAGTCGGAGGAGAAGACAAAAGACAAAAGTAAAAAGACAAAAAAGAAATCTAAAGTGCAAATATCTTGGTTTTCAAACTTTTATCTTGTGACTTTTATCTTTTATCTTAATTTGAACTTGTGACTTTTATCTTTTATCT
>CAYVTV010000005.1:3753-39436 GCA_964454295.1 uncultured Bacteroidaceae bacterium
CTTGTGACTTTTATCTTTTATCTTAATTTGAACTTGTGACTTTTATCTTTTATCTTAATTTGAACTTGTGACTTTTATCTTACCGAAAATCACCCGACTTCACCAGCGCCAGGGCATGCGAAGCAAATCACAAATCAACGAAATCCGATATTTGGTTTCTCGATTAAGCAAATAAATCTTATATTTGCTTTTCAGAATAAGCAATAATGGAGTTCCTGATTGAAAAATATTATAATAAGCTGGATAGTGTTTCTCTTGATTTTACAAGGGGAATTGCAGATAACATCCATTGGGATACTCGTCTGATAGGTATAAGAGGAGCAAGAGGTGTCGGCAAAACTACTTTATTGCTTCAACATTTAAAAAATAATTTTCCGCGTGACGGCTCTGCACTATATGTCACCCTTGACAATATCTGGTTTTCAAAAAACAGGTTAACTGATCTGACAGACAGGTTTGTCAGACAGGGAGGAAAATACCTGTTTCTGGATGAGGTGCATAAATACCCTGAGTGGTCGAGGGAGATCAAGAATATTTATGACGATCATCGCGGTCTGAATATCATATTTACGGGTTCATCACTTCTGGAGATTCTTGATGCCAGGGCTGATCTGAGCAGAAGGGCGGTTGTTTATTCCATGCAGGGACTCTCTTTTCGTGAATATCTTAATCTGACCAACGGATTATCCCTGCCGGTATTGTTGCTGGATGATATCCTTGACAACCACATAGATATTGTAAGTGAAATACTCCCACAGGTCAAACCGTTAAAATACTTTGGAACCTACCTTAAATCGGGTTATTATCCATTTTTCCTTGAAGGGCAGAACATTTATATTCAGAGGATGGAAGAGGTCCTGAATATGATCCTGGATATTGAATTGCCGCTTCTGAGAAAAGTTGAGATATCTGCAATTCCCAAACTGAAGAAGTTATTGTTGTTAATTGCAGAATCTGCGCCCTTTGTGCCAAACATAAGCAAACTGGGAGAAAGAGCAGGCTTAACACGTAATACTGTAATATCTTATCTCGGTTATCTGGAAGAGGCAAATATTGTCAGGAATCTTTACAAAGACGCATCCGGAATTACAAGGTTACAGAAACCCGATAAGATTTTTCTTGAAAATACCAATCTCATTTACACATTATCACCGGAAAATGTTAACACGGGCAATCTTCGGGAAACATTTTTCATTAACCAGATTGGAGAGAGTCACAAGGTTGGATATGCAGAACGGGGAGACTTCAGAATTAACGGTAAATATATCTTTGAAACAGGAGGTAAATCTAAACGCTACAACCAGATAAGGGACCTGGAAAACAGTTTCATTGTCTCCGATGATATTGAATACGGAACAGGCAATCGCATCCCGTTATGGCTGTTCGGATTTTTATACTGAGCAGCTGCGTAACGAGCCCGTCATAAAGATCATAACGGGTATGAGAAGAATCACAAATCAGGGAAATCCGATTCTCGATTTTTGATTTAATATAATTGTTCCAGAGTTCCAAAGTTCCAGAGTTCCAAAGTTCCAAAGTTCCAGAGTTCCAAAGTTGGATTTTAACATTGAAACATTGAAACATTGAAACCTTGGAACATTGGAACAATAAACCGAGGCACTCCGCACACGTCAGAGACAATCTTGAATGCACTTCATTAAGTTCCAGAGTTCCAAAGTTCCAAAGTTCCAGAGTTCCAGAGTTCCAGAGTTCCAGAGTTCCAAAGTTCCAAAGTTCCAAAGTTCCAGAGTTGGATTTTAACCTTGAAACCTTGAAACATTGAAACATTGAAACATTGAAACATTGAAACATTGAACCGAGGCGCTCCGCGCCGAGCTCGGCGAAGCCAAACCTTGAAACCTTGAAACATTGAAACCCTGAAACATTGAACCGGGGCGAAGCCGGGTTCGCCGACTATGTCGGCCGTATTCCGAAGGCAATCTCTAAACATATTTCCGTTGCCCGAATATCGTAACAGCAGTTACCGTAACAATGGTTACATTAAAATTATATATATTTGACAGACTAATTTGAAGGATCAGAGATGGAATTCATTGGTCGTGATAAAGAACTCGAATTATTGCACGACATCAGGATAAGGTCAGCAAACAGTTCCATGATGACGGTCATAACCGGACGACGGAGAGTCGGTAAAACCACGTTGGCCCTTAAGGCTTTTGGAGCACACCCTTTTCTATATCTTTTTGTCGTCCGTAAAAATGAAACATTACTATGCCGGGAGTTTATTGAAGAAATTGCTCTGTGCCTGAAGATCAATGTTTTGGGAGAGTTTAACAGCTTTGCACGACTTTTTGAATATTTGCTGATCCAATCACAGACTTCACCGTTCACCCTTGTTATTGATGAGTTCCAGGAATTTTCACATGTAAACAAATCGGTTTTCAGCGAAATGCAGAAGCTGTGGGATAAGCATAAGACAACAGCCAGGATAAACCTTGTACTGTGCGGTTCGGTTTATTCAATGATGAAAAGGATATTTGAACATGAAAAGGAACCTCTTTTCGGCAGGGCTAACGAACATATTAATCTGAAACCATTTAATGTTAACGTAATAAAGGACCTCCTCACAAAAGGTTTCCCGGGTATAGGAATGAAGGATATCCTTGCTTTTTACACAATAACAGGTGGTGCTGCTAAATATGTGGAATTGTTCTATGATAAAAAGATTGTTACCCTGAAAAGAATGCTCGACGAAATATTCAGGGAGAATTCACTGTTGATTGATGAGGGAAAAAATATTCTTATCGAAGAATTTGGGAAGGATTATACTATTTATTTTTCAATACTCGGCCTTATTGCCTCTTCAAAGACATCAAGGCCTGAGATGGAATCAATTCTTCTGAAAGATATTGGAGGATACCTCGACAAGCTTGAAAACGAATATAACATAATCCAAAGTACAAGACCTCTTTTAGCAAAGCCCGGTGGCAGGGTACAGAAATATGTCATTAATGATAATTTTCTTTCATTTTGGTTTCGTTTCATCTATAAGTACAGGAGTGCTGTTGAGATTGGTAATTTTAAATATGTCCGGAATGTTGTGGAACGGGATTTTGACACATACAGCGGACTATTCCTTGAAAAATATTTCAGGGAGAAACTGGCTTTATCTGGTAACTACACGTCTATTGGCAGCCATTGGGAAAGAGGTAATCGTAATGAACTTGATATCGTAGCCATTGACGAACATGTTGGTAAGATTCTTATCGCTGAAGTGAAAGTAAACAAGACCCGTTTCAGAATAGAACTACTTCGTGAAAAAGCTGAAAATTTCATCAGAAAATTTCCTGATTATGAAATTGAATTGAAATCACTTTCACTGGAAGATATTTGAACCGATCCCGGCATTATGCCGGGAGAGCTCACCGTAGGCGAAGCCGAAGGTAAACCCTGAACCGAGGAGCAACGCGACAGGCTCACCGAAGCCAAACCCTGAAACCCTGAACCGAGCCGCAGGCGAGCTCGGCGAAGCCAAACCCTGAAACCCTGAAACATTGAAACCTTGAAACCTTGAAACCTTGAAACCTTGAAACATTGAAACATTGAAACATTGAACCGAGGGTTCCAAAGTTGTAAGGTTATATAAGTAAAGATATTATGGCTACGATCATGAGATTTGAGGAACTTGAAGTCTGGAAGGATTCAAGAGAATTGTGTAAAAAGATCAGGCAAATATGTGATTCCACACCACTGGGCAAGGACTACTCAATCAGGGATCAGATTCTAAGATCTTCAGGCTCCTGTATGGACAATATTGCTGAGGGTTTTGAACGAGACGGCAAAAAGGAATTTATCAATTTCCTCTATATAGCCAAAGGATCAATTGGCGAAACCCGGTCACAAGTATACCGTTCATTTGATTCAGGTCATATTGATACGGAAACTTTTGATGATCTGCTGAAAGACTGTTTTAATCTGTCAGGGAAAATTGCACATTTTATCGGATATTTGTCAAATTCAGAATATAAAGGAACGAAATTGAAATAGTTCCAAAGTTCCAAAGTTCCAGAGTTCCAAAGTTGGATTTTAACATTGGAACATTGAAACCTTGAAACCTTGAAACCCTGAAACCCTGAAACCCTGAAACCCTGAAACCCTGAAACCCTGAACCGAGCCGCAGGCGAGCTCGGCGAAGCCAAACCCTGAAACCCTGAAACCTTGAAACTTTGAAACTTTGAAACTTTGAAACAAATGAACCCCCAACCCCCCTACACCTCCCCTTACGCTCCTCCCCTCGAAGACGACTCCATCGACTTCAAGCGCTACCTCTCCCTGTTCCTCAGCAACTGGTACTGGTTTGCCACCGCCCTGTTCATATCGATAAGCATCGCCTACGGCATCAACCGCTGGTCAGAAGAGGTGTACACGGTATCGTCGACGCTTCTGATAAAGGACGACCCGAGCGGCGCCCTGACGAACATCTTCCCGGGACGGGATGCCTTCCGGAGCCAGCAGAACGTGAACAACGAGATAGGGATATTGAAATCGTTCAACCTGAATTACCGGGTTATGCAGGAGCTGCCCGAATTCTGGGTGGTTTATACATCGGTAGGTAAAAGAGGCATTGCAGAGCAACGATCGTATAAATCATCCCCCTTCGTGGTTGTTTACGATTCACTGACAAATCAGGCCGTCGGACGCAGGATTGACATTAAGATCCTTTCAGATTCAAAATACAGGCTTACAATAAACGGCAGCAGGAACTTTGAAAAAGAACTTTCATTTGGCGAGAGGTTCAGCGAGCAGGGATTTGATTTTGTCATACGGCTGAGGAACAGCAGAACTTATAGTTATGATCCTGATATATCAAACAGGTACTATTTCTATTTTGCCAGTCCTGTTTCGCTGGCGAACCAGTACAGGGGGAAGCTTTCAGTGTCGCCGATCCAGGAAGAAGCCTCGCTTGTAACCCTTTCCACGACAGGATTCGAGCCTCAGCAGGAGATTGACTACCTGAACACCCTGATGAGGGTTTACCTTGAATTCGGGCTTGAATACAAGAACCAGACAGCCGCCCAGACGATCGATTTTATCGAGGCCCAGCTTGGCACCATTTCCGATTCGCTGAATATAGCCGAAAGCGACCTGGAAAATTTCAGGCTGGTAAACCAGCTGATAGATATAAGCAGGGAAGGCGCGGTCATTCAGGACAGGCTTGAACAGATCGATGCCGAAAAGACAAGGCTTAGCATGCAGAAGAGCTATTATGAATATCTCAGGAACTATGTTGAGTCGCGCAATGAGAGCGCCGATATCATAGCCCCCTCGGTGATGGGGATAACGGATCAGCTTCTCATCAGGCTCGTTGATGAGCTGGCCGGGCTTCAGAAGCAGAAGCGGCAGCTTTCCATCAATCTGTATGAGTCGGCCGAACCGCTGAGGATAATCGAGGCAAATATCTCAAATGCCCGGAGCGCCCTTGGGGAGAATATCAGGTACGGACTTGAGAATATTGACCGTTCCATTGCCGATGCCGACAGCCGCCTGAGGGCAGTCGAG
Source organism: uncultured Bacteroidaceae bacterium (assembly GCA_964454295.1). Classification (GTDB taxonomy): domain Bacteria; phylum Bacteroidota; class Bacteroidia; order Bacteroidales; genus CAYVTV01. Next base: position 9,274 of record CAYVTV010000005.1, read on the forward strand.
AGGGAGATCAGGAAGCTGCCTTCGACGGAGAGGCAGATGATAAACATCCAGAGGAAGTTCGACATTAACAATACGGTATACACCTTTCTTCTGGAGAAAAGAGCCGAGGCAGGCATCGCGAGGGCATCGAATGTGCCTGACAACAGGATAATCGATCATGCCGGTTCCTTCAGCACTTCCAGGATCAGGCCGAAGGAAAGGCAGAATTATATGATGGCGCTTGTGCTGGGCTTTTTTTTCCCGGTTATCGGGATAGTGCTGGTCGATTACCTGAACAACAAGGTCATTGACAAAAAAGACATTGAAAAAAGGACCACAGCTCCGGTGGTCGGTTACATAAGCCATAACAGCCTTGAAAGCGAGCTGCCGGTAGCGGAGAACCCCGGTTCCACCCTTTCTGAATCTTTCAGATCGGTACGCACCAGTCTGAAATATTTTCTTAAAGACACAAAGTGCCCTGTCATTTCCGTAAGTTCAACCATAACTAACGAAGGAAAGACCTTTGTTGCGGCGAATCTTGCCGCGATCATTGCAATGTCGGGGAAGAAAGTGCTTCTTACGGGCCTTGACCTGCGCAAGCCGCGGATCCATAAAATATTAGGAATTAATAATGAGACCGGTATAAGCAACTATCTGATAGGTGAGGAAAAGTTTGAGGGAATTGTAAAAAAGACTGAATATGAGAATCTCTGGTATGCCCCGGCCGGGCCGGTCCCTCCCAATCCGGCCGAACTGATCGATTCGGAAGCAATGGCCGGGTTTATTGCAGAAGCAGGGAAAAAATTCGATTTTATCATTATCGACACTCCTCCGGTTGCAATAGTAACCGATGCTTTGCTGGCATCACCATTTACCGACTTTTACCTCTTCGTGGTCCGCCAGCGATATACTTCGAAAAATACTCTGGAGTTAATCGAAGAACTCCACAAGAATAACAACATAAAAAGCCTGGGAATAGTTATTAACGACATAAGTATGACAGGTTACTACGGTTACGGCTTAAGGTATGGTTATTCAATGGGATATGGTTACAACTACGGCTACAATTATTATAATCAATACGGCAAATATGGTTATACGGATTCTGCGAAAGGATACTATACTGAAGACACATAAAATTCTCAGAGATTTTAAATGCGTCTGTTCAGCGCAGAGAGAACAAAGTATTTAACCTTAAACCACGTAACGCTTAGCAGCCTCCTACAATAACGTAACAATAAATTAAATAAAGTATGCTTAAAGGTAAAACTATCGCAGTTGTTGTCCCTGCATATAATGAAGAAAGGCAGATAGGCATGGTAATAGAAACCATACCTGATTTTGTTGACAGGATTATTATTGTAAATGATAATTCTACTGATTTAACTGAAAGCGTAGTAATCGGATATTTTAAAAAAGATCATAATCATACCGAACGTGTCATAAAGAAGAATAAGATCGAACGAAATTTCTACAATGAAGCAGATATTTTACTGCAAGAGATGAATAACAAAGAATTAGGCCTTTTCATTCCCTCCAAAATACTAAATAATGATCCTGAAAACGAAAGGATTATTTTAATCTCAAATGTTAAAAATTCAGGTGTTGGTGGAAGCATAGCACGGGGCTATAAGTGGTGTAAGGATCATGGTATTGACTGTACTGCAGTTATGGCCGGAGATGGGCAGATGGCACCTGATGAACTGGAATCGATCTGTCTTCCTGTAGTAATGGGAGAAGTAGATTATGTAAAGGGGAATCGGCTTATTCATGGAAGTGCCTATGTATATATTCCCCAAAAGAGGTTTCTTGGAAATTCTGTTCTCTCCCTGTTAACAAAGATTTCATCGGGTTACTGGAGAATTTCTGATACTCAAACAGGATACACGGCAATATCCTTAAGTGCACTGAAATCGATAAAGCTGTACAGGATCTATAGGAAATATGGAATGCCGAACGATATACTTGTTAAACTGAATATGGCATATTGTACAATAAGAGAAGTTCCCATAAAACCAGTTTACAGAATAGGAGAAAAATCAAAAATGAAGATTTATAAAGTAATACCTCAAATTTCATTTTTACTTTTTAAATCTTTCTTCAGGAGAATATGGATCAAATATTTTATAAAAGATTTTCATCCTCTGTTCTTGTTGTATAATCTATCATTTCTTTTATTGATAACATCGATTCCGTTTTTTGTTAAAATATTCAAACATGCATTTATAACTCATACATCAGCTAATCCGGTTACTGTTCTTGCGTTCATTTTTTTGTTTATAAGTGCATTTCAGTCAATGCTTTTTGCAATGTGGATGGATATACAGGATAACGACAGACTTTATAAATAATGAATCTTCTTTTTGATATAGGTCATCCTGCACATGTTCATCTTTTTAAAAATTTCATCTACTATCTGAAGAATTCAGGCCATAACGTTTTTGTTGTAAGCAGGAAAAAAGATGTGACAGAAATTCTGCTGGATCATTATAAAATCAATCATTTCCCAATAACAGCCCCATCTTCCACCAGATATGGTATGGTGAAAGAATTATTGGCAAGAAACAAGTTCATATTCCATCTGCACAAAGAACACCATTTTAATGCTTCTTTCGGAACCTCGGCGAGTATAGGATTCCTGAGGTTAAAACATGGGGTGCCTGCTTATAATTTTAATGAAGATGATGATGAAGTAGTTAAGCTTTATTCTTATCTGGCTTATCCTTTTGCTACTAAGATTGTAAATCCAGATTGTATAAAATACAAAAAATGGGGTAAGAAAAGAGTACTTTATCCTTCATATCATGAGTTGGCTTATCTTCATCCTGATAATTATGTTCCTGATACAAGTTTGCTAAGATCGTACAATCTTGAACCAGTTAAATATATAATAATCAGATTATCTGCATTAAAAGCACACCACGATTCTGGAATGAAAGGAATATCTTCCGGTTTATTAAAAAGCATCAGGGAATCCGTAAGGGATTATCAGATTTTAGAGTCTGATGAACTTAAAGGAAATAATTTCAATCCTTATGATATTCATAATATCCTTGCATTTGCAAGAATGATTATCAGCGATTCACAAACCATGACTATTGAGGGTGCTGTATTAGGAGTGCCAGCTGTGAGGATAAATACCTTTATCGGAAGGTCTACTGTTATCGGAGAACTGGAGCAAAAGTATCAACTTGCATATGGTTTCTACCCGTACCAGGAAAGAGAAATACTTGATACAATAGATTATCTTGTTTCTCAAAAGGATGTCAGAGTTCTGTGGGAACATAAGAGAAAAAAAATGCTTAAGGATAAGATTGATTTGAATTCGTGGATGATTAGTTATTTTGAAAAAGAAATTTCAGCCTGAAATATGAACGATTTTAACAGGATCCTTGAATTTGAAAAAAACTTGTCAAATTGGTTTATCAGAAACGAATATAAAGGTCATGATCCATACCAGTTAGATGAAAAGGTTTCAGGGCTTCTTTCAAAAATGCCATTTCTGAAATATACCAGAAAAGCATTAAAGCCTTTTCATGTTTTTATTCCTAATTCTGCTTTTCAAAATCTGCCAAAGATTTATCACCCCAAGGCACTTGGATTGATAATAGGGGGTAATTCATATTTATACAAAATTACGGGTGATAAAGAACTCCTTGAAAATAACAAGACTTTACTGGAACTTTTAATCGAGCTAAGGAATAAAGATTACAATCGCTATGCCTGGGGATCACCTTTTGAATGGGGAAGCGAACCAAGATATCCGGTCAATACTCCAGCTGTTTGTCTTATTATACCGATCGCCAATTCGTTGCTTGATTATTATGAGTTTTCAAGGTATAGGTTACCACTTGATATATGTATTGATATTATTGAGCATATACTTAAAGAAAATGGTTATTCAACTAAGCCTGACGGATCCATTTGTCTCAATTATTCCCCGCTTGATAAAAACGAAGTGGTTAATTCAAATGCTCTTGCGGCAGGATTTTTCTTCAGACTTTCACATATCACAGGTGACAAGGAGATAAAACAAATTGCACAAAAAATTACAGAATGGGTAATTAAATCCCAACTTGAGGATGGTTCCTGGCATTATGGTAATATGTCCAAAGTTATTGATAACAGGCACACAGGATTCATTCTGGAATCATTGGGAAGTATCAAAAATTACTGGGACTACGAAAAACTTAAAATAGCTTATTCCCGTGGTATGGAGTTTTATATTAATAAGCTTACAGAAAACGGACTACCAAAATGGTCCTGTGATACACTATATCCAATAGACATCCACGATGTAGCTCAGGCACTGCTTACTTATATTGCAGACGGGAAAACTGATCTGGCATTGAGTCTGGCAAATTTTGCCATTGAAAAAATGTCAAACGGCGAGGATGAATTTTATTTTAAATATTTCAAAAATGGCAAAGTGAACAGGAATGTCTTTATCCGTTGGGGACAGGCATGGATGTATTATGCACTTGTAAAAATTATCTACAAAATCAATTCTGGGAAAATCGAAGAATCAGCATCCGTTTGAAGAAGAGGTACTTAATAAAGGCAATTTCTGCAGTCCTGTTTTTACTGGTACTGTTCTTTATATTAAAGTATTTATATAAAAACCTATTCGCTCTTAAGGATTTCAGTTTCAATATCAATATATTTCATTTTATCATTTCACTTACAACTATTTGGTTCTGGTTGTTTATATCTTCATTTATTTTTCATCTGATAATAAAAAAAATAGTCCCAGAGGCAAAATTGAAAGAGAGCCTTGCTGTATGGTCAGCATCTTATCTCGGTACATATATACCAGGGAAGGTTGGTGTTTTGGCATTCAGGATCATGCATTACAAACAGATGAATGTATCACCAGTGAAAACAGGATATGGATTTTTTGTGGAGACTGTTTTGTCAGTATTGTCTTCCTGTTTTCTTGTTTTATTAAGCATGTTTTTTACAAATTTTTCATTTGTAAGAGAATATTTACCTCTGCTTGTGTTTCTTTTTATTCTTCTGTTTTTATCTGTTCATCCGAAACTTATCGGGATATATGCAAAGATCTATTTTAAATATATAAGAAAAGAAACCCAAAACCATGTTTCACCTTACACCTACTTTTTTTTTGTGGAGGTTGTAATGCTTCATCTTATTAAATGGGTCTGTATCGGATTGGGGATATTTATACTTATTAACTCGGTAACTGAATTGGAATGGCGTTATCTTCCCTTTATTACAGGATTATATGCTGCTGCGGCAATTTTGGGTATGTTAGCTTTTTTTGCACCTTCCGGACTCGGTGTTGTGGAGGGTGTAATGATCATAGGATTAAAAACTATTATTTCCAATTCATTGGCTGGAGCTATTAGTATTCTGATCAGGATATGGAAAATGGTGGGTGAAATCAGTTTTATTCTGTTGGTGAGGTTATTTTTACGCAGGATTTTAAATGTAAGCGACTTAAAAGCTTAATGATTTTGCTGATGAGTAAAGTTCAAACAGTTTTGGACAAAAATGAAAAGAAAGTGTTGATGCTGTTAACATTAGTCACTTTCATTTTGAGATTGACCTTTTCTTTGATTTCATACTTCAATCAAGGAGTTGCTCATACAGAATATATTTACTGGGGGCAGCAATTTGCAGCGGGTCATTGGATAGAACCAAAAGATCTGACATCAGGAATGATCGTAGCACCTTTCCTGCCTGTTATGGTGACCCTATGCATAAAACTGTTTTCTGATTTTGCAATACCACTTTATGTTTTTAATGCACTAATTACTTCTCTAGTTGTTCCTGTATTTTTTTATATTGGCAGGGAACTTTTTAATAAAGAAACTGCCTGGATGATAAGCCTGTGGGGGGTATTCTTCCCGGAGTTTTTTAAATATTCTCCTTTTATTCTGAAAGAATCAACAGTTTTCTTTTTGTTGCCACTGACTCTGCTTTTTCTTATCAGAAGTGTTAAAAACCCTCATAAGATTAAAAACATAATATTTGCTGCGCTGTCTTTCTCAATCCTAATACATGTCGATGAAAGATATTTATTTTATCTTCCGGTTTTTGCGCTTATCTTCTTTTTGTCAAAACCATTTAAGCTGTTAGTATTAATTAAATCGTTATCAATATGGTTTGGATTTGTGTTTATTCTAAGTATCCCCTGGGGAATAAGAAACTACAAGGTTTATGATCAGTTGGTTTTGCTAAGTCCAAGAACGACAGCATTTACTTCACGTCTGTGGGGAGAGAAGATTACAAGTCTGGATTATTCTTCCTATGAATATGTTCTGAACAGGAATAAGGAAAAATATGGAAACAGATTTGAGCAATATTATAATCAGAGTACTGAAATTGCTCCGGAAGGATATGATAAGGATGAAATTAAAATAAGAGCATTCCTGAATTTCTGGCAGCCTGCGTATTTTAAACCAGCATTTATTACTTACGGATACAGGTTTCAGAAATGGTCTTTGGCACATAATATGGCCAGTATCTTATTTTATGGAATTTTTTTGCCATTCTATATTATTGGATTTTTAATGTTGATTAAGAAGAAACATATTTTGGGAATTTTTCTTGCATCAATACCGATTATTCACAGTTTGCTGCATGCTTATATGGTTTCTCCGCTGGAAAGATACAGATCACCTGTAACTTTCATTGTGGTTATGATAGGATTATGGGTGATCATGATGGTAGCGGAGTATATCCGAGGTAAAATAAACCCGAAAAAATAAAGTTATGAAAGTCATAATTCTTTGCGGCGGTATGGGTACCCGCCTGCGTGAAGAAACCGAATATAAGCCAAAACCTATGGTGGAAATCGGTGGGAAACCGATTCTGTGGCACATAATGAAGCATTATTCGTATTATGGATTTAAAGATTTTATCCTGGCACTTGGATATAAGGGAAATATAATCCGTGATTATTTTCTGAATTACTATTCATATAGTTCCGATATTACTGTCAGTTTGCAGGACGGGGGTAAAGTAACTTACCACAATAACTCGATTAAGGATGATTGGAATGTGACACTTGTTGAAACAGGTTCTGAATCAATGACAGGCTACAGGGTTAAATTAGCTGGTAAATATGTTACAGAGGGAAATTTTATGGTCACTTATGGCGATGCTGTCTCAGATGTTAACCTGGAGGAATTGCTGAAGTTTCATACAACTCATGGTTTAACAGGAACAGTAACAGGAGTTTTTCCTCCCTCACGTTTCGGAGATCTTGAAACTAATGGTAATAATGTAACAAAATTTTATGAGAAAGTAAAAGATCCCGACCGGCAGGAACCTATTAACGGAGGTTATTTTGTTTTTAAAAGAGAATTCCTTGATTTAATACCTGAAGATTCTTCAGTTGATCTTGAGCGTTTGCCGATGAAAAAACTTACTGAAAAGTCGCAGCTTGCAATTTTCAGGCATAAAGGCTTCTGGCAGTGTATGGATACCTATCGTGACAACCAGTTGCTTGAGAAGATGTGGAAGGAAAATCCGGTTTGGAAGATTTGGGATTGATTGGATGATTGGTTGATTGGTTGATTGAATGGAACACTGATAACACAGATATGACTGATTTTCACAGATCAGATCAATATAAATCAGTGTAAATCAGTTAAATCAGTTAAATCAGTGTCATCTGTGTTCTAATACTTTATAATGCAAATCTTTAATAATTTCTTTAAAAATAAGAAGGTTCTTGTAACGGGTCACACCGGTTATAAGGGATCCTGGCTTACTATCTGGCTAAAGCAGCTGGGAGCTGAAGTAATCGGTATAGCTCTTGATCCAAAGACTGACAGAGATTTATTTCTTCTTGCAAAACTTTCAGATAAAATCAGAGATTACAGGGAGGATATAAGAAACCTTGATAAAATTCAGGAGATCCTCACTCGTGAAAACCCTGAAATTGTCTTTCATCTTGCTGCACAGGCACTTGTATTGCCAGGTTATGAAAATCCTGTTTCGACATTCGAAACCAATATAATAGGTACAGTCAATATACTTGAAACTTGCAGACATTCCCCTTCCGTTAAGCAAATAGTTATAGTTACAACCGACAAAGTGTATGAGAATAAAGAGTGTATGACAGGCTACAAGGAAACGGATGCCCTTGGCGGTTACGATCCCTACAGCGCCAGCAAGGCCGCTGCGGAGTTAGTAACCCAATCCTACCGACTTTCCTTCACCCAATCACCCAATCAATCACCCAATCAATCAATCAATCAATCAATCTCTACCGCCCGCGCCGGCAACGTCATCGGCGGAGGCGACTGGTCAGAATACAGACTGGTCCCGGATTGTATAAGATCCCTGGAGGCCAATAAACACATAATAATCAGGAATCCACTTGCTGTAAGACCATGGCAGCACGTTCTGGAACCGTTGGCCGGTTATCTACTTCTTGCTTTGAAAATGGCGGAAGACCCGGGTAAATATTCCGGAGCCTGGAATTTTGGACCCGATGAAAAAGATATCACAAAAGTTAAGGATGTGGTTGATTTGATTGTTTCACTTTGGGGCTCGGGGAAATGGGAGACTGATGATGCTAATATGAAGTTACACGAAGCCGATTTGCTTAGACTTAATATCGATAAATCAAAGGATATATTAGGATGGAAACCGGTTTTGGATTTCAAAGAAACTGTTCAGTGGACAGTAGAATGGTATAAAACTTACAAAGAATGCGATGTATATCAGCTTTGTATTGATCAGATAGAAAGATATATGAATAAATGGAGTTCAAAGAGCTAGGTATTGACGGATTGTTTGAGGTCAAACTTAAACCTCATGTCGATGAACGCGGATTCTTCATGCGAGCCTACGATATAGATGAATTTAGAAAGCATGGTCTGCAAAGGGAATGGGTACAGGAGAATCACTCTCGTTCTGAAAGGAAGGGGATAATCCGGGGTCTCCATTTCCAGGTTGAGCCATATTCTGAAACAAAACTTGTAAGATGTATTAGGGGTGAAATATTTGATGTTGCTGTTGATCTGAGGAAAGGATCAAAAACATTCGGTAAATGGCATGGAGTATTTTTGTCAGAAGAGAATAAAAAGATGTTTTTTATCCCTCGGGGATTTGCGCATGGATTTTGCACTTTGACTGACATAAGTGAAGTCGTTTACAAAATTGATAATTTTTATTCTCCTGAGCACGAAAGAGGATTGCATTGGAATGATCCTGATCTGAATATTGATTGGCCGGTGAACGATCCGATATTGTCTGCTAAAGACCAGAAGAATATGACTCTAAAGGATTTTACGAGGATTGGATGATTGATTGATTGGTTGATTGGATGATTGAATTGTAAAGATGGAAGATAATTTGATAAATAGGAACAGGAATATTAACAGAGGTTTCAGAAAGCTGTAGGTCTGGAAGGGAGCTATTGATTTCTTCGTATTCGTTAAGAAAAAATTAGATGTTATTTCCAGCATTTCTTTCAAAGTAAAAGCTCAGATTGAGGATTCTTCATTTTCAGTGCATTCCAATATAGCTGAGGGTTATGGAAGAAGATATCTGAAATAAAGTATTCAGATGAACAGTATTGCTCTTGCTTCAGTGGCTGAAAATTATTCTCAGATTTATGCTCTTCTTAAAGCAGAAATTTTGGATCAAAGCTGGTTTGATGAATATGATTCAATACACTATTCTCTTGAAAATAAACTAATTAATTATAATAAATCTCAAGTCAAACAATTGAAAGATAATTCTAATTGGGAAAATGATTATATCCTAAAAGATATTATGGAAGCATATGGCGCCGAAGATGCTGAATAAACAATCACCACATCAATCAACCAATCATCCTATCATTCAATCATTTAATCATTCAATCATCCAATCACCCAATCAAACAATCGTTATTTCATGAACATTAGACTATTTAAACCATCCCTGGGAGAAGAGGAGTTACAGGCAATCAAAGAAGCTTTCGATCGCTCGTGGGTAGGATTAGGTCCGAAAGTAGCAGAATTCGAAGAAGCATGGTCAAAATTCATAGGATGTAAAATGTCAGTTGGTGTAAACTCTGCAACAGCGGCCCTGCATCTCGCCCTTGCTTGTTTCAGGTTCTCTGAAGGTAAAAAAGTACTTGTGCCTTCCCTGACTTTTTCTTCTACTGCATCAGCAGTGCTCTACAATAGGCTGATTCCTGTTTTTATTGATTCGGATCCGGTAACACTTGGGATGAGCCTGGAAGAACTGGATAAGAAATATGACAAAGACTGTGTTGCGGTGATCCCGGTTCATTATGCCGGGCACCCTGTTCCGATGGATATTCTTGTTCCCTGGGCAAGATCAAAAGGGTTAAAGATAGTTGAAGACTGTGCACATACGGCAGGAGGAATATACAAGGGTAAATCACTTGGTACCTGGGGAGATATTGGCTGTTTCAGCTATGAGGAAAAGAAATGCATGACCACAGGTGACGGTGGCATGATGGTCACAGATGACCCTGAACTATTCAGGGATGTAAAAGCAATGCGCTGGGTAGGTATTGACAAGGACAACTGGAAAACAGCACAAGCTTACACTACGGCAAATCATGATTCAATGCATTGGTTTTATGAACTGAATGTACTGGGATATAAATACAATATGAATGACCTTGCAGCTTCCATCGGTTTGGTTCAACTAAGTAGACTACCTGCATTTAATAATCGGAGGTCAGAAATTATAAAGAAATACATAGGTGGCATAAAACCTGTCAAGGTAATTGAACCATTAATCCCATTTGAACCAGAGAATTACCCATATCAGATGTTTGGCATCAGGGCAGTCGAAAGAAATGAATTAATGATTTACCTGAAAAGTAAAGGAATAGCTACAGGTTGCCATTACACTCCGCTATCTGTCCAACCATTATTCAAACGGTGGGGTAATAATTGTCCATTCATAGAAAAGGAATCTGATAAGTTTATAACCCTGCCCTTACATGCTGATCTGACGCATGAAGAAGTAAATTATGTAATTGAAGCACTAAATAATTTTAAAAACATATAATATCCTAACAATCAAAAAATCAGCAACAAATAATCCAAGTGTTATAAAGTATCATAAATATACCGGATAGCCAGGATAATCCATGTTAAGGTATAAAGAGTACAGGCTTATTAAACCTGATGAATCAATTTCAAAGCAGATCAGTCACCTGATAAAAACGAAAAATGGCTCCATATTTCATGAAGTTGAATTAAACAGAATAATTGAGAAGAAGTTTAACACTGAATTATTTTATCTGGTAGATGATCCTGAAAATATTAAACATGCTGCAGTTATCCACATAACCAGGAAAAGATTTGGTATTAAGCAATATAGTATAAGGCCACTTTATGATATCCCATATGCCGGTTTTATTGGAGATGCGATTATTGATTTAAATGAGTTTAGTGTTAATTGTTTTGAATCTTTTTGTTACGCAGGATTCCCTTATATTAAGAAACATGATGATTTGGATAATACATATTTCGGAGAAACAGCAATGGTCGATCTAACTCTAAATGAAGATGAGATTTTTAATAATGTAATCGCTTCTAAAAGGCGAAATATGGTAAGGAAGGCAATTAAGTCAGGTATTACTATTAACGCATACTTCGATTCTGAAGGATTAAATATTTTTTGGCCAATGTTGTCAGAATTGCATAAAAAGTTAGGCTATGTTAATCTGACTTTTGATTATTATTATGAGTTGTTTCGTAAATTATCCTCAAAAAGGCAGGCATATGTTTTAATTGCTTTTAAAAATGAAATTCCAATTTCAGGATCTTTTATTATGGGCAACAAAAATTATATGCATTATTATAAGGGTGCTTCAGTGGGAAATATTAAAAACGAAGGGCAGGGAGAATTATTACAATGGGAAGCTATTAAAATATCCAAAAACTTAGGAGCTCAGAAATACGATTTATGTAACTTGAATAAAGGAAAACTACCAGAGATCTACAGATTTAAGACTGGAATTTCTAAAGATATTTATCAGTATCAATATTTTTCATATAGTTCATTGTGTTATAAATTAATTGATCGAATTCTAAAATACACATAGTGAAAAGGATACTTAATAATATAATATTTAAGATTAAAAATCCTGATTGTATTCTTGATAATAGTGCAAGTGTATCAAGAAAATTTAAAGTTGGAAATAATTGTAAGATTGGAAGGGGTTGCATTTTGGCCTCAACAGTTACTTTAGGAAATAATGTAATTATTGGAGGGAATACCTGTCTTAAAAACTTGAGCGTAGGGAATAATACTATGATAGAGGGTGGAGTAAAAGTAGTAGGTCCAGGTAAAGGCAATATTTCAATAGGGGAAGAGTGTTATATTGGAGTTAATAATGTTTTCGATACAAGTGATAATATAACCATAGGGGATTTTGTTCATATAGCAGGGCCTTCAACTGGTTTATGGTGTCATAGCAGTGCAGAAATGTGCATAAACAGTATTCCTTTAGAAGATAAAAACAGGGATAAGTATAGACCTACAAGTCCAATTATAATTGAAAGTAACGTTTATATAGGTGGTAATTGTACAATATATCCAGGAGTAAAGATAGGACATCATTCAATCATTGCTCCAAATTCAGCCGTTACCAAAGATGTCGAATCGTTTAAAATAATGGGGGGAGTTCCAGCCAGAATAATAAAGAAAATAACTTGAGCAGTCTTAAACAAAAAGCAATTGCCGGAGCTTCATGGAGCATTACAGGCATGGTACTACATCAAGGGATTCAATTTGTAATAGGTATTATATTAGCCAGATTACTTCTGCCAGCTGAGTATGGTTTAGTGGCAATGGCTTTAGTCTTTATTACTGTTTCTTATGTTTTTGTAGACTCTGGATTTAGTTCTGCAATCATGCAAAGGAAAACCTTATCAAGTAGTGATCTGTCAACAGTTTTTTATCTGAATTTGGGTGTAAGTTTACTAGTATTTATATTATTATATCTAAGTGCCAAATTAATCGCTGGTTTTTATAATGAGGTTCAACTGGTTAAAATAGTAAGGGTTCTTTCAGTAATTGTTATCCTTTATGCTTTAACAATTGTTCAAAACTCTATTATAAAACGTGATGTTAATTTTAAACTTAGAACCAGAATTGAATTAGTATCTCAAATTTTATCAGGTATTATTGCTATATACTTAGCCTATAAGGGATATGGAGTATGGGCATTAATATGGAAAACATTGTTAAATCAGGTTTTTGTAAATATTCAATTATGGCTAAAGAATAATTGGTTTCCTTCGTTAGAATTTAGCAAAACTTCCTTTAGTGAGTTGTTTTCTTTTAGTAGTAAATTATTAATTTCGGGGATCATTGACAGGTTTTATAATCAGCTACATAGGTTGGTTGTTGGTAAATTCTTCCCTGCTAATGAATTAGGATTTTACACTAGGGCTGAGCAATTCAATAATTTGCCATCACATGCCATTTCAAATTCTTTAATGAGTTTTTTGCTACCCGTTTTTTCAAAAATACAGGATGAACCGGTACGCCTTAAAAAAGCAGCAAAAAAAGTCCTGAAAGTTGTAATGTTTTTTAATATTAATGCAATGATAATTATGGGCCTAGTCGCAGAACCAATGATAGAGGTTTTATTGGGGGAAAAATGGCTGGATTCAGTTCCTTATTTACAACTCTTAATTTTTGTAGGCATGTTTTATCCAATGCATGTCATAAATGTTCAGATATTGACAGCGTTGGGCAGATCTGATCTTTTCTTAAAAATTGAAATTTTAAAAAAAATAGTTGGTATACCATCCATTATCTTAGGCATTTTTGTTGGTATAAAAGAAATGATTTTAGGCATGATTGCTACATCATTAATTGCATTGGCAATAAATACCTATTATACTCAAGATCTAATCAGATTCGGATTAATAGAACAACTGAAAAGCTTATCAAAGAGTTTTTTAATTTCTTTTACTTTAATTATCATTTTTTTGCCTATAATATATTTTAACCCTTTCCCTGTAAATCAAATTGTAATTTTGATTTTTGTGCCTGTTATGGCATTTTTTATTATTTTATTGATGGCAAAGAAAATGAAAATGGAAGAATATTATGAAATTAAAACCATAATAATTGATAATGTAAATAAAAATGGTAATAAAAAATAAAATTTACGTAACTGAGCCCAGTTTACCTTGTTTGCAAGAATTCATCCCTTACCTTGAAAAAATATGGAAAAGCAAGCAGCTTACTAATAATGGACCTTTCCATCAACAGCTCGAGAAAGAAATCGCAGAATTTCTTGGAGTAAAGTATATTTCATTATTTGCCAATGGTACGCTTGCGTTACTTACAGCTTTACAGGCATTAAGAATTACTGGAGAAGTTATCACAACACCTTATAGCTTTGTAGCAACTACTCATGCTCTATGGTGGAATAAAATTAAACCCGTTTTTGTAGACATTGAACCGAAATTCTGTAATCTGGATCCAGAAAAAATTGAAGCTGCCATTACGCCCCAGACTACAGCCATTCTTCCTGTTCACGTATATGGAAACCCATGCTATATTGATCGCATACAAGAAATTGCAGACACATATGGTTTAAAGATAATTTATGATGCAGCCCATACTTTCGGCAATAACCTTAATGGCACTTCTGTTCTGAATTATGGAGATCTCTCCACATTGAGTTTTCACGCTACAAAACCTTTTACTACAATGGAAGGAGGGGCTATTGTTTGTCATGATGAAAAGACCAAACAGCGAATTGATTATCTAAAGAATTTTGGGTTTGCAGGAGAAACAAAGGTTATGGCTCCTGGAATAAATTCCAAAATGAATGAAATGCAGTCTGCGCTGGGATTAATTCAACTTAAACATTACTATAATAACATTAGAAAAAGAAAAGAAGTAGCTGAAATATATAAGTCAGAACTTAAAAAAATAAAGGGTATTACTATGTTAGCTGATTATCCTGGACTTAGCAATTATAATTATATCTATTTCCCAATTTTTGTGGATGAAAAGGAGTATAGTAAAAGCAGGGATGAAATTTATAAATTTTTAAAAGAAAATAATATATATGGCAGGCGTTATTTTTATCCACTTATAAGTCAATTTCCAACTTATAGAGGATTACCTTCAGCAAAATCCTTAAACTTGCCAGTTGCAACAAAAATTACAAATCAGGTTATTTGTTTACCTATATATCCAAATCTTGATAAAAGTATTGTTTACAAAATTTGTGATTTATTAAACTTAAGATGAAATATGCAAACCTCATTCTATACGAAAAAAGAACTTCTGGCTATAGGTTTTAAATCTATTGGAGATAATGTTCTTATTAGCCGTTTTGCCAGGTTCTATAATATTGAAAAGATAGAATTCGGAAATAATGTTCGTATTGATGATTTTTGCATTTTATCTGGACATATCAAATTGGGGAATAATATACATATTTCGGCATATACAGCCCTTTATGGTAAATTCGGTATAGATTTAGATGATTATTCAGGATTATCTCCACGTTGTACAATTTTTAGCGCATCTGACGATTTTTCAGGAGAACATTTAATTGGCCCATTAATTGATCCAAAATATACTAATTTAAAAGGAGGCAAAGTATTAATTAAAAAGTACAGCCAATTAGGAAGTAACTGCATCGTATTCCCTAATGTTACAATAAATGAAGGTGTTGCAGTTGGCGCTATGTCGCTTGTTATAGATGATTTAGCTGAGTGGGGAATTTACAAAGGTATCCCTGCAAGATTTCACAAAAAAAGAAGTAACAAACTTTTAGATCTTATTTAATTGTTCAATAATTCAAAACCTTTGGTCAGTGTTTGTATGATTACTTACAATCATGAGCCTTTTATAGAACAGGCTATAAATAGTATTTTGATGCAGAAAACTGATTTTCTTTTCAATTTGGTGATTGGAGAAGATTGTAGTACTGATAAAACACTAAACAAAATAAAGCCATATGAAAAAAACTGCCAAGGAAGAATAAGACTTATCCACTCTGATCAAAACATAGGTATGTTACCTAACTTAATTCGATCTTTAAATGCTTGTATTGGAAAATATACAGCCATATGCGAAGGTGATGATTACTGGACCGACCCATTAAAACTACAAAAGCAAATTTATTTTTTAGAAGCAAATCCAGAATATGGTTTGGTGTCATCTGATATAATTTTGATAGATAGGGATGGTAAAAGACTTTCGGATAATAAAATGGTTATTAGTCAAAGGCAAAAAAGAAAGTCTGATGCTGATTTTTTTGATTTACTGGACACAAATCTTGTAAATACATTAACTGTGTGTGCCAGAACTGATCTGCTCAAAGGATTGGCTAATCGAATAGTCGAAAAAAATCTGTGGTTTGTAATTGATTATTGGTTGTGGTTAAATATTGCAATAGATTATAAGATTAAGATATTTGATTATAAAACAGCAGCTTACAGGGTTCATCCCAGTAGCATAGGACATAAAAAGGCATTTTTTGAGACCAGAATAGATAATATTCTTTATGATGCTATACGCAGGTATTTCAAGAAACATAGTTTATCAGAGTTAGATAAAAAGCAGGTAAAAATTTTAGCAAAAACCAGCCTACGATTGATATTTTCAAAACACCTTCGTGCTATGCCTAAGTTTTTTGTTATTGTTTGTCTCATCAGATCACCGAGAGTGTTTTTTGCATTCATTGATCATATTTTACATAGAAATTATTGAAAGATTAAATTAAGCGAGATTCTATGCTTGCGGTAATAACCCTTAATTACAACCTTCACAAACACACTATTGACTGTGTTAACTCAATTTTGGCATCAGATTATTCTAACTTTAATGTTTACCTGGTTGATAATGGCTCTGAACAGGCAGACTTCAAGTTATTATGCAAAGCTTTTAATTATACTTACAAGGTAAAGATACTCCGAATAAATTCCAACGTGGGATACGTTAGGGGGGTGAATTTTGGTATTGAAACAGCCCAAATTGATAATCCCTCATGGTATCTCATAATGAACAACGATACTGTTATTGATAAATATGCAATCGGATATTTGGTCGATACTGCAGTTCGCTATGACAACAGGGCAATTGTTTCAGGTAAGGTATATTATTATGATCATCCTGATATTTTGCAGCATACCGGTGTAATCTTTAAAGATCACAGGTATATGACAACCTATTATCCCTGCAAAAATGAAAAAGATACTGGCCAGTGTGATGAAGAAGCAGAACGTGATTCTTTGGATGATGTATTCTGGCTCCTACCGGTACAACTGGTTAAGGATGTAGGTTTTTATTGTGATTACTTCTTCCTGTATGCCGAACAGGGTGATTATGCACAGAGGGCCAGGAGAAAGGGATATAAGCTTATCTATACCCCGCAAGCAAAAATATGGCATAAGGAAAGCATGACAACGGGAGCTGGTAATGCCAAGGCGCTACCGGTATATTACTACAGGGGACAGGGGCGGTTCATATTCCAGTACCGGAATCTTAAAACTAGATATTTCATAGTAATTACTATCTGGAATATAACAACTCTGCTGGTAAAGACCCTTATTACTAAGGGTTATCAAAGAAAATGTACCGTTGCAATTTGCAGAGGTTACCTATGGGGTTTGAAATGGATGTTTAACAAAAAACCAAATGACGGATATAATCCATACCTCAACAAAAATTGATTTAAATTAGCATTTATAACCACAATAAACTAATTCCAGTGGTGCCAACTAAAAGAGAATTATTCATTAGGCAACAATACATTGCAGTAACAAGCATTAAGATCATTTTATTGATCCTACTTGGTTCTATTTTGGTTCACTTGATTAATACCCCTGTATCACGGTTCATATTTTATGGTATGTTAGCTTTATATTTAATACGAAGCAAGGATTCTACCGTTGATATAGCATTGGTTTTTATTTTTTTAGCCCATCCATTTTATCTGTTTAACAGTGAACCTTTTTCATGGTTCGTGATGATAACTCAATCGGTTGGATTCAGTTTCAGTCTAGTTTTTGTTCTTGTTATACTTCTAAAGTATCTTTTTATTCATCCATCAAAGATATCATTGCGAAAGGATTTATTAAAGTCATTTTATTTGCCTGTTTTTGTTTATCTGGTTTTTCTTCTATTTTGGAGCCTGGTCTTTGGTCATTCAGCCAGATCGCTATTTTTTATAGTAAGCTTTCTACCTTCTTTTTTACTTTTTCTGGTCCTGCCTAAAATTTTTAACATAGACCAATTGTATTATTTCAATGGCATTGTATTTTTTGTAAATCTTATTCATATTTCTGTTTCTCAGATTGATATTATATTAGGAGGTAGGATAACAGATTTCCTTGTTTTAGGAAAGATCAATGCACAAGCTATTTTTGAGGATGATGAAGTAGTTAGGCTGACGGGAGGGATACTAATAGCCCTCTATAGTTTTGTTACAGGACTTTATTATATTACAATTGGGACAAGGCGATTCAATTCGGGTTATTTATGGATAATTGTTTTCGTTTCATTATTATTCATTATGAATAGCGCAACAAGAGGCTGGATGATTGCCTCGGGCGTGTTTTTGCTTTTATTCCTGGTTTATTATTATAATAAAATCACTTACAGAAGATTATTTATTGCTATAATATTCACAGTAATTGCCGTATATATACTATTACCCGGGAAAATTAAGTCAAATTTAATAGCATCATTTAGGAGGTTATCGACAGTCGAATACGTTTTTGAAGGAGATTTAACAGCCGGTGGGACTGCAAGGAGATTCGATATACGAGGACCTCAGGTACTGACAAGATTCAAAGAAAGTCCTTTTTTCGGATTCGGGTTTAGCAAAGTAAGTGCCGATTATTATGACGGTCATGTAGGGAATCATAATTTATTGTTAGTGGGAGGCATAGTTGGTTTTATTTTATTTTGGGCAACTGTTTTAGGGATAGTATTATACCTACTCAGGCTCGAAGGGAATAATATACGTTTTAAAGGTGTTTTTGTTTTTGGAATAGCTATGTTGTCAATAATGATTATTCATTCAACATCGAGGACAATGGTCTCATTCTACATGCCGTCAGATGTATCTTTTTTAATAGCTGTGATGTTCAATAACATTAATGCACAATATTATAACAATAACGGTTAGATTCAGAGTCAGATCAATTAAGTAATGAAAAACACTCAAAGCAAAGTAAAAAACATATTTAGATTTATTATTCCCAAAAATGTTAGGTTATTTCTATGGTCCCTAAAACCTAAGATTCATTTGTTAAATACATATAAATTACAGCGTGAGGAGTTAATATTGGATTTAAAAAACATTAACGATAAATACATAATTAGAGAAATCACATGGGCTGATGAAGCAAAAATTAGAAAGGCTTACCAGTTTCGCGGTAGGAAAGCTTTTAGAAATCTTATTCCTGCCCGTATGAATTCAGGAAACTGGATAGGGCTTGCCGTAATTGACAATATCACTGGAGATATTGCTTATTTAGCCTGGATAATAGTAAAAAGCATAAGATATTTTGAGGAATTTGGTATTTATCTAAAGCCCGGGCAATTTTTACTGAAAGATGGTTTTTGTGTTCCGGAATACAGGCATCAGGGTTTACATACGAGAATGGAACAGGAAAGGATCAACTATTGTATAAAAAACGGTGCTAAAGATATTTTTATTCAGATCCAGGATGAGAATGAAAAGGGAAAAGATTCAGTAAGAAATAATGGGTACGTTCTGATTAATAAGAAATACGTAATAGCATGGCCTGTTTTCAATACTTACAGAGTATTTAGATCTTTCTTGAGAAATCCTTTTATGAAAGTTATAAGTTAACACAAGGTTAAAAGGTACAATAATAATGGGATCTTGTTTAGATAATTTACGGATAAATATTGAAGAAGAGAACCGATGGAATAATATGCTTTTAGGTGCAAAAAACGCATCCTACCGTGCATGTTTACACTATGAATATCACAGGAGACCCGAATTAAAACAACCGGAAACTTTTATTTTCACAAAAAAAAGAATAGATATTGCAGGGGCTCATTATACTCTAAAAAGTGGAATCAATGGCTTAATTAAAACGGGGGATATTAATTCAGGTATAATTATTAATGATTATTTTGAAATACAAGATCTTAAAGTAATATTAGAACATTTTATATCATGGGCAAAAGATAAAAATGTGTCTTATGTGAGAATTAACCCATGGTTGCCCGCAAAAATTGATGAAAAAAAAACCAGTTATTTTGAAGAATTCAGCAATTTATTTCAAGAGACTGGCTTTGAATGTATTAATAACGGGCGAAATACATATTGGATTGATCTAACCTCAAATGAGGATCAATTGCTTAATCAAATGAGAAGAAAAACCCGATATGATGTCAGGAAAGGTATGAAATCGGGTATTAAAATAAATGAAATCCAGCATGCAGATGAAAATATAATTTCAAAATTCTGGGATTTCTACAATATACTTGGTAATAAAAAATTCTTTAACACATTGTCCGAATCCAGGTTTAAAAATGAACTTCGTATTTTATTAAATTCTGGATTTGCCAGTCTTTTTGTTGCCGAATATAATAATGAAATAATTAATATTTCAATGGCAAGCCGTAAAGGGATTGCCTCATACATGTACGGAGCCATTAATCCAGATCTTACTTCATCAATCAATTGCCCACCGCCTGGTCATTTTGTTCAATGGTCAATGATTAAAACAATGAAAAATTATGGTTTAAAAATTTATGATCTTGGATTTTGTCCTGAGAACATACCAGCCAAAGAACATCCGGAATTTAATATCTGGCACTTTAAATATGGATTTGGTGGTAAGTTCGTTCAATTTATGCCTAATTATGGGAAAATAATTAAACCTGTAAGAGGTAAGATCTTTCATTACCTAAGGAAGGAATTTGACTAACAAAATTTGAAATAAATAAATTTAATAAGCAATTTGTTAATGGGTCATATCAAAAAACTGAAATTAAAGATTTATTATATTTGGGCTAATCTGGTAATAAATAAAAAAGCTATTAAGCTTACACAGAAGTTAAGACAGAGAAGAAACATATTTATCTATTTTGATTATGAGAGGCAATTTGGCGGAAATGTAACTCAAATTTCTGATGCTGATATCTCAGAAATTCTCAAGATACTTGAAGATTATAATATAAAATCCACTTGGTTTACAGTTGGTAGAGTTTTGAAGGAATACCCTGAAAGTGTTAAAGAAATTATAATCCATGAGCATGAAATCGGATCACATACCCATTCACATATCGTGCCTTTATATGTTTCATCTGCAGAATTAAAAGATGATTTCAGTAATTTCAGTATGGCATCTTCG
Source organism: uncultured Bacteroidaceae bacterium (assembly GCA_964454295.1). Lineage (GTDB taxonomy): Bacteria > Bacteroidota > Bacteroidia > Bacteroidales > CAYVTV01. The sequence goes on from CAYVTV010000005.1 coordinate 30,582, forward strand.
GGTTTTGATACTGAAATCTCTGGATTTCACTCGCCAAACAGTAAATGGAGTATAAATTTACTGAAATATCTTAGGGATTACAAGTTTAGTTATGATCTTATTCACTGTAAAAAGAATGACAGGTGCAATACATTATTAATGAGAAGAAGAAACAAAAATAGGATCATTAGGTTGCAGACAGTGGGAGATGACTGGCTGGTTTACAAAAAAAAATTAAATGAAAATGATGTATTTAATTATTTCAAAGGCTTTTTAAACCGAATTAGAAATGGTGAAATTGCCGGTATTGGTTTTCATCCATGGATTCTATCTTCAGATCAAAAAATTATGAATGGATTCAGGTACTTTATTAAATATATTGGATCATCTCAGGATTTTTCTATTAAACCTGCGAAGTATTTTGTAGATGATGTAATGGAAATTATTAATAATCAGTAAAATTAATGATTTCCTTTATAATAATAGGCAGGAATGAAGGTTGGAAGCTTACTAATTGCCTAAAAAGTATTCGAAATGTTATCACACAAAATAATCTAACCAATTATGAATTACTGTACGTTGATTCTCAGTCAAAAGATGACAGTATTGAAAGGGTAAAAACTTTTAAGGAGGTTGTTGTTTATAAAATAACCGGAATCTGTAATGCAGCTGTTGCACGTAATATAGGTGGAAAGGAATCAAAAGGTGAAATCCTCTTTTTTATAGATGGGGACATAGAGCTGATGCCGGAATTTTTGAAAAAAGTAATTGATGAGCGCGGAAAACTAAAATATGATTGTGTATCAGGTAATGTCGATAATATTTATTACGATTTGAATGAAACTATTTTAGGAAGGGCTCCTGCTTCTTACATTGGTCCGGCACTGCCTTTAAAATCAAAAATATTAAAGGCCAATGGGGGTATTTTTTTGATTAAAAGGGAATGCTGGGAAATGGTTAATGGACTAAGGACAAAATTCAGGATAAATGAAGACATTGATTTTACACTTAGACTTTCAGAGAAAGGAATAAAAAGTATAAGAATTCCAGATCTTATGGCACTGCATCATACTATTGATTACAGAAACACAAAGAGAATGTGGAAAATGGTTCTTAACGGAGATATTCTTTACCCTGCAGTTTTGCTGAGAAACCATTTTTTTAATATAAATAAAATCAAACATTCAATTAGAAAACAATATACATCGCTTGTTTTGTTTCTTTTAATTCCTGCGGTTTTCTTAGGCAACAGTATCGTCATAATCATTTCCTTATACTTACTTCTAGTAGTATTAAAAACATTCCGAATTGTGCAAAAAATAATTAATCCGGGGAAGCATAAACTTATCTACTTTTTTGAAAGGATTATTTACCAGATTATAGTTGATATCTTGTTCTGGTTTTCTTTTTTCTTTTTTTATCCAACTGAAAAGGAACTTCAATATATAAAGGTTGATTAAATATTTCGTTTTCCCTTTCTTAATCAGGCTATTTATTCTCAGACCAAAATGGATTTTTTAATTTCATCAGATAGTGTTAAAATAGCGTGGGGTCTTATTAAGGCAGGTCAATTATATACATATTATCGCAAAGGACAAGTTCATGACCGGGAGCTTATTTCCGAAACAGATGAATTGTTTATACTGGCAGATGCAAATATTTCCTTTATCAGGAAGATCAAAGCAGAACCTTCAAGATCATTCATAGAAAAAAATATAAATTATCTTGATAATGGATTTGTAATATTATTTAATAAAATTACAAATGAACTGATTTTATACACTGACATTTTCGGATTCTTTCCTGTATTTTCAATAATTAGAAGTTATAGAGAGATTAAGATATCTTCTGATTTCGGGCAGCTGTTAAAATACTCGTCTTCAGAAGTGAATGCTTCATCAGTCTTAGATCTCCTTTTATTCAACTATATAATTAACGAAAGAACATTGTTGCAGGATATATCCAGAATAAAAGGTGGAAGTGTATTGACTATAATGAATGATTCTGTTAAAAGCATTAGCTCTAATAATTTTGCAGAGAATTTTAATATACCTGAAAAATATAACAAATTTCTTCCTGGTGAAGCCGGACAGGTACTATCAGAAAAAATAGCTGGGGAAACCTCCTTTTTTCTTCCGACAGTACTGACAATGTCCGGAGGATTTGATTCAAGGGTTCTTTTAGCAGCCGTTAAGCACGCCGGACTCGATGTTTCTACTTTTACTTTCGGGCAGCCAGGAAGCATCGAACAGGAAACTATTATTCCTTTTATTGATTTATTTTCCAGAGAACATACTTTTTTCAGGCTGAATGATGATTACCGTAAAGATATTAAACGGCATCTGATTGATTTTCTTGAATGCAATTTAGACAGTCCTTCAGCCCAGGATTTAATTCATTACTCATATATTAAAAGGAGCCTTAACAGCTGCAATCTTATTGCGGGCTTTATGGGAGGTGAATTAATTACCGGACAAAGTCTGGGAGCCGGAGTAACTTTCACGGAATTTGCTTATCATTTGCTTACTTCTTCAGATAATAGCAAACTGGCCGAATTATTTGATAACGAGATTAACAAGGCCGGGTTATTTGACATAAAAGCAGTTGGCAGATATAAGGAAGAATATCTCACAGGAATTTCCAATTATTTGTCTGATGAAAACAAGCTACATATAATCAGGTTTTTATTAAACGAGAAATATTCAAAATTTTTTGGAAGGATAAATAGCCTTTTCAGAAATCATTCAAATTTCATAGTTCCCTTCATGTCATATGATTACTTGACATACCTGCTTAATTCAGAAAGAAGCATACTGCGCACAGGAATACTTAATAGTTCACCTGCTGTAACGATCAGAGCAAGGATAGCATATTCGAGAATGGTGGAATATTTACATAAACCACTGGCAAATACTAAGCTTGACAGGTTGTACAGTGTAAAGGACCTTTCACGTTATTACCGGCTTCCATATGCAATTTACGCATATTTCTTGAATCATGTGTTTGACAGGAATAAAAAGAAATATGTAAGGCCTCATCATTATGATCTATGGTATGCTGATTTTATTACCAGCGATTTTACATCTAATTTTTCTAATCAGGTTTATGGGTTAATAAAAAAAGATTTCTCGAAAAGTTCGGATCAATACATGAAACTTTCATCCGGAGGTAAAAAGGTATATGCAAATCTGGTCGGACTAAAATTAGGATTGAAGATGATTCATGAAAGAAGAGGATAAGAAATGAGTAGAAGAACTATTTACGCTTTAACGGACTATAAAGGGTTTTTTGGCTCAAAACACTTTTCTGTTCCTTACCGCTCGGGGATGGATAAGGATCTGTTAAGAAATTGTTTCCAATCACATAATTTTGAAATTGAATACATTCAGGCAATCACAATTTTTGATTCAGAAGCCCATGAATGGGCTGGCAAATATGTTTTATATACATCTTCTGAAGACCCTGGCTATTTTTATAAGAGCTTCATTGAAGATATAGTACTTTATTTAGAAGAGACAGGTGCAATAGTTATTCCTTCATACAGATTTTTGAGAGCAAATAACAATAAGATCTTTATGGAATTAATTCGCAGGCAATCAAAGTATGAAGAGTTTAAAAATATAAACACGAGAATATATGGTTCTCTTGAAGAACTTTTTCCTGAGCTGGGGACATTAGCATATCCTCTGGTTATAAAAAAAGCAGAAGGATCGATGGGGAAAAATGTAGCTATGGCAAATAACAGAAGAGAGCTCTTGCGTGAGACAAAAGGAATGACTAAAACAGGGGGTCTTAAATTTGCACTTAAAGAAGAGATAAGAAGGATAATACATAAAGGATATAAACCGGAATCGAAATACAGGCACAAATTTATTATTCAGGAGCTTGTACCGGGTCTGAAAAATGATTGGAAAGTCTATGTAATGGGTGACATTATTTATATTTTTTACAGGCCCGTTTTCAAAAAAAGAGTTTTTAAGGCAAGCGGAGGAGGATATGATAATTATACATATGGTCTTGCAGCAAATATACCCGAAGGGATTTTTGATTTTGCATCTGATGTTTATAAATGGCTAGATGTTCCTGCAGTATCATTGGATATCGGATACGATGATATCCTTAAAAAGTTTTATCTTTTTGAGTTTCAGGCAGTCTATTTTGGAACAGCTGGTATTCTTCAGAACTATTCCAAAGAATATTTTATGCGTGTTAACTCTGAATGGGAATATAGAGAGAATAATAAAACAATCGAAGAGGTTTATTCGGAAGCTGTTGTAAGCTATATTAACAGGAAATTTTGAAGATACTTTTTATTTGTTCAGGAAATTCCGTGGGGCCCAGTGTAATTATAAAAAATCAGGGAAATTCTCTGATCAAGATGGGTATTCAAATCAGATATTTTCTGATAGAGGGTAAAGGATTGGTTTCTTATATAAAGCACATAAAATTACTCAGAAAAGAAAGAAAAATAAACTATTATGACCTTTACCATGCACACTATTCGTTTTCAGGTATTGTTGCATCTCTGGCAGGATGTAAACCAATTGCGGTATCGCTGATGGGAAGTGATGCAAGAAAGAACTTTTTATGGAAATCAATAATCCGTTTGTTCTCAAAATATTCATGGGATATCACAATTATGAAATCTCGTTCCATGAAAATTGAATCAGGCTTAAACTGGGCAAGGATTATACCCAACGGAGTTAATCTGGATTATGTTAAACCAAAGTCAGGTGTAAAGGTTTCTAAGAAAAAGATAGTGTTATTTGCATCAGATCCCGGAAGACCTTCCAAGAATTTTCACCTTGCCAGGGATTCAATGTTACTTCTGAAAGATGATACTATTGAGTTTAGGGTTATCCACCACAAGCCACATGAAGAAATAATTGACGAAATTAACCATGCTGATTTATTGCTGCTAACATCACGATGGGAGGGATCACCAAACACAATAAAGGAAGCCATGGCCTGTAATTGTCCGGTTGTTTCGACAAATGTTGGGGATGTTAGATGGCTCTTTGGTGATGAGCCTGGTCATTACATTACAAGCTTCAATCCTGAAGATGTGGCAAATAAGATTAGGCTTGCTTTAGAATATGCAAAAATTAATGGTAGTACTAAAGGCCGGGACAGAATAATTACTTTAGGGCTTGATTCCGGGACAATTGCCAATAAAATTGTGGGATTATACAATGAAATTGCAGAAAACAGAAAATAAACCAGGAGTTGTTATAATTGAAGGCCATATTCAGGGACTTTCAAATGCACGATCACTTGGTGAATACGATATACCGGTTTATGTGGTTGATAAGAGTAATTGTATAGCACGATATTCAAAATTTTGCAGGAAGTTTTTTTATTGTCCCGATTATATAAAAGATGAGTTTGCTGATTTCTTAATTGACCTGGCTGAAAGTGAAGAATTATCCGGATGGTCATTATTACCTTCGAATGACCATGCAGTAATTACAATATCAAAAAATAAAAAGAGGCTTGAAGAATATTATAAGGTAATTACTCCGGATAAGGACATAATTAAAAATATTTATGATAAGGCGCTACTACTTAAGATTGCTCAGAGTTCAGGTTTACAAATCCCCGAAACAATATATTTTGAAACATCCGATGATCCTTTTCCGGGTAATTTAAATTTCCCGGTAGTTACAAAAGGCCGTGAAGGCCTTTCGTTTTATAAAAAAGCTGGTAGAAAAGCTTTTTATGCAAGAAATGAAACAGAACTTCGGTCTCAGCTAAAAAGCCTCTCCTTTATTACAGAGCTGAATAAGACATTTACACAAGAAGTGATTCCGTTTGATGCAAACAATAAAACAGTTTCATTTACAGCTTTTTCTGTAAATGGTGAAATTAAAACATACTGGATGGGTATAAAGTTGAGGGAACATCCGATTCAATTTGGCACTGCAACTTTTGCAGAAAGTATTTATGAAGAGCAATGCCTGAAGCTAAGCAAGATACTTTTAAGCGCTTTAAATTTTACAGGTGTCTGTGAAGTGGAATACTTAAGAGATCCTCGCGACAATAAGTATAAGCTTATTGAAATTAACGCAAGAACATGGCTTTGGGTAGGTTTAGCTAAAGAATGTGGGATTGATTATGCAAAAATAATTTATGATTATCTGAATAGAGAAACAGTTAGATTTCCTGAGAATTACAATACAAGGATAAAGTGGAGAAATACTGTTCTCGATTCAATATTTGCTGTTAGAGCATTAATTTCAGGTAATTGCAATCTAAAAGATTATTTTTGTTCACTTAAAGGACAGGTTGTTCATTCAGTATTTGCTAAGGATGATTTCTTACCATCTATAATGTACTTATTACTGTTGCCTTATTTTTTCTTTAGAAGATGAATGCCGGAACAAAAATATGGTTTGATATTACCAATACTCCACAGGTTCATTTTTTAAATGCAATAAAAAATTCTTTAACCAGCCAGGGTTATAGCAGATTTGTTTTTACTGCACGTGATTTTTCTGAAACAATAAGTTTGATTAAAGAAAAGGGAATAGAAGAATATTATGTATTCGGGGATCATTATGGAAGCAACAAGTTAAAAAAAAGCCTTGGTTTATTTTCGAGATTTCTAAATATCTACAAGTCTAATATTGATTATGATATTTCAATATCATGCGGAAGTGAAAGCGCTGTATATACGTCAAAACTGAAAAGAAAAAAATCAATTGCATTCGGTGATAATGATATTGCAAGACAATGGACTTATGGATATTTTGTGGACTATGCATTCTTCCCCGATGCAATCGATAAAAATATTCTTGAAAGACAGGGTTTGAAAAATAAACTATACTTGTATCCTGGGTTTAAAGAAGATATCTATATTGCAGATTTTATGCCGGATCCATCTTTTATCAATAATTTACCTTTCTCCAATTATGTACTTGTTAGACCCGAAAATATTCATGCCAATTATTTGAGAAACAAAGTACAAACAATAACGGGGGAGTTACTTAAGACATTGGAAAAAAGGGGATACAATATAGTGTTTTTACCAAGATATCCGTTTGATAAAGAATATGCAAAAGGTTTAAAGAAAATATTTATTCCTGAAAAAGCTGTGGATGGACTTAATGCCTGCTACTTTGCTGATGCGGTTTTAACAGGAGCCGGGTCATTTGCAAGGGAAGCAGCATGTCTGGGGGTCCCATCATTTTCATTTTATGCCGGTAAGGATCTTCTTTCAGTCGATAAAAAACTGATTAATGAGGGGAGAATGGTTTTTTCCAGAAATGTTAATGAATTGGTAAACAATGTTCTCATATCAAAAAAAAAAGAACCTGATTTGATGAGATCTAAGGAAGTTCGAGATCAAGTTGTAAGTAAATTAATAAGCCTTATATAATTTTCGATAACTATTGGTTAAGATTGTCACTTTCTCTGTAAATGCCCTACCAAAACAGTAGATTTTAACAGAAGCCTTACAGGGGTTGATTATATGATTCTCCATTCCATACCAAAGCCGACATTATCACCGCAATCCGGGAAAGTAAATCTCCATGTAGAGCGTGATGACTTTTCATCTTCCAGTCTGGTCTTGCAAACCACTTCCATGGAATAAAGAGTTTTTATGGCAGTATACTAAAATGTTGTAAAGAGTTTTAACGTTAATCAAAATCATTAACGGGAATTATGAGTCCGATAAAATTTTTGAAACCAAAATACATTTAAAAAAAGTAGAATCAGAAAGAGATAAATCTGGAGGCAAAAGTCATTGAGCTTTTTGCCTTTATTGTTTTGTTCCAAAATTCAAACCACTGAATTTTGGACTTCAAAACTTGACTTTGATTATGAATCTGAGATAAATCCTGAAACCTTGAAACCTTTCCATGTCGGATAAATAATATTAAGTAAGAAAGGCCGTTAATATCTAACACAAGAAAGGTTGCCTATAGACTACATTTTTACTCATTTAAACAATTGTTTATGCCCGGGTTACTAACAGGCCGGGCTGAATTATTATAGGTAACCTAAATAAACCTGAAATGGATAAGCAACAATGGCCCACCATCAATAAGTCAATTTCTTCTTATCAGATAAAGGGTTTTATCATACTTATTGTTACCCTGCTTTTTAGTTCAAGACTATTTGCACAGCCCATTTGGACATCTGGTCCCGCATTCACAGCTAATCCAATATCAGTCGATGTTACATTCAGTCTGGATCAAAACAGCACTGTTTATTATTTTGCATACCCATTTTCTTATGCTCTAAATTATACTTCTAATCAAGTAAGAAATTTTGGAATCAATGGTGGCCCAAGTATTTGCGATCATGGTTCATTTACATATTCAACACCCGGTACTCCAGCCACTATAAAGATATCCAATTTCCCTGCAAATACTGCGGTAACAATCTATATGGTTGCTGCAACTAATCCGGGAAATGTTTTACAAGCCACACCAATTAAGACTATTACAACAACCCTTCCCTGTCCCCCTGTTTATTTATTAACAGGCTTCCCCCTTCCAACAGTGTGCGTAAATAAGGGTACAAGGGCATTTTTTACCATAGAATTGCCTGATGCAGATCCGTTCACGCCTGGAAAACAGATTGATCCGGATTATGATGGCGTTTATGCCGGTACTACCTGGAGTCTTAATTGGGGAGATGGAACTGTTAATACTTACACCTCAGTTAGTGACAGCGATATACCGACGAGCATTGATTTTATATCCCACGTTTATAACAATACCTCGAATTGCATATATGAGGTTGTACTTACCACGGTGAATCCATGCGGCAAGATTGGCTATGTTTCATACTCCATCGAAGTTCACGGAAGAGATCAGCATGATAACGACGGAGAGCTGATAATAGAGGATGTTGCCACCGGGGTGACC
>CAYVTV010000006.1:0-39073 GCA_964454295.1 uncultured Bacteroidaceae bacterium
TCCTTGTTATTTCTTTTGTTAATGGGATAACAGGAAATACCGGTTTAATCACATCATTACTCTTTGTTATCACAGGGTTTATTGTTTTTCTGCTTACAAACAGGTATTATGAATAAATAATTATAATATGAAGGAGTCTGTTAACATACAGTGGCTTAATAATATGTCGTTTGAGACAGAGGTTAATGGCCATAAATTATACCTGGATGCTTCAATGGAAAATGGGGGAAAAAATCTTGGCCCCCGTCCTAAACTTTTAATGCTGGTTGCCCTGGGAGGATGTACAGCAATGGATGTGGTAGCAATACTCAAAAAAATGAGAGTTGAATTTGAAAGCCTGAATGTTATAGTTGATGGTGATATGGCAGAGGAACATCCAAAAAAATTTACCGGAATGAAAATCCTTTACCTTTTTAAAGGAAAAGATCTGCCTCTCGATAAAATTCAAAAGGCAGTTGAGTTGTCACAGGAAAAATATTGTGGCGTCAGCGCTTCATTAAAAGACTCAATGACCATTGAGCATGAAATAAAAATTATCGGGTAATTTTATATACAGCCACTGAACTGACGTAAAAAACGAATATCATTTTCGAAATATAACCTTAAATCCCTTACCTGGTACTTTAGCATTGCCATTCTCTCCACGCCCATACCAAATGCAAATCCCGTATATTCAGAACTGTCAATACCACTGAATTCAAGCACATTAGGATGTACCATTCCGCATCCCAATATTTCCAGCCAGCCGGTATGTTTACAAACATTGCAACCTTTACCATGGCATAGATTGCAGGAAACATCCATCTCTGCCGAAGGCTCAGTGAAGGGGAAATAAGAAGGCCTTAAGCGTATTTTTGTATCTTCACCAAACATCTCCCTGGCAAAAAACAATAAACACTGTTTTAAATCCGCAAATGAAACATTATGATCAATATATAAACCTTCAACCTGATGAAAGATACAGTGTGCTCTTGCAGAAATTGCTTCATTTCTGAACACGCGGCCTGGAGATACGGTTCTTATGGGAGGGCGGCTTTTTTCCATTACCCGCACCTGAACAGAAGAAGTGTGAGTACGCAGAAGAATATCAGGATCTTTTTCAATAAAAAAGGTATCCTGCATATCACGTGCCGGGTGATTCGGTGCAAAATTCAATGCTGAAAACACATGCCAGTCATCCTCAATTTCAGGCCCTTCTGATACTGTAAAGCCTATACGTGCAAAAATATCAAGAATTTCACGCCTTATAATGGAAATTGGATGGCGTGAACCGGGAGTTAAAGGTTCAGCCGGTAAAGTAAGGTCTGTATCAACAAGGGATTCAGAAATGCCGGAAAAGTTTTTATTGATTTCATCCAGTTTTTCCTGTATTCTTATTTTTAATGTATTCAGCAACTGTCCGATTTCCTTCTTTAATTCGGGAGAAACATTCCTGAATTCAAGGAATAATTCGTTTAATATACCTTTCTTACCTGTATATTTTATACGGATTTTTTCTAATTCCTCAAAGGTGTCGGCTTTAATATTTTCTGCTTCAATGAGTAAATCGTTAATCTTTTGAATCATTGTTACTTTTAATATATAATTAATCCAGAATTTTTACAGTAAATGTTATATCAGTCAACGGCCTGTTATATGGGTCTGTTTGAAGCTGGCTTATTTTCTCCACTAATTCAATGTTTTTTGTTACTTCGCCAAATACAGTATAAGCTCCATCAAGGTGAGGAGAGCCACCGACAGTGGTGTAATCGTTTATCATGTCCTCAGTTAATGGAATACATATATTGTTAAATTCCATAAACTGAAGTTCTCCTCTGCTGAGAACTTTGCCAACAATTATATAAAACTGCGATCCGGAGGAAGCTCTTGATGGATTATTTTCATCTGAGGTTCTTGCTGCTGCAATAGCTCCTTTTTTATGATAAAAGCCGGGAATTATTTCAGCAGGTATGGTATACCCGGGACCAGACCTTCCCAGTAAAACTCCCTTATCAGCTCCCCGGCTTAGGGGATCTCCCCCCTGTATAAGAAAATCCTTTATTACCCTGTGAAACAACAGTTCTTCATAAAAACCTTCATTTGTGAGCTTAATGAAATTATCGCGATGAAGGGGTGTTTCATTATATAAACAAATCCCTATGTCCCCCAGGTTTGTAATGATAATCGCTCTTGTACGCTCAGCTGTATTTGTATCCTGTGCAGGCAGAATTGAATTAAATAGTATAATTGACAAAAACAACGATGCTAATGATTTCATTGGAGTTTAATGATTTATAAGTATGAACTTTACAATTTCAACATAAAATCTTTCAAAGATATTATATTTACACCTTATGCGGGCAGTTATTCAGAATAAAAAAGTAAAATTGAACGCAATTTGATATGGATACAAAAATTGCTATTGTCGGAGCCAGTGGATTAATAGGTTCGTAATAAACACTATTTTTACAATATTTTATTTTTGTGGGATATTTAAAACAACTTGCAGGTCAGACTTTCATTTACGGCTTAGGAATAGTAATTCCCAGATTAATGAACTATCTCCTGCTCACGCCTTTTTATACAAGAATTTTCAGTAGCAATCAATATGGCGTTGTTACAGAACTGTATGCCTATATGGTTTTTCTTCTTGTAATCCTTACCTATGGCATGGAAACCGGGTTCTTTAGATTTGCTGATAAAAAACATAATAAGGATGATGTTTATAAAACTTCTGTTATTACTCTCTTAACTACCTCCTTACTATTTCTTGCCCTGGTTTTATTAAACCAGAATGGTATAGCAAAATTACTGAAATATCCTTCAAATCCTGAATATATAAGATGGATAGCAGTGATAGCATGTATTGATGCGTTCACTGCTATTCCTTTTGCAAAACTTCGCCTGCAGAATAAAGCCTTGAAATATGCTGTTATCCGGATTGCGGAAGTAGTAATGAATATTTTTTTCAACTGGTTTTTTCTTTACTACTGCCCGAATAACTGTAATGAGGTATCTTTTATTAATACTGTATATAACCCTGATATAGGCGTGGGATATGTTTTTATTTCGAACTTAATTGCATCCGGACTAAAACTAATACTTTTAATTCCTGATTTTATTATTGTAAAAGGGAAAATTGATGCAGGACTCGCCAGGAAAATGCTTCATTACAGTTATCCATTATTGATCGCAGGTCTTGCCGGAACTATCAATGAAGCCCTCGACAGGGTTCTCTTAAAACATATACTCCGGGAAAATGCATTATCACAATTAGGTATTTATGGTGCCAATTATAAGCTGGCGGTATTAATGACATTGTTTGTGCAGATGTTCAGATATGCCGCAGAACCATTTTTCTTTAATCAAAAGGATATAAGGAATGCTAAAGAAATATATGCTGAAATAATGATTTATTTCGTCTTTGTTGGTATGGGTATATTTTTGCTGGTGATGATTTTCCTTGATTATTTTGTTTTATTTATAGGTAAGGATTTTAGGGAAGGCATAGGTATTGTCCCTATTATTTTAATGGCTAATCTGTTTATGGGAATATTTTATAACCTTTCAATATGGTATAAACTCACCGGTCAGACAAAATATGGTGCATGGTTTGTTTTCGCCGGAGCCCTTATAACCATTGCAGTAAATATAATTTTTGTACCTGTATATGGATATTATGCATCGGCATGGGGACATTTTTTCAGCTATTTAATTATGATTCTCGTTTGTTTATATTATGGAAACAGAAATTATTATATTCCTTATCACTACAGAAGGTTGATCCTGTTAATTGTAGTTCCTTTGCTTTTGTTATTTTTGAATCGTATAATTGAATTCGAAAATTCTGCACTGAATATAATAAGCGGATTGATTTTTATGTTTTTATATGTTGTCTTTTTTTTAAAAATACAGAAAATTAATGTTACAAAAATATGGAAGTAAAGTTTGTAAATAAATCAAATAATCCTTTACCTGAATACAGCACTAAAAAGTCAGCAGGAATGGATCTGAGAGCGTTCATTAAACAAAAAGTTATTATCAGACCATTTCAGCGAGTTTTAATACCAACAGGGCTTTATATTGAAATTCCTCCGGGATATGAGGCGCAGATACGACCAAGAAGCGGGCTTGCCTTGAAATATGGAATAACAGTATTAAATACGCCGGGAACAATTGATAGTGATTACAGGGGTGAAATTGGCGTTATTTTAATTAATCTATCTCAGGAAAATTTTGAAATTAATAATGGCGACAGAATTTGCCAGATGATTGTTGCGAAACACGAAACTGCTGATATTATTGAGGTGAATGTTTTAAATGTTACTCAAAGAGGAGAAGGTGGCTTTGGTCATACAGGTAAAAATTAAATTAATTTATAAAAACAGAAATCGGATGATTTTTAAATAGCCATAATAGTTGAGGAGGTTATCCACTGAACGCGACAAGATTATTTCAAAGACATTTTAACTAAAAAATAAAGAGAGTGAAACATAGTTTTCTTATACTCATAGTGTGCATAAGTATTAACGTATTTTCGCAGGAAAAGCCAAATCTCGAAAGAGAGATGCAGTTTGCTTTAATTGAGGCATCACGGCTAAAGATGATGGGCAATATGGAGGAGGCAGTGAGATTATATAAAACCTGCGTCGCCTCATACCCTAAATGCGCTGTTGCCTGGTATGAACTAGGTACAATTTATTCAGGTTCAGGACTTGAAGCGGAATCTGAAAAATGTTTACATAATGCATATTTACTTGATAAGACGAACTATTGGTATGTTATTGCCTATACGGATCTGTTAAATAGAAACAGTAACTTCAGGGAAGCAATTAAAATTTTAAACAAAGCATTAAAAAATTTTCCTGCCGAAGAGATCCTTTTAAAATACAGAATAGCAGAGAATCATTATGATCTCGGTGAATACAATAAATCGGTTAAAATCATTAATGAAATAGAAAAAAAATATGGTTACAGCCAACTGATCACTGCCAGAAAAATTGAAATATTAAAAGTTCTGGGAAATCATAATAAAACAACAAAGGCATTTAATAACATACTTGAAAAGGATCCTGAAAATCTCACTTTTAATATAATGTATGCTGAATATCTTATGGAAAGAGGGTTAAATCATGAAGCGATAGAAAAATATGAATTTGTGCTTACCAAAGATGAGGAAAATATTTATGCCATCACAAACCTGTCAGAATTATATGCGAAAATCGGACAAAAAGAAGAAGCATATAAATTTTTATTAAAAACATTTCAATCGGAAGAAATAGGAGTAAATAAAAAAATTCAGACACTTTCGTTCTTATTGTCAGATGAAAACAGGGTCAAAAATGACGGGAAATATATACATGATATAATTGAATACCTTTATTTAAAAGAAAAAGATAATTATGAGTTTCTTATTGTAGTATATGACTATTATTTCAAGATTAGCGAGCTTACCGAAGCTTTCAAAGTTATCAGAAGAGTTACTGAGTTAAGAAACGATAATTATATAATCTGGGCTCAGGCATTATATAATGGAATACAAATCGAAGAGTATATTGAAGTAATTGAGCTTGGGAAAAAAGCACTTAAAATTTTCCCCAACAAGGATGATCTGAGAGTTTTTGTTGCAATGGCCTATTTTAATCTGAAAGATTATAAGAATAGCTACAATATTCTCAGGGAAACAACAAACAATTTTACTGAACCGGATATTGAAAAACAAAGAGATATACTGCTGGCTGAATCAGCCTATAAATGCGGAAATATTCTTGAATCATTCGAGAAATTTGAAGTTTTAATTAGTCTGGATCCGGAAAATATGATATTGAAAAATAATTACAGCTATTACATGGCATTAGAAGGAAGTAACCTGGAAAGGGCTAAAGAATTAAGTTATGAAACTATTTTGCAAAACCCGGAAAGTAGCACTTTTTTGGATACATATGCGTGGATCCTTTATAAGCTTGAATTATTTGACAAGGCTGAATACTATATTCGAAAAGCCATAGAATATGCTGAATCCGATAATCAGGAGATACTTGAACATATGGTTAAAATACTATTAAAAAACGACAAAAAAGAGGAAGCTGAAATAATTAGAACGAAATTATCTAATTTAAAAGAAAATTGTTTAAATGAATAATTTATCTGTTAATATAGTTTATTTTATTGCATTAATGTTTTTAACTTCCTGCGGTCCGGTCAAAAAAGTTGAACGTACAAGAACAGCTGACATTAAAAGTATGGTTGAGGAAAAAATTGAAAAAAATTCCAACCGGCATTTCTCATTGGAAAAAATGAAAGTTGAAATTATAGGAGATAAAAATTTTAATCTAAATGGTAAATTATATATAAACCCTGATCAGTTCATATTTATCACACTTCAATACCTGGGATTTGAAGTTGCCAGAATACTGCTGACAGAGGACTCCCTTAAGTATGTAAATAGAATTGAAAGAAAATATTTATTTCTAAGTTACAAAGAACTTGATAAGATCATATTTAATAAAATAAGCTATAGTTTTATTCAGCATCTTCTTATTAATGGTTTAATTATACCTGACGGCGTGAATCCCAAAAGAATTATTATTTATATGAAACCGGAAGATGAGTATATTATTTTCAAACCTGCTATCTCAAAAGGTCGAAATTTAACTATGTATTATTCATCGGGATTATATCTGGAAAAGCTTAATTATCAAGATAATGTGAATATGATATTCCTGTTTGCGGAGATTTTAAGCAAGAATACCAGGGTTGAAAATATTAACTCAGAAATTATTATACAAAATCAAAAGTACCAGATAAATGTTAATACCGGTAAAATAGAAAATAAGACAATAAAAATGCCAGATGTAAATATCAATAACAGGTACAGTGAAATTAAGCTTTAAAATAAAACTATTTATATTGTTTTTATATTTTGGAACTCAGGTTTTTTCTCAAAAAATTGAGGACAGAAATTTATTGGAAAAGCAAAAGGAAGAAACGACAAGACAAATAGAATTTACTCAGGAATTATTGAATAGAACAAGACGATCCAGGAATGTTACCATCAATCAGATCAACATACTGAGTAAAAGTATCACAGGAAGAGAAGATCTCATAATAAAACTTGAAGAGGAAATTCAACATCTTGAAAATTCTATCGAAATTAATAGTCATAAAATTATTGAATTAGAAAAGAATCTGGAATTTTTAAGATCGGAATATGAAAAGCTTATTTTAGCAACGTACCGAAACATCGAAAAGGAAAGTTACCTCGAATATATATTGGGCGCCGAAGATATTAACCAGAGTTATCAAAGAATAAAGCAACTTAAGTATATCAAGGATTACAGGAAGAAGCTTTATAATGAAATAATTGAAAGCATTACGGCTATTGAGATTGAAAATAATGAACTAAGGAATTTAATTTCTGAGAAAGAAAAGATACTACAGCAAAAGGAAAAAGAATTAAATGTTTTAGGAAGGGAAAAAATAGAGAAGCAACGGAATATTAATCAGTTAAGAACACAGGAAGGCAAATTGATCACAGAATTACGTGAAAAGCAAAAAATACAGAATAGGCTGGAGCTTGAAATAAAGAAATTAATAGAAGAGGAAATAAGAAGATCTAAAGAACGAAATGTTTCTGTTCTCACACCTGCTGAAAAAATTATCTCGGGTGATTTTTTAAAAAATATGGGAGGATTACCATGGCCGGTCAACAGAGGAATTATAACCGGAAAATATGGTGAACATGATCACCCTGTGATTAAAGGAATAAAAGTTAAAAGCATTGGAATTGATATAAATACAGTGGAAGGAGAACCTGCAAGAGTAATATTTGATGGTGAAATAACAAAAATTATTGCTATTATGGGTGCCAATAATACAATTATTGTAAAGCATGGAGAGTTCAGAACAGTATATCAAAATCTTGTAAATATTAAGGTGAAGACTGGTGATATGGTTAAAAAAGGAGATAATCTTGGAACCATTTATACGGATTCAAATAAATCAACAAAATTGCATTTCCAGATATGGAGAGATAAGAATAATCTGGACCCTGAAAAATGGTTGTCAAAAAATCAATGATATGGGTAACTTTTTTAAATATTTTAATGTATAAGAGTCATATATGATAATTAAGATATGGAAAAGATGATTAAAATAGATTCAAAAATTGAAAATTTAAGGATAGTAGAAAAATTTATTGATGATATCACATCAGAGTTAAATCTGAGCAATGAAATATATGGAAATATCCTTATATCTGTTCTGGAAGCATCAAAAAATGCAATTGTTCATGGAAATAAGAATGATATTAATAAGAATGTTGAGATTGAAGTGAAAACAGAGGACAAATATTTAACATTCATAATAAGGGATCAGGGAACAGGATTTAATTATAATAATATACCGGACCCAACAGCTCCGGAAAATATAGAAAAAGCAAATGGACGTGGAGTATTTCTTATAAGAAAATTAGCTGATGATGTTGAATTTTCTGATGAGGGAAGTCTGGTTAAAATAAAATTTAATACCCGATAATTTGGCTATACAATTCTTTTCATTAACAGGGGATATTAAATACCAGAATATCAATGCTTTAAAATCATGGATTAAAGAAATAATTAAAGATTACAACAAGTTACCCGGAAAGATTAGTATTATTATCGTTAGTGATGCTTATTTGCTTGATCTGAATAGAACTTACCTTAAAAAAGATTGCTTTACAGATATTATAACCTTTAACTTCAATGAAGGTAAATATATATCGGGTGATCTGTATATTAGTATTGACAGGATAAATGAAAATGCTAATACCTATGCTGTTTCCTCATCAAATGAATTGCTCAGGGTTATAATTCATGGAATTCTGCATCTTATAGGTTTAAATGATCGTACCGATGCAGAAATTGATCAAATGCAACAAGCTGAAGAGTTGGCTTTAAAGAAGGCTAAAGGCTTAGAAACTCTTTTATTTTGATGAAACTGAAGCTAATCATGTATTATGGTCTCTTCTTTTACATCCCTCTCACATTAAATTAAAATTTTTTTTTTATTAAATCACTAACTTTGATGCAAATTAGAATTATGATAAATACATTCGATATTATAGTAGTAGGAGCCGGACATGCTGGTTGTGAAGCCGCTGCAGCAGCCGCAAATTTGGGGTGTAGTGTGTTATTGATAACCATGGATATGACAAAAATTGCACAGATGAGTTGTAATCCTGCCATGGGAGGAGTTGCAAAGGGTCAGATACTTCGGGAAATTGATGCGTTGGGAGGATATTCTGCAATTGTTACCGACAGTTCAATGATTCAATACAGATTATTGAATAAATCAAAAGGACCCGCTATGTGGAGTCCAAGAGCGCAATGCGACAGAGCATTATTTTCTTTAAAATGGAGGGAATTATTGGAAAAAACAAATAAACTTTATTTCTGGCAGGACACAGTAACAGAGCTGTTAATTGAAAAGAGCGGGGTAAACGGAGTTAAAACCAGAATGGGCATGTGTTTTAAGTCCAGTGCAGTAATACTAACGCATGGAACGTTTGAAAACGGTATAATGCATATAGGATCTGTTAAGATTGAAGGAGGAAGAGCATCTGATCTGGTATCAAAAGGAATAAGTAAACAATTAAAAAGCACAGGATTTGATGTGGGAAGGATGAAAACAGGAACTCCTGCAAGATTAGATGGCAGAAGCATAAATTTTAATGAATTAATAGAGCAAAAAGGAGATAATGAGAAAAGGAAATTCTCATATCTTGATTATGACATTGATTACAAAAATCATAAAAGTTGTTATATTACCTATACAAATAAAGAGGTTCATGAAATTTTAAAAACCGGATTTGAAGAATCCCCTTTATTTAATGGAACAATTAAAAGTATAGGTCCCAGGTATTGCCCCAGTATTGAGGATAAGATAAGAACATTTCACGAAAAAGATTCGCACCAGTTATTTCTTGAGCCAGAGGGTATGAATACGGTGGAATATTATATTAATGGATTTTCTTCTTCATTGCCACTTGATATACAATACAAGGCATTAAGAAAGATAAAAGGACTTCAGGATGTTAAAATCTTCAGGCCTGGTTATGCTATAGAGTACGATTACTTTCCACCGGTACAATTATACAATACACTGGAAACCAAAATAGTTGAAAATCTTTATTTTGCAGGCCAGATTAACGGGACTACAGGATACGAAGAAGCTGCAGCTCAGGGATTAATGGCAGGAATTAATGCTTCCTTAAAAATTATGGGGAAGGATAATTTTACACTAAATAGAGATCAGGCATATATTGGTGTCTTAATTGATGATTTAATTACTAAGGGGGTGGATGAGCCATACAGGATGTTTACCTCCAGGGCGGAATATCGCCTTTTATTAAGACAGGATAATGCTGATGAAAGACTTACTGAACTTTCAGTGCGGATGGGACTTGCTGATAATAAAAGATTAGAGTTACTTTCAGATAAGATTTTTTATAAAAGCCAAATAATGAATTACTTAAAGGAAAATAGCCTGAGTCCGGATAGAATAAATAGCCTGCTTGAAAGTTTAGGAACTAATGGGATAACTCAAAAAACCAGGTTAATTGATATTTTAAAAAGGCCGCAGATTATTATGCAGCACTTAATTGAAAATGACAACGAATTAAAAATTATTTGTGATTCAATAAAAAAACAAAAAAGTGAAATTCTTGAATCAGTTGAAATCGAAATTAAATATAAAGGATATATAGAAAGAGAAAAAATAGTTGCTGAAAAAATATCAAGATTGAATGATATAAAAATATATGATAAAATTGATTATAATACGATTAAATCAATTTCAACAGAAGCCAGACAAAAACTGACGAAAATTAAACCGGCAACAATTGGAGAAGCATCAAGGATCAGCGGAGTATCACCTTCAGACGTAAATGTTTTGCTTTTATATATGGGCAGATAATGTTCCACGTGAAACATGTTCCACGTGGAACATTATCCCTGAATTAAAGATAAGCAATAAGGGATTGTTCAATGTAAAGAGTTTTTCATTCACGGATCTTTATGATCATTAATTTGCAGCCTAAGGTGAGAAATATATATAACATACCTGATAATCATCTGGCGAACACACTGAAAATCATTCCGGGTAAACCCGGAGTGTATCAGTTTATCGATCAAAATAATGAGATTATTTATATCGGGAAAGCTAAAAACCTTAAAAAGAGAGTATCTTCCTATTTTAATCAAAATAAGCATCAAAATAATAAACTTAAAATATTAATTAAAAATACACATCACATAAATCATATTGTTGTTGGATCAGAAGCTGATGCTCTTTTACTCGAAAATAATATGATTAAAAAATATAAACCGAAGTATAATATTAATCTTAAGGATGATAAAACCTTTCCGTGGATATGTATAAAAGATGAACCTTTTCCAAGAATATTCATAACCCGTAAATACTCCGAAACCAATGCAAAATATTATGGTCCGTATACTTCAGCCTTAACGGCACGGACTCTTCTGTCACTTATTAAAAAATTATACCCGCTTAGATCATGTAACCTTAATCTTTCGTATAATAATAGAATTAAAAGAAAGTTTAAAGTATGTCTTGAATACCATATCGGAAATTGTAAAGGACCTTGTGAAATGCTCCAGACAGAAGAAGATTATGATCTCTCCATTAAACAAATTAATCATATTCTTAAAGGAAATCTTAAAGAACTGCTGGATTATCTGGATAAATTAATGAAAAATTTTTCTGATCAATACAATTTCGAAAAAGCCCAGGAAATAAAGGAAAAAATAGATAGCCTGAAAAAGTTTCAGATGAAATCAACTATTGTAAGTAATAGAATAGATAATGTAGATGTAATCTCATTTATTGATGATAATAAATCAGCCTGGATTAATTTTATTAAAGTTATTAATGGAGCCATTGTTCAGACCTATTCTGTTGAACTCATTAAAAAATTGGAGGAATCAAAGGAACTCTTACTGGAATTTGCATTGACAGAGTTACGTTCACGTTTAAACAGCAATGCTAAAGAAACGGTTCTGCCTTTTATCATTAAAAATATTCCGGAAGGAACAAAAATTACAATACCTTCAAAAGGAGAGAAAAAAAAGTTGCTGGACCTTTCAGAAAAGAATGCAAATTTCTATATGTTGGCTCAAAAACAACAGCGAAGTTTAATTAAAGAAAAAAAATCCCATACCCGGATCCTGTCAACTCTTCAACAAGATCTGAAATTACCATGTATCCCTGATCATATTGAATGTATTGATAACAGTAATATTCAAGGCGCATCGGCAGTATCAGCCTGTGTTGTATTTAAAAATGGAAGACCAAGTAAATCAGATTACCGCCATTTTAATATTAAAACAGTGGTTGGAGCAAATGACGCTGCTTCAATGAAAGAAATAGTTGAAAGAAGATACAGATCCTTGCTTGAAAATACTAAAAACCTTCCACAACTGTTAATTATAGATGGCGGAAAGCCTCAGCTAAATGCTGCATTACAGGGTCTGGAAAAACTGAATCTGCATCACCGTATTTCTGTCATTGGAATAGCTAAAAAACTTGAAATCATTTACTTCCCAAATGATCCTGTCCCCCTTTTTCTTAATAAAAACTCAGAATCTCTTAAGTTGATTCAACAAATAAGAAATGAAGCTCACCGGTTTGGAATAGAATTTCATAGAAACAAACGAAATAATTCTATGATTAATACGGAATTAAATAACATTAAGGGAATTGGTGATAATACAATTCAGAAATTATTGACAGAATTTAAATCTATTGAAAATATTAAAAATACAAGTATAAAAACCATGGAATCAATAATAGGAAAACATAAAGCAAATCTTATTGCAAAGTATTTCAAATCTGATTGAGGCGACTATAACGCTGTTATTCCTTATTTACTTCTTGAGGTAGCATATTCAACTAACTTAACAAGAGCTTTTCTTGAACTATTATCCGGAAATGTTTTTAAGACTTCAATAGCATTATCCCTGTAAATGGTCATCATCTTTTCTGCATACTCCAAACCTCCGGATTTTTGTACAAATGCAATTATTTCCTCTATCTTCTCCATATTGTGATTCTCCTTTCTTATAAGCTTTCTTATCTTTTTCCTCTCTGATCCGGAGCATTCAGCCAGAGAGTATAGTAAAGGTAAAGTCATTTTTTTCTCCTTAATATCATTCGCAACCGGTTTCCCGGTTTTGCCATGTCTCTGATAATCAAGAAGATCGTCTTTTATTTGGAATGCTATGCCAGTATACTCACCAAATTTTTTCATCTGTTTGATTTCTTCCTCCGTTGCATTAACAGATTTTGCTCCGCATGCTGCACATGAGGCTAATAAAGCTGCCGTTTTCTTCCGGATTATTTCAAAATAATCCTCCATTGATATATTTAAATTCCTGATTTTCTGTATCTGCATGATCTCTCCTTCACTCATTTCCCTGACCGCCTCTGATACTGTCTCCAGTAACAGATATTCTTTTTTTTCCAGCGATAATAATAATCCTTTGGCCAGTAAAAAATCACCGGTTAATACGGCTAATTTCGAATTCCATAAGGCCTTCACGGAAAAAAATCCCCTGCGTTCATATGACTCATCTACAACATCATCGTGTACAAGTGATGCGGTATGTAATAATTCTATAAGTGCTGCTGCAGTATAGGTGGACTCATTTATCGTTCCCAGTAGTGAAGCAGATAACAAAACCATGGCGGGCCTTATTTCCTTACCTTTCCTTCTCAATATATAACGGGTTATTATCCCTAATAACGGAATAGAGCTCTTTAAACTGTCTTTGAAAAAATCTTCAAATATTTTCAACTCTTCTTTAACAGGTTCCTTGATTTGGGCTATTCCACTCATTATTTAGCTCTTTGAAACAAAGTTAACAACATGAATTGAATTTCAAAGTCTCCATTATAACATTCATTAAATATATTTATATATTTGTATTTGTTAATGAATGATTTCAAATCTCTGTCTGAAAAATTCCCGGTAAGTAGTTAAATAAAATTCATATATATGGAATTTAATACTCTCAACCTTGAACAACTGGAAAAAGCCGCTAATATGCTGAAAGCGATAGCTCATCCGATGAGAATAGCAATTCTTAATTATCTGGAAGACGGAAAAAAAATGACTGTTACTGAAATTCACGATTTGCTGAAGATTGAGCAATCTACCACATCGCATCATTTGGGAATACTTAAGGATAAAGGCGTTCTCGCCTCACACCGTGAAGGTAAAAATACATATTATTATCTCAGACATGATAAACTGACTAATATTATTGATTGTTTAAACAAATGTACATGATCATCCGGCTTGTTTGAATAAACATGATCCTGTTTGCTGCGTTGTTCTGAGAATGTATTTAAAAATGTATTTTTTTTCTCTTGTTCGCTAATATATTTACCATGTCAGTTATAAGAATCACTAAAATATTTTCTTTCGAAATGGCCCATGCCCTGTGGAATTACGATGGTGACTGTAAAAATATCCATGGCCATTCTTACAAGCTATATGTTACTATCACCGGAATTCCTGTCAACGATTGCACTGATCCTAAATACGGGATGGTTCTGGATTTCATTGATATTAGTAAAATTGTAAAATCAACCATAATAAGTAAATTTGATCATGCTCTTATAATTTCGCAGGAAGCAGCAAGTGAAAATACTCCTCTGATAAATCAGTTGTCTGACAGACTGATAATTACCAGCTTTCAGCCAACTGCCGAAAATATTCTCATCCATTTTGCTGATATTCTTAAAAGAAGTATCCCTGATAATGTGAAATTACATTCACTTAAACTTCAGGAGACAGAAACTTCTTTTGCAGAATGGGTTGCAGATGATAATTAATGCATTATGGAAAAATCAAATATACTGTTTCTGCTTGATGCTTATGCATTAATATACAGGGCATATTATGCATTTATCTCTAACCCTGTTAAAAATTCAAAAGGCTTTAATACTTCTACTGTCTTTGGTTTTGTTAATACAATAGATGAGGTAATCAAAAATAAAAAACCGGATTATATCGGTATTGCTTTCGACCCGCCGACTCCTACATTCAGAAATCAGATTTATCCCGATTACAAGGCAAACCGGGACGAAACACCTGAAAATATAAGGGAATCAATACCCATTATAAAAGAAATCATTGATGCATACAATATTCCTGTCTTCCAGGCAGACGGTTTTGAAGCTGATGATGTTATTGGTACGCTGGCTAAAAAGGCTGAAGGGGATGGACTGAAAGTATTTATGATGACCCCCGATAAGGATTATGGACAGCTTGTTTCCGAAAATATTTCTGTAATTAAACCCAAAAAAGGCGGCGCTGAAGCAGTGGTTATTACTGTAGAGGATATTTGCAGAGAGTTCATGGTTTCAGATCCTGCACAATTGATTGAAATTTTTGCATTATGGGGAGATACATCGGATAATATTCCCGGAGTACCCGGTATTGGTGAAAAAACAGCCAGACAGCTTATTTCTCAATTTGGAAATATCGAAAATCTGTATCAAAATATTGACCAGCTCAAAGGAAAACTTAAAGAAAATCTGATTAAATTCAAAGAACAGGCTTACCTGTCAAGAAAACTGGTCACTATTAATACGAACGTACCCATTGCCTTTAATATGAAGGAGTTAAAATATTCTAACCCCAATACGGATAAACTTCTTAAACTTTTTACAGAACTCGAGTTCAGATCCTTGATCAGGAAATATTCCACGTCTCCCGATCAGGTAACTGATCAACCCCGACAGGGAACTCTTTTTGATGTTAAAAATAATGAGATCAGTTATATAACTAGTAATAACACAATAAAAACTTTATCAAAGGAATATAAAATACTTGATAACGAGAATGATATAAATAATTTTATAGAGAGGGTTGAGAAAGCCGGATTTTTCTGTTTTGATACCGAAACCACATCACTAAACCCGAATGAAGCAGAATTAGTAGGTGTGGCTTTTTCTCCCGAACCTCATAAAGCATTTTATCTTCCTGTTCCGCCAGGTAAAAAGGAAGCTTCAGTTATCCTGAATCCTTTTACCGGCATTTTTAAAAATGAACATATTAAAAAAACAGGACAAAATCTGAAGTTTGATATAAAGATCCTGAATAATTATGATGTTGAAATTAATGGTGAGTTATTTGACACTATGATAGCCCATTACCTCATTCAGCCTGAACAAAGACATAACCTGGATGATATGGCACTCACGTACCTGAATTATTCCACTGTTAAAATTGAACAATTAATAGGACCAAAAGGAAAACATCAGGGAACCATGAGAGATGTTCCTCTCGAACTGATCAGGGATTATGCCTGTGAAGATGCTGATGTCACATTACAGCTGTATGAGATTTTCAGTAAAAAAATTATCGAAAATAACCTTCATAATCTCTCTTCAGTAGTGGAGATGCCACTGATTTATGTTCTGGCTGATATGGAACATAACGGAGTGAAACTTAACAACACAGCATTAAATGACTACGCTAAGGAGCTAAATGAAGCAATATTGATCTCGGAAAAGAAAATATATCAACTGGCAGGATTACAATTTAATATTTCATCACCTAAACAACTGGGTGACATTTTATTTAAAAGGTTGAAAGTTAGTTCAAACGGTAAACTGACCAAAACACAGCAATTTTCAACCTCTGAAGAAACTCTTGTTAAACTGGCAGATAAACATGAAATTATTAACGAAGTTCTTACATTCAGATCGCTTAAAAAATTACTTTCCACTTATGTTGAAGTGCTGCCTAAACTCATTGACCCTGTTACTGGCAAAATACATACATCATATAATCAAACTGTTACTTCTACAGGGAGGCTTAGCTCAAATAATCCGAATCTGCAAAATATACCGATAAGGGATGAAAGAGGTCGTGAAATCAGGAAAGCTTTCGTGCCTTCTGATGATGATTCTGTATTACTTTCTGCTGACTACTCACAAATTGAACTCAGATTAATGGCCCACATGTGCAGGGACACAAATATGATGAATGCATTTATTAATAATGAAGATATTCACAGTGCTACTGCTGCAAAAATATATAATGTTCCATTGGAAAATGTTACAAGAGAAATGCGGACAAATGCAAAAACTGCAAATTTTGGAATTATTTACGGTATTTCTGCATTCGGACTTTCACAGAGGTTAAATATCAGTCGCACTGATGCACGGGAATTAATAGAAGGTTATTTCCGTTCCTATCCTGATGTGAAAACATATATGGAAGAGTCTGTACAGAAAGCCGGAAATGATGGATTCGTAAGCACAATCATGGGAAGAAGAAGATATCTGAATGATATTAACAGCCGGAATTCGCTTATAAGGGGAATGGCAGAGAGAAATGCAATTAATACCCCTATACAGGGCTCAGCTGCTGACATTATTAAACTGGCCATGATCAATATTTATAAGGAGTTTAAAAAGAGAAAATTAGAAAGCAAAATGATATTACAGGTTCATGATGAACTGGTCTTTGATGTGAAAAATACCGAATTAAAGGAAGTAACAGAATTAGTAAGAGATAAAATGGAAAATGCGGTAATGCTTAATGTTCCTCTTATAGTGGAAATTGCCCATGGTTCAAACTGGCTTGATGCACATTAGATCAGGATGCCTTTTTAAACCTGATGATAGGCCCCTTTCCCTGTAATAGGGATTGATACTCATCCTGATCATTTAATAATTCAATCGCCCTGGATATCTGGGAGTCGTATTTTATGGAATTCTTTATCCTGCCTTTCTGGTAATGATACCTGCTCATTATTTCCTCACTGAGTAATTGTATTATTTCTTGTTTATATAATTCAATATCTTTATCATTTGCGTGCGATAACCTGCTGGCTAGTTCATTGAATTCTTTCTCGGCAGCGTCATAATATTTTTCCTTTTTCGCTATTTCAACAAGCTTACGGAGAGCATCTTCACTTTGAGTGGTGTAGGAAAAATTCCTTTCATTAATGAATTCCTTAAAGTTGTCATATTCTTCATCGCTGACAGTATAGTTTACCGGGTCCGTATCCTGTAATTTATTCCTTGTGTAATAATCTGTGGCAAAGTCAAAAATCAAATTCTGAACATAAAGATTCGCCGTGATCTGACTATATGATGGCAAATCTGTATCTGTTATATCCGGAATAATTCCCCCTCCATCGTAAACTTTCCTCCCATTTTTGGTTGTATACTCAGTGATTAATGAGTCAGGAATGTATCCAACACTTCCGTCATCATTTCTGTGAGTAAAATCAAGTGCCTGAATACATCTACCGCTTGGGATATAGTACTTCGCTGTTGTTACTTTTAACTGGGTATTATACTTAAGTTTGCGCGTGGTCTGTACAAGCCCTTTCCCAAATGTTCTTTGTCCTGCTAATAATCCCCTGTCAGTATCCTGGATAGCCCCTGCAACGATTTCTGAAGCTGATGCAGAACTCCGGTTTATCATTACAACGAGAGGAATCTCAGTATCAACAGCCGCTTCAGAAGTGTGATAATTATGATCCCATTGATTAATTTTTCCTTTCGTACTGACAATTAATTGTCCTTTTTCGATGAAAATATTACAAACATTAACCGCCTCGATTAGCAATCCCCCCGGATTATTACGTAAATCCAGGATAACCTGCTCAATACCCTCATTTTTTAAATCAGTAAAAGCGCTCTTCACTTCTTTACCTGCACCATTTGTGAAATTGGAAAGGCGGATATAACCTGTTCTGTTATCTATTTTCCCGTAATATGATACATTATCAATCCTGATCTGTTCCCTGATAATTTTAATTGTACGGCTTTTCTTTTCATCAGGACTCTGAATGATTACTTTTACCTCTGTTCCCGGTATACCTTTTAACCTTTCGCTGATCTCTCCCAGGGGCTTGTTCCGTGTATTGTAACCATCCACAGATATTAACCTGTCACCTGCCTTTATGCCTGATTTCATAGCAGGACTGTTTTCATATGGCTCTGCAATTATCACATAATCAGCTGAATGACGTATTAATGCTCCGATTCCACCATATTCCCCTGTAGTCATAAAGTTAAAATCATCCAGATCTGACTCTGGTATAAATACAGTATAAGGATCCAGTGAATTAAGCATTGAAGTTATTCCTTCATTAATTAACTTCTCAGGTTCAATATCATCTACATAAAACAGGGACAACTCTCTTAACATAGTGTAAAATATATCAAGATGCTTCACTAACTCAAAATCCCTGTCATAAATTTTAATAAATCCAAAAGATAATATTACTGACAAAATGCCCGCTGTTATTACTAACCTTGTTTTCTTTAACCTTATCGTCTTCATTGTATTTTAATTTCATGTTATATCATACTATCCCTACCCACACCGGACAATGATCGGAATGTATAACATCTTTCATTATCCCTGCTCCTTTTAAACGATTAGTAAGAGAATTTGTTATCATGTGATAATCAATTCTCCATCCTAAATTTTTATACCTGGAATTTGCCCTGTAACTCCACCATGAATACTGCCGCTGTCTTTTATCAAATTCCCTGAATGTGTCAATAAAACCGGAATTGATCAATCTGTCCATCCAGGCTCTTTCTTCCGGTAAAAATCCTGAACTCTTATTATGTCTTTCAGGATGGTTAATGTCATCAGGTTTATGTGCAATATTAAAATCTCCACTTAGAATAATATGCGGACGATCTTTTTTCAGTTGGTCGAGGTAATCTGTAACGGCCTCAAGGTATTCCATTTTATAAGATTGCCTGATATCACCGGTAGTTCCTGAAGGAAAATATGAGTTGATAAGACTTATATCCCCAAGATCAATTCTGATAACCCGGCCTTCCACATCAAATTTTTTTAAACCCAGACCATACACTACTTGTTGAGGCTTGCTTTTTGAAAGAACACCAACCCCGCTATACCCTTTCTTCTCGGCAAAATTCCAGTATTGGTGATACCCCGCATACTCAAATATCATTTTATCCAGATTATTCTCCTGTAATTTTGTTTCCTGAATGAATAATATATCCGGCTGACATTCCCGTAACCAGTCATAAAATCCTTTTCCCAAAGCCGACCTTAGTCCATTTACATTGTAGGAGATAATACGAATCACGCAATCAGTCTTTTATATTTTTATACCCCTTCGATATATTTTTTTATCAATACAAATATAGGCGTTTTTATGCCGTATGGCTAAATAATTGCGGCTAAATAAAGGATAATCTTTTGGAACATCTGTGTTCAGCGTTTGATATTTAGTATTTTTACATTATATTTTTTTAAACAGTGAAAACTGGAATTGTTATTAAATCAACAGGAAGCCGGTATAAGGTCAAAACTGAAGAAGGGGAATATATTAACTGTAATATTAAAGGCACGTTCCGCATTAAAGGCATAAGAGCCACAAATCCGGTTACTGTTGGAGATATGGTGGATTTTTCACTGAATTCTGATCGTACATCAGGCAGAATTACCTTTCTGCATCCCCGGAAGAACTATCTTATACGACGATCTTCCAACCTTTCAAAAGAATATCAGCTCCTGGCAGCAAACATTGATACAGCATGGATTGTAGCTAGCCTGGTTGCCCCCAAAACTCTCCCGGAATTTATTGACAGACTGTTGGTTACTACTGAGGCATACAGAATTCAGACTAAGATTATTTATAACAAGATTGACCTGCTGAATGAAAACCAGAAATCATTACTGCTTGAACAAATAAAAATGTATACAGAAATCGGATACGAATGTTTCCAGGTCTCAGTTAAAGAAAATATTAATCTTAACCAGCTTAAAGCGGATTTTCAGGATAAAATAAATGTTCTGACAGGCAATTCAGGTGTCGGGAAGTCCAGTATTCTTAATGCGATTGACCCGGAGTTAAATATTAAAATAATGAGTATTTCAGAATATCATAAGCAGGGCAAACATTCCACCACTTTTCCGGAAATGCATGAATTGCAGAATGGAGGTTATGTTATCGATACACCCGGGATAAGAGGATTTGGGGTAATTGATATGCAAAAAAATGAGATTTACCATTTTTTCCCTGAAATATTTAAAGTTTCTGCCAATTGTCAATTCTCAAACTGTATGCATGTTAACGAACCCGGATGCGCTGTAAAAAATGCAGTAAGTGAAGGTAAAATTCATTATTCAAGGTATTCAAGCTATCTTAGTATCCTGAATGATGATAATGGTAAGTATCGTTAAAATAATTATAACTTTTTTGCTATATTTCCCGTACTAAAAGAATGCAGCGGGTGAACACCGGAGGGTTTGGCGAATATCAAATAAAACCAGTTCTTTCACTTTTCGGAAGGGACTCAAAAAGTTACATATTCAGATAACATATTAGTTATTATTATTAGAAAAAAACAGGATGAAGAAGGTTATTAAGATAACTGCAGCTTTCTTGCTTATTATTGTATTAAATGTTATTCTGTTGTATCATTTAAGGAATAAACAGGTACAATTTCATAAGAATTTTCTGTATAATCAGACCGAACTGTGTGCCAATTATATTGAGACAACTATTTCCAATTATGAGAATGATCTTAACAGGATAATTTTTCTAAATAATAAAAATTTACACCTGATTTTTACTGATAAAAAGATCACCAACGAAATACTTGCTGAGCTACAAAAGTTTTATGCTAAATACAGGCATCTTCTGAGCAACATTGCCATATATGATAACTCTTTTAATTACCTCGGTATTTATATTAAAGATAACGATGAGTTTGTGGTTGATACTTTTACACGGCAACGGGTAAATGTACTTAAGTCAAGAGATATGATAGAAGGAATACAAGGGAAGTATCTTAGTTATTTCCCTTTTTATAAGGACAATGTACTGGTTGGAAATGTGGTTGCGGAAATTAATCTGCAGAGATATTTAAACTCTGTTTTTAAATTGTTTTATCATGAAAATATTCAATGGCATTGGATTGCTAATGTGAATTCAGAAATTGCACTTTCTTATGATAAGAGATATTCTGAATTAAGTTTGCTGGATTCAATAGCCAACGAAATAAATAACGAGAATGAAGGGGTTTTGATCCATGAATTAAACGATCCTGAATATGGCACAAAGAAAATAATCTCAGCTTATTATCCCCTGTCTGTACTGAATAATGATCTTAGTCTTGTTTTCTCAACCTTCATAGATAAACTTATTACTCCGTTTTTTGGAAAATACAGGTTGCTCCTGTTTGTTGATATCCTGCTGTTGATTGTTATTTTTATTACAGGAAGCCTGTGGTTTAGAAAAGAGATAAAAAAGAATGAAAACCTGTCACTTAATCTCTTGTCGCAGAAAATGATAATTGAACATTTTCCGGTTGGAATTTTGATTCTCGATAAGAATGGTATTATTACCAATATCAATCTTACCGCGCAGAAGATGCTTTTTCTTGAAACTCATCATGATATAATAGGTAAAAACTTTTCAGACCACTTCCTGGTATCCAATAAATATCTCCTTAAAGATCCCATTAATCTTCCTCTTGATAATAATCACTTTTTACTTTATGAAAAAGATGGAAATGAAATTGTCATTTACAGGGAAGAGGTTAAAACATTTATCGCGGGGGAGGAATTAACTATATCCGCACTGATTGATGTATCTCCATTTGAAAAATCCAGAAAGCAGGAAATAGCGGCAAATATGGCCAAATCAGATTTTCTGGCAAAAATGAGTCACGAAATCAGAACTCCCATGAATGGAATTATCGGGATGTCTGATAACTTGTTAAGTCATGATTTGCCTGACGAACAGAGAGAACAGGTAAGAATTATAAAAAAATCATCTGCCCTGTTGATGAATGTAATAAATGATATTCTCGATTTCTCCAAGATTGAAGCAGGTAAGATGATGCTTGAGGAGATACCTTTTAATCTTCGTGATGAATTAAACCTGATCCTTGACCTGTATAAAACCCTTGCTGACGAAAAGAATATTGAATTAAAGAGCTCTGTAAGATCTGCGGTTCCACTTAACCTTATTGGAGATCCGTTTCGCCTGAGACAAGTGCTTTCAAACCTCCTCAGCAATGCTATCAAATTTACCGAAAATGGGACAGTGGTTGTTGCTGTTGATTTGATAGATTCACATTATAGTGCACTTACTCTGCTTTTCTCGGTTGAAGATACAGGCATAGGTATTTCAAAAGAAAATATTTCAAAATTATTTAGTTCCTATGAACAGATAAAAGCTTCCACCTCCAGGATTTATGGTGGCTCGGGCCTTGGAATGTCAATTGCACGACAACTGGTAGAAATGATGAATGGTGAAATCTGGGTGGAAAGCCCATCAAGTCTTTCCAATAATCCCGAAAACCCAGGATCAAAATTTAGTTTTACTATAGAAATATATTCGAATGAGAAACTGAAAAAGAAATATGATTTCACAAAAATTACTCATTATCACCAGATTTCAGCAATTATTTTAAGCAAGCTAAGAGATGAATCAGACAGAATACACAGCATTCTTGATAGTTTTGGAATTAATTACAACTTTCTCCTTTTCGATGATGACCAAATAGATGATGTAATTCATCATATAGAAGAAAAGCGTAATATCTATCAGATAATCGTAATAAAGGATAAACCTGATAATGGTGGATTTTCTCTGGCAAGAAAACTGAAAGAAAAGAAAATTATGGATAATTTCCTCGTTATTATGGTCACCTCAAATGATAAGCCGGGTAATTATGTGAGAACAAGAAGCCTGGGGATTGATAATTACCTTATACAACCCTATGAATCCAATGAAGTATTTAAGATTCTTCAGGAAAACTTCAGGGAAATACCCGTAAAAACATATGTTGAATCCCAAATCTCACAAATACGTCCTTTACTTAATATTCTGATTGCTGATGATAATATCATAAATCAAAGGGTTATAAGGGCTGTATTTAAACACTTGGGTTATGAAGTTGATATCGCAGTAAATGGAGCAGAAGCCCTGAAAATGGCAAATGAAAAAAATTACGATATCATTTTTATGGATTTACTTATGCCCGAAATGGACGGATTTACCGCAACTCAGGAAATCAGAAAATTTAACAAAACCATACCTGTGATTGCTTTGTCCGCTGCAGATGATAAAAATTCCATTAATGACGCCCGACAGGCAGGAATGAATGAATTTCTGACTAAACCAGTTAAGGTCGAAGCGATAAAACAACTTCTGATAAAATTATTTTCCGAATCTGTATAATTTTCAACATATATCGCGGGAATGAATCATATTTCCCTTTGCTGCCTGTTTTCTTTTCAATATCTTTGTGTTTTCTTTTTCCCAATGCGTGCAGTAATTCAAAGGGTTAAAAACGCCTCGGTTAAATGCGAAAGCGGTTATACTGCTTCCATTGATATGGGATTACTTGTTTTTCTTGGAATTGAAGCTGATGATAGTACTGATGATGTTAAGTGGCTAAGTAATAAAATCAGCAGATTAAGAATATTTAACGATGAAAATGGAGCCATGAACCTTTCTCTTTTTGATGTAAACGGGGAAATACTGGTAATATCACAGTTTACACTTCATGCATCAACAAAAAAGGGGAACCGCCCTTCATTTATTATGGCAGCACATCCTTCCATAGCTATTCCTCTGTATGAGAATTTTCTGGATCAGTTACTAACTGATACAGGGAAAAAACCAGAAAACGGAGTTTTTGGGGATCATATGGATGTATTTCTGGTGAATGATGGTCCGGTAACAATTATCATTGATACAAAGAATAAAGAATAGATTCAGGCTTGCCGGCATGTCCTTTTAGAATCATTTGAAATGTTTTGGATGATGTGTAAAGATATTGTAAGCCAAGCCTGTTATATTGAACCGCATATCATACAAATATGAGTGTTATTCCTGACTGGTATTTTTTTGTTCTTATCTCACTGGTCATATCAGTAGTGTGGATAAAACTCATATACCCGAAATTTTTAACTAATTATTTTTCTTCTGCGTTAAGTTACCAGATAGCTCATAAAATTTATAATGAAACAGGACTAACAGGAAAACGTGTAGGTCTGACACTGGATATAATTTACCTGATCACCGGAGCATTATTTCTTTATAATTTATTTCATTTCTTTGCTCTTTCCCCTTTTAATCTGTCAGGAATACGTCTCCTGTTACTGTCACTTTCGGCACTTGTTTTTTTCATTCTCCTCAGATTGCTGCTTATGTATCTGGTTTCAATACTATTTCATCAAAATAAAATAATTTCTGAATTTTTATTTCATTTTTACCTGTATAATAAAATGCTTGGGATATTGCTCATCCCATTTCTTTTTTTTATCCCCTATACTGAAGGGATATTACAGGAAGTTATTGTATATGTTGGCATTATAGCAGTTATATTCGTGTATTTGTTTAAATTAGTAAGAGTAATTCTATTTCTGTTGAAAAATGTAATTTTTATTTTCTATCTATTTTTGTACCTTTGTGTCCTTGAAATAGTACCATTTATGGTTATTATCAAGTTTTTATTATCCCTGGAGCAGGGTTCTTGAACCATTTATACTAAAAGTGTATGACAAGAATCAAGAAAATTCTGGTTTCACAGCCTAAACCAGATAATGACAAATCCCCATATTTTGATTTAGCTGAAAAAAATAATCTGAAAATTGACTTTCGTCCTTTTATTCAGGTAGAAGGTGTTACTGCCAAGGATTTCAGAAAATCAAAAATTGATATCTCAATGCATACGGCGGTTATCTTTACAAGTAAAACCGGTATCGATCACTTTTTCAGGATCGCAAATGAACTCAGGATTACCATTCCTGATACAATGAAGTATTTCTGTAAATCAGAATCTATAGCTTTTTATCTGCAGAAATATATCATATACAGAAAAAGGAAAATATTTTGCAGTTCCAGCGGGAATCTTTGTGATCTTATTGAACCCATCTTAAAACACAGAGATGAAAGATTTCTTGTACCTGTCTCTGATACCCACAAAGATGAAATCCCTGAATTACTGAAAAGGCATAAGATTAAATTCAATATGGCCGTATTTTATAGTACTGTGTCAAGCGATCTCTCCGACCTTTCTGAAATTAATTATGATGTACTGGTATTTTTTAGCCCCTCCGGAATTAAATCATTAATGAAAAATTTCCCAAAATTTCAGCAGAATGATATTAAAATTGCAACTTTTGGAGATCAGACAGCTAAAGCCGCCAAGGAGGCCGGACTCCGACTTGATATAACTGCTCCTCTTCCCGATGTTCCTTCAATGCCAATGGCCCTCGACCTTTTTATTAAAGAGTTTAATAAAAACTGTAAAAAGTAAACTGCTGTTTTTCTTTTAAATAGTTAATTCTCTATTATTATTTTGTTGCGTTTTGTAAACTATGCAATTTACATTTCCGGGAAACCAAAAGTTAAAGAGTAATAAGGATATTACTGAATTGTTTAATTCCGGTGACTCATTATATTACCCTCCTGTAAGAGCTAAATATCTTATCAGCATTGAAAAATCAACGCCACCTGTTCTTGCCGGATTCTCTGTTTCGAAAAAGTTATTTAAGAGTGCGGTAAAAAGAAATCTGCTTAAGCGAAGGTTGAGAGAAGCGTACAGACTAAATAAACAGGACTTGTTTAACCAGGCAGCTGAAAGAGAAAGAAAAATATTGCTAATATTTATTTACAACTCTTCTCAAATCATTACATTCAGGGATATTGAAGTTTCTGTCAGGGAAATTTTGGCCAGGTTGAAGGATAAGTTTTAGTTTAATGTATGTTTGACCAGGCCATATTTTTTTAACCAGTGTACTACTATTAATAACAAAAATGTTTAACTATTCTTTTCATTGTAGGACATGTTGAGCATATGCGAAACTTTAATCATTTATATCTTAACAAAGCTGTGGATTTTGTCAAAAATTGTATCTTAGAAGTCTAAACAACTTTATCGCTAATTATGTCGGATAAAAACAGAATTATTGAAATTATTTCAAAATCCTTTCTCGATAATCCCAGGATCATATCTACACTGAAAAGAGGCAATACTGAGATCAGGATTAAAAACATGGCTCTATATGCCTATGATTTTGTATTAAAGAGGGATGGCCTCTTTCTTACGTCGGATAAAAGCACCATACTCATGTATTTCAGAAAAAGCCAGGAAAAAAAGAGTTTCAGAGACCTGGTAAATTATTATACCATGTTTTTCAAGTGCATTAAATTGTCCAAAGCATGGGAAACTTTTTTAAGGGAACGGCATATAAAAAAACAGCGACCTGATATTCCTGATTATATCTATGTCTGGGTACTGGCAAGTATTCCAGGCGGACATGGCCTGAAACCTCTTGCAGAAATAAGAGATCATCTATTTGGTCTTTCCAGAGACACCCGCCTCCCGCTGATTATTGAAACCGCCATGCCCAAAGTACTAAACCTCTATAAATATGTAGGTTTCGAAATATATCATGAATGGTATAATCAAAAGCGGAATTTTAAAATATGGTTTCTGAAAAGGGAACCCGGGGAACTAACCTGAAAAATTTGATTATCTGAATATTATCTCAATAATAATGAGTTCAATAAAATTCCGGGTTTATTGGATAATAAGTTTGAAATAACACAACATTACCCTTCAGGCACTGAAATGTTTCATATTTCGGCAGTAAGAGGATTTTACTATATCATTGGCAGGTATTTTGTAAAAGCCCGAAAAATCGAAAAGGCGTATAAATCATATTTTTTTATTGAATGATCTTGATAAGGATCATCAGACAACCGAACTACTGGGAGAGGAAATATTAAACTATGAACTTAATACTCTTAAAAATATAAATAAATTTTGAGTTTGAGATGAGAATGGCATAGGTAAATACAATTGGTAAATAGCCGGTCGCTTTTCATTGACTTTTTTACGGGCATTGAATTGTTTTACAAGGGGCGATTTTATTTATTGTTGTTTATACATTGTTAAAAACTTCCCTGCGAAGATTTTGTAAATCCATTTTTAAGCAGGTACATTTAACACGGCGTGACAGGTGGTTATCAGCCATAAAAAAGGTTTGACAATAAAGCAAAACAATGGAAAATCAAACTAAAAAGAAAAAGGTTCCCTATTATAAAAAACCGGAAAGCATGTCCCTGGAGGAGTGGCAAACCGAATTGCGAAAACAATTTGCCGCCGATCAGAAATTCGCGGTGAAAAATATTGGTGATCACCCGGTCTTTTCTGATTTTGAAGTTTTTAACCCCGATTCGGGGAAAAGCTATAAAGTATCGATCAGGGATAATAAAAGCAGTTTTGATTTTTGTTCATGCCCTGATTTCAAAATTAACGGGCTGGGTACCTGCAAGCATATCGAATATGTAGCGACTGAACTAAGGAGGCTCAAAAGGAATCACAGGTATTTCAACCAGATTCAACAACCGGCATATTCATCGCTAAGCATCCATTATGGCAAGGAGAGAAGAATAAGGCTGAAAAAAGCTGCGGGAATATCATTTGATGGTTTCGAGTCTCAATGTTTTGATGAAAAGGGGTTTCTTTTACCCGGTATGACAGGTTTTGTTGAGTCTTTTATCAGCAACGCGGTTGAAATCGACCCCATGTTCAGGGTCTATCCCGATGTTCTGGATTACATACGTGAGTATAAAGAAGCGGAAAGGAGGAAAGAACTAGTTGAGAGGCTCTTCCCGGATGGAATTAACAGCCGGATTTTTAACGGGTTGATAAACACTGATCTTTTTCCATATCAGCGGGAGGGTGTGATAAGGATAATCGAGGCGGGGAGGATATTGCTTGCTGATGAGATGGGACTTGGTAAAACAATCCAGGCTATTGCCGCCATTGAGATATTTGCTCGCTTTCTGGATGTCAGGAGGGTATTGATAATTTGCCCGACTTCCCTGAAATACCAGTGGAAAAGGGAGATAGAAAAGTTTACGGCACGTGATGCAATTATCGTGGAAGGAATGGTACATAAACGGCGTGAACTGTATTCCATGGATTCTTTCATTAAAATAATCAGCTACGGGTTATGCCGTTACGACGGTGATCTGATCAGTGACTGGTCTCCTGACCTTGTCATTATTGATGAAGCCCAGAGGATAAAAAACTGGAAAACACAGACAGCAAAAGCTGTAAAGAAAATAGATACTGAATACGCGTTGGTATTGACCGGAACACCCCTGGAAAACAGGATTGATGAGCTGCATTCGATAGTTGAATATGTTGACAGGTACCGGCTGGGCCCGCTTTTCAGGTTCCTGAACAACCACCAGATACTTGACGAACACGGAAAACTAACCGGATACAGGAATCTTCGTACTATAAATAAAACCCTTGAAGGGATACTTTTGCGCCGTACCAAAAAGGAAATTGCAGATCAGCTTCCCGGAAGGACGGACAAGAATTTTTTCATTGAACTGACAAAAGAACAGATTAACTGGCATAACCAGTATTATGAAATTGTTTGCAAACTGGTAAACAGGTGGATAAAGACAGGATTCCTCCCGGAGGAAGAGAGGCAAAAACTGCTGGTATCTCTTAACTGTATGCGAATGGTTTCCGATTCAACTTATATTCTTGATACAGGAACCAATTTTGGTAATAAAACCAATGAACTGAGAGAGTTTTTATCAGAGCTAATGGAGAATCCCGGTAACAAGGTAGTTATTTTCAGCCAGTGGAAGAGGATGTTCGAATTGATCATTACGGAACTGGAGAGGATGAGAATGCCCTTTGTCTATCTTAACGGTGACATACCTGCACAGGAACGGAATAACCTGATTGAAAGGTTCAGAAAAGAAAAGGATCTGAGAATATTCCTTTCTACCGATGCCGGCGGTGTGGGGGTGAACCTTCAGACTGCTAACATACTCATAAATGTGGATCTGCCATGGAACCCTGCAGTGCTTGAACAGAGGATAGGAAGGATATACCGTCTTGGGCAAAAGCAACAGATAAACGTGTTCAATTTTATTTCCATGGGTTCCATCGAACACCGGATTCTTTACCTGCTCGATTTTAAGAAATCGGTTTTCAGCGGGGCAATTGATGAGGAGGGAAATGATACGGTCATGCTTGAGGGATTTTTAAATTCAGTCAGGTCACTGACGGAAGTTCAGCTTGATTCACCCACAGGGAAAGCACCAGCGGTTACTGACGAGCTCAGGTACCATGCTGAATTAAGTGTTTCCGGTAATGACCGGTCTGCCGGTGAACTACATCCTTCAATTAATTCCGGAGCAGGTCATGAGGAGATAGCGAATACTGACATAACGGCGGAAGATAAAGTCAGTAATACTGAAAAAGACACGATTGTTCGTTTGGCTCACGAACAGGAGCGTGAATACGGAAAGCAGAACAGGAAAGGTGTTTTTGTAAAAGTAAAGGAGAACATTAAAAAGTTTTTCGGGAAGATTTTTGGTATTAAAGGCATCCGGAATACATTCTGATGTATTCTTTTTCCTCGTAAAAGACCCGAATCTTCCAATCCAATCCTGATAGAACTCGGGTTAGGTCGAAATGATCAAATTATTCAAATTCGGAATAATTCCATAAAACATCATTATCTTCAAATTACCCCGCAGAGATTTATAATTTTAAACTTATATATATTCTGGAAATACCCGATAAATATCCTTTCGATGTTACAGAAGAGAACCCTGCAGACAATAGTATTCTCCTTACTTCCTCACTATTGTAGTAATGGATGGCAGATTGTCCGAGATACCTGTAAGCTTTGTATCTTCCGGAGATCAATCCTCCCAAAGCAGGGACTATAAGTTTAAGGTAGATATGAAACAGTTTACGGAATAATATGTTTTCCGGCTGACTTGTTTCAATGATCACAAAACGTCCACCTGTTTTTAATACTCTGAGTATTTCCTGGAGGAATTTATTACTATCCGGGTTATGATAAGTCAGATTTCTGAAGGCAAATGAAATTCCTATCGCATCAAAGTAATTATCAGTGAAGGGCATATCAGCAACATCAGCATGAAAAAAATCAACATTCGCAAAACCCCGTTTTAATACTTTTTCCCTCGCAATATTCAGCATATTTTCACTGAAATCAAGTGCGATTATCTTGGCCCCTGCGGATGCTTTTTTGCTGAGTTCCACCGAAAGATCTCCTGTTCCGCAACAAAGATCCAGAATCTGTTCAGGCTCGTTTTTAAGACATTCTTTCGCCGCTCTTTTTCTCCAAATCTGGTCAAACCCAAAGGTAGAAATACGATTTATGATATCATAGGAAGGAGAAACCAGGGAAAACATCTTATGCAAAGGCCTTTTCTCAAACATATACTTGTTTTATTTAATTTTTCCCCGGTTGGAAATTTTATACAGTTTGTCAGATCTCCTTATGAAAGTTTCCACCGGAAAACTGCACTTTTCACCTTTTACTGCAGTTTCAACCGTCCCTCTATCAGTGTGTAATTCCTTTACAGATGTTTCCACCACCCCGGTAGTAGGACCTGTAATAATAACTTCATCACCCTTTTGCAGATCACCACTTTCAAGCAGAAATTCAGCCACTTTTAATTTATCATAGTAATTTGTGCCTTTCCCGATATATGACTTGACTTTAGTGGATTTTGATCCGTAAATCGCGCTCCATTCTCCCAGTCGCTGACCCAGGTAATAACCGTCCCAGAATCCCCTGTTAAAAACAGAGGAAAGTCTTTTTTCCCATATTTCAATATTCTTTTTATTGTAACTCCCATCAACAATGGCCTGAATTGCTTCATTATAGCACGACACAACCGTCTTAACATATTCTGCCGGCCGTGCTCTTCCCTCGATCTTTAAAACTCTTACACCAGAATCAATAATTCTGTCGAGAAAGTGTATGGTACAAAGATCTTTTGGAGACATAATGTACTCATTATCAATTTCCAGTTCATTCCCTTTTTCTATATCAGTTACTATATATGAACGTCTGCATACCTGGAAACAGTCACCCCGGTTGGCTGAATGATCATGCTCATGGAGGCTCAGGTAACATTTTCCGGAAATGGCCATACACAATGCACCATGAACAAACATCTCAATCATCACTTTCTGACCTGAAGGGCCGTGTATATCCTCTGTTTCAACTGCAGTGGCTATTTCCTTCACCTGGTCGAGATTGAGTTCTCTTGCAAGTACAATTACATCGGCATAACGGGAGTAAAACCGCAGGGAATCAACATTGCTTACATTGACTTGTGTGGAAATGTGTACCGGAATGCCTGCTTTCAGCGCATAGTCAATTACGGAATGATCTGTGGCAATAATGGCGGATACTCCGATTTCTGCCGCCAGGTCTATAATATTCCGGGCAAGCGGAATTTCATGATTATAGATTACCGTATTTAATGTAAGATAATTTTTAAGTCCGTTATCTGTAGCTGCAGCAACTATTTTTTTAAAATCATGTATTTTAAAATTGGAAGCAGAGCGGGCCCGCATATTGAGATGTTCAATCCCGAAATAAACAGAATCGGCTCCCCCTTGTGCTGCAGCTTTAAGAGATTCGAATGAACCTGCAGGTGCTGTTAATTCAATATCTTGCCTGGATAGTATCATGCTGCAAAATTAGTTATAAGTTAGCAGCTTGCAAAAATTGGAATATTTTGAAGTTGAGACTAACTTCGTTGAGCTCACTGAAGCTCGATTCCTCGCTATCACTCGGAATGACAGGCACGTTACTTATTAAGTGTGGAAAAAAGTCGGGCGGGTGCAGTCCACCCGACTTCTCTTCCCCAGGGAGAACATAACAAATTGTCATTCCGAGTGATAGCGAGGAATCTTCAATCTCTTGGCAATAAATATGTAAAAAATAAAGAAGCCGTCTCAAGGTTATTTTGGGACGGCTTCTTTTTAACTCAGGGTAAAAATCAGATTAATATTCATTAATGAGTCTGGTCTAAAAAGTCAGATATTCTTTCAGGAAAAACCTTATATTATTGATATTCAGATCAATAATAAATTTACTAAAAATTATACAATATTCTATCAATCAGCAAATTAACTTTATAAACTTTCTACTTTCAGACTTTATAAACTGGACTCATTAATGTCTGATCCTCTCCGTATAATGAGTATGAAGCAATTCATGTGCTTTGTGCCCGTTGGGTTCTCCGAGAAATTCCTTATAAATCTGAGTTATTTCCGGATTTTCATGTGATTTCCTGATAGCCATATGCATATCTTCTTCGTAGATGGCTTCTGTACGCTTTTTCCTTATTGCCATGTTTGTCGGAATAGGTTGTCCGCCTCCCCCGAGACATCCGCCGGGGCATGCCATGATCTCAATGAAATGATAACTGTGCGTTCCGTCTTTTACAGCCTGCATTACTTCTTTTGCATTTACAAGGCCGTGTGCAACAGCACAACTCACTTCAACTCCTTCCAGAAAACTCCATTCAGGTTTGCAACCTTCTATTTTTACCTTAGCTTCTTTTACACCTTCCATTCCTCTAACCGGGGTAATATTCAGATTTTCAAAAGGCACTTCACGTCCGGTAACAATTTCATAAACAGTTCTCAGTGCAGCCTCCATAACACCACCTGTAGCGCCGAAAATTACAGCAGCACCCGTGGATTCTCCCATTATGCTGTCGTATTTTGTTTCTTCAAGTTTAGCAAAATTAACCCCTGCCTGCTTGATCATCTTCGCCAGTTCCCTGGTGGTAAGTACATAGTCAACATCTTTATAACCACTTGAACGCATCTCAGGCCTGTCTGCTTCAAATTTCTTTGCAGTACATGGCATAATGGAGACACTTACAATGTCTTTAGGGTTGAGCTTACGTTTCTGTGCATAATATGTTTTTGCCAGGGCTCCGAACATCTGCTGCGGAGATTTGCAGGTAGAAACATTGGAAAGAAACTCAGGAAATATATGCTCAATGAATTTGATCCAGCCGGGTGAGCAGGATGTGGTCATTGGGAGGGCCACTGACGTGTCTTTCTCTACCAGGGCTTTTTTTAGTCTTGTAAGAAGTTCTGTACCTTCTTCAACGATCGTCAGGTCTGCGGTAAAGTCTGTGTCCAGCACGCTGTCAAAACCTATCCGTTTCAAGGCTGCCACCATTTTTCCGGTAACTCTTTCACCCACTTTTAGCCCTAAAGCTTCACCTAATCCAATCCTTACCGCAGGAGCAGTCTGTACAACCACATGTTTCGAAGGATCCAGAATTGCATCCCATACTTCATCAATGTAATTCTTTTCAACTAATGCTCCTGTCGGGCAACGGTTTATACACTGACCACAATTGGTACAAACAACCTCAACTAAAGGCCTGTCAAGGAAACTGCTGATTTTCTGATGAGCTCCCTTATTGGCAACAGTCAGGGCATTTACTGCCTGAAGTTCAGCACACGTTCTTACGCAGCGCTGGCAGCGTATACACTTACTGTCATCCTTTACAATTGAAGGGGAATAATTATCAATGGTCAGCGTCCTGTTTTGCAACAGATCAATAAAAATATGATCTCCTACACTGTATTCATTGGCAAGACTCTGCAATTCACAGTTACCGTTTTTATAACACTTTGTACAGTCAGCATTATGCTCGGAAAGTAACAGTTCAATAATATGTTTTCTTGCTGTCCTTACTGTTAAGGTATTAGTGGTAATGGACATATTTTCACTTACGGGTACGGCACAGGCCGCAACCAGTCCCTTTGCTCCTTCCTGTTCCACAACACACACCCGGCAGTTTCCTGCCACACAAAGATCATCGTGATTACAGAGGGTGGGAATCCTGAAATTAAGCTTTTTTGCTGCCGCCAGAATAGTTGTTCCCGGTTCAACAGAAACAGGGAGGCCGTTTATCTTTAAATTTACCATGATTTTAATACTTAAAAGATTAGTAAATAATTTCTTCTCTGAAATTCTCAACAATCGACTTGAAAGCATTTCCAACCGATTGTCCAAGCCCGCATTTTGAGGCAACTTTCATTGTACCCGCCAGCTTGATGAGCTCATCAAGGTATCTGGAATGTTTATCACCACGTTTTACTGCCTCAACCCCAAGTAAAAGTTGCTGACATCCGACGCGGCAGGGTGTGCATTGTCCACAGGATTCTTCTGTAAAGAAATCAAGATAATTATGAAGTACGTTATACATAGAACGTGAACTGTTGAACAA
The DNA here is from genome assembly GCA_964454295.1 of uncultured Bacteroidaceae bacterium. GTDB lineage: Bacteria > Bacteroidota > Bacteroidia > Bacteroidales > CAYVTV01. The sequence goes on from CAYVTV010000006.1 coordinate 35,151, forward strand.
TTTCATTGATCCACCCGTAGGTACTCCCTCAAATCCGATAATGGTGTCCCTGAATTTTTTTCTGGGAACACAAAACCCTGAAGCTCCTCCTACCTGAACTGCTTTTGTATCTCCATCACCAAATTCTTCAACAAACCTTTCAACGGTCATTCCCAATTCGAGTTCATAAATACCTGGTTTGGGAGTATCACCGGAAACGCTGAAAACCTTAGAACCACGCGAATCGGTTGTGCCGAGAGCTTTGAAATGTTCAGCCCCGTATTCACATATCATCACCGTATAAACAAGTGTTTCAACATTGTTAATTGCAGTCGGTTTTCCAAATAAACCGGAAACAGTAGGATAGGGGGGTTTGTTCCTGGGTTCTCCCCTAAAACCTTCAATAGACTCAAATAAAGCGCTTTCTTCCCCGCAGATATATGCCCCGCTTCCCAAACGAAGATGAATTTTAAATTTAAGTTTCAGGTCTTTTAACATACTGTGGAATAAGTCTAATTCTTCTTCCAGCTTGGGAACTAAAAATTTATACTCACCCCTGAGGTAAATATATCCTTCCTTTGCCCCGATGGCATAACCTGCAAGGGCCATTCCCCCAAATACCTTACGGGGAACCTCGTCAAGGATCTGCCTGTCTTTAAAAGTGCCGGGTTCTCCTTCGTCTGCATTACAGACAATATATTTATCAGGATTTTTTTCGGCTGCAGTATACCTCCATTTCAGACCTGTTGGAAATCCGGCGCCTCCTCTTCCCCTGAGACCCGAATCCAATACTGCCTGTATAATATCTTCAGGCTTCTTTTTCAATGAATTTTCAAGAATGTTTTTAACGTTACATTTCTCAAAAATAAGATCAACTCTTTTTAATGCACTGCTTTTCATTTTATAATATTTTTTTCACTTTTCTAAATAGGGTTACTTCTTTATATACTCCTGTAATATCTCGGTTACTTTCTCCGGTGTTAACTCAGTATAGGGAGTATCGTTGATAAGGATAGCAGGCGCCTTATGACACCAGCCGATACAATTCGTTTCCAGTAAACTGAACTTCCGGTCAGTAGTTGTCTCCCCAACCTTAATTTTCAGGGTGTCTTCAATGGCATGAAGGACATCTATCTTTCCTTTCATGGCACAACTTATAGTCTTACATACTCTTATTATGTATTTCCCCCGCACCTCTGTATCCAGAAATGTATAAAACGATGCAGTCCCGAATACATCCGCAGCTGAGAGATCAAGCTCTTTAGCTACACTGATCATTGCAGCATCTGACAGATACCTGTTTTCTTCTATCAGATCCTGCAATATGGGTATGAGACTATCCCTTTTCCTGCCGTGCTTATCTGCAAGCTTTTTCACAAGATCATTTATTTCCGACATTTTTTTTGTTTTAAGTGAATATTAATATTAATTAAGCATATATTGTTATTTGAATAACAATATCAGACCGCAAATATAATGGTTTATTGTGAAATGAATAACAATAAATAATGCTTTTTAAAAATACACATTAAATTAATAATTATTCTAAATTAGATGAGGATCCTGATTATAATTCTCCGCTTAACAATAACAGTTCAGTTTCAGCAACTTTGCACCTGTACTGTGATAAAAGAAATCTGGATTCTGCATCCATCATCTTTTTCTGGGTCTCACGGAGTTCAATGTCACTAATGGCTCCAAGACGGTACTTTTCTTCAGCGATTTTATAATTTTTTACTGCCAGGGAAAGATTCTCTGTTTCCAGTATACTTAACCGAAGATTGGTTTCATAGTCATTGTACAGATGCCGCAACCTTGTTTGCAGGCCTATCTCAGTTTGCTGTGTTTCAATCAGTGCTGATTCTTCCCTGATTCTGGCAATTTTAATGTTTCTCCTTGTATTTAAACCATCGAATATATTATAGCTCAGGCTTACTCCTGCAGAATAACCCAGGTTTCTGTTTGATTGAAGTAATCCTACTTCCGAAAGCGATCTGTTAAAATTGTAACCGGTACTGAAATTTATTCGCGGATACATAACCGTCGTGGATTCTTTCAGGTTCAGTTTTGCTATGGAATGATTAATTCTCGCTGAGATAAGTTCCGGATTTACTTCCATCACTTTATGAAGCAGGATCTCGTAAATAAGGTCATTTCTCAGGGGAATATCCGGTTCAGTAATAAATGTTTCAGAGATGTCGCGGCATAAAAGCCGGTTAAAACTTGTTTTGGAATTGTCAAGCGACATTAATTGCCCGATCCAGGCCGCACTGTCAGCGTTTAAATCCACGGAAGCCTGGAGATAAGATAATTCAGAACCACTGCCCACACTTAGTCTGGCCGCAGCAAACCTTTTTCGTTCGGCAGAGATATTCACGGATTCATGATATACATCAGCCATTTTTGATTGTATAACAATATTAAAGTAAGCTATTATTACGTCGGCCAGCGTGTTTTCAATTTGTGCACGCAGCTGTGTTTCCCCCAGATTTTGAAGTTCTTCGAGTCGTTTTTTTTTGATAAACATATTAAATCCGTCGAACAATGTCCAGTTTAACTGTATACCTGTATTAAAACTGTTTGATTTGGCATTATCGCTTTCACGTATCCTTCCGTCAAAATATTCCTGGTATGTATTATTCACCTGGTAATTTCTTGATCCGGAAATATCAATTTTTGGAAGCATACCTGCTGTTCCGGGATGATTGTTGATCTCTGTCATGTTGTATTGATTTCGTGCCAGGATAATACCAAAGTTATTATCAAGCGCAATATCAATTGCACGGGAAAGGCTTAGTGTATCTTGCGGGAATAGTTGTCCCGGAGAAATCGCAAATAAAAAAGTGGTGATTAAAAATTGCTTCAGATTCATTTTGATAATATTTTCAATCCGGTTAAATTATTTTATCCTCCCGGGTTGGGATATTTCGGCCCGAACTTGAGAGGTATGTATATAATGCCGGGATTACATACAATGTAAGTATAAGAGAGAAAAGAAGACCGCCGATAATTACTATTCCCATAGAAATGCGGCTTTTAGCGCCTGCTCCGAGGGCCAGGGCAATTGGGAGTACGCCTAAAATAGTGGCCATACTGGTCATAAGTATGGGTCTGAAGCGTTGTGTAGCTGCATTAAGGGCGCTTTGATAGACTGATTGCCCCTGTGCTTTCTTTTGATTTGCAAATTCAACTATTAAGATACCGTTTTTGGTTACAATACCAATCAGCATAATCATTCCTATCTGGCTGAAAATGTTCAGGGTTTGGTTTAACAGTATCAGGGAAAGCAATCCTCCTGCCAGAGCAAGGGGAACAGTGAACATGATAATAAAAGGATCACGAAAGCTCTCAAATTGAGCGGATAATACAAGATATATCAATACCAGGGCAAGCAGAAATGCAAACATCAGGGTATTGCTGCTTTCCTGGTAATCTCTGGAAACTCCGGTAAGGCTGGTTGTATAGCTTTCATCAAGTACCTCTTCAGCTATCCGGTCCATGGCGGCAATTCCCTGGCCTAATGTATAACCCTTAGCGGGAGCAGCATTAATAGTAACAGATGTATACCTGTTAAACCGGTAAATCTGTGGGATACTGCTCCTGTATGAAATATTAACCATGTTATCTAGTTGTATGAGATTACCCTGCCGGTTACGTACATATACAGTATTTAAATCGAGAGGTTTATCCCGGAATTGCCGGTCGGCCTGCCCGATGATCTCATATTGCTTCCCGCTTTTAATAAAGTGACCTATTCGCTGACCGCTGAAATATAACTGAAGGGTTTCTGCAATATCTCTTACTGTTACACCAAGGGTCCTTGCTCTGTCCCTGTCAATTGTAATGGTCATCTCCGGCTTGTTAAACCGCAGGTTGGCATCAACTATCTGAAAAGCGGGGTCTTTTTGAGCCCTGTCAAGAAATGTGGGTAATATTTCCCTTAT
>CAYVTV010000007.1:0-26717 GCA_964454295.1 uncultured Bacteroidaceae bacterium
GCTTAGGGGTGAAACTCCCCTTTGCCTACTCGGCGGTTAAAAACATTTATGAGACAGCCCCAACAACGAATTTATATCATACAGCTGATTGAGGCGGAAATAATATGTTTATTTACGAAACAATAAAATACTAAATAACAAAAACCATGCGCAACAACAGATCAAAAAAAACTAACAACACAATTTCCCGCAGGACATTTATTAACCGGACAGCTGCAGGGACAGCTGGGCTTGCGGTTGTGTCAGTGCCGGGTATACTGGCAGAAGAAATGCTTCAGCAGGGCAAATGGCCTGCAGGTGCTTCAAAAACAAAGTTTCATATGATAGGGCATGCGCATATTGACCCGGTGTGGTTATGGCCATGGCAGGAAGGCGTATCGGTAGTTCATAGTACATTCCGTGCTGCTCTTGATCGCATGAATGAAACCCCTGACTTCACATTTGTTGCCAGTTCATCTCAGTTTTATCAGTGGGTGGCAGAAAATGATCCTGCCATGTTGCAGGAGATACGTAAACGCGTGGAAGAGGGTCGCTGGTGTATAGTTGGTGGCTGGTGGGTGGAACCGGATGTTAATTTACCTAACGGGGAAGCTTTAATAAGACAAGGGCTATATGGGCAGTTAACACTGGAAAGGTTGTTGGGCCGTCGTGCAAGCGTGGCTTTTAACCCTGATTCATTCGGGCACCCGGGCACTTTACCTCAGATACTACGATCTCAGGGTATGGACAAGTACATTTTTATGCGTCCTGCCCCGCATGAGAAGACACTGCCGGCTGATCTGTTCTGGTGGGAGGGTCCTGACGGTTCAAAAGTCCTGACCTATCGTATTCAGATAAGTTATAACGACAGGGGCTCAGTGAGACAACGTATTGAGAATATTCTGGAGCAGTGTAAGGATCAGCCTATGAAAAGTTTTATGGCCTATTACGGAGCAGGAGATCATGGGGGTGGTGCAACGAAAGAAAATATAGGTTCCATTGAAGAGTTGAAAAGAGAAAAGGGAGCCCCTGCAGTAATGTTCAGTACTCCAGAGAAGTATTTTGAGGAGATATTGGCCGATAAAAAATTAACACTCCCGGTGGTAACTGATGATCTGCAGCATCATGCAGTAGGATGTTATACAGCCGAATGGGAGTTGAAGAAAAATAACAGGCAGGCAGAAGCTATATTAATGACAGCTGAAAAAATAGCTGCTGTTGGCAACAAGGTATGGGGGGCAAATTATCCCCGTGAGGCTTTAACGCAGTCATGGCACAAGGTATTGTTTTTACAGTTCCATGACAGTCTTGCCGGCACCTCGCTCCCGGAACATTCACAGGCTGCACGGGAAGGTTTCGGATATGCTATGGACATAGCCAGGAATTCAATATATATGAATGTGCAGAAGCTGGAATGGCAGATACCCACAGAGGATGAAAAATCCGAATACATGGTGGCATTTAATCCCCATGCCTGGGATGTACAAAGTAATATTGAATATGATTTTTTCCGGAGAGTTGCACCGGATTCTTCACGTGTTGAGGATGAAACAGGGCAATCGCTCCTGCATCAATGGGCACCCGGAGAGACAGAAACAAGCAGCCGGAAGAAACTGATAGTTCAAACCTCTCTGCCGGCATTCGGGTACAGGCAAATACGTTTGATGGAGGGGCAACCGGCAGGAAAATCATCCATAAAAGCCGGGGGTAATGAACTGGAGAATGAATTCCTGAGGGTAAGATTTTCACCGGATGGTTTAGTCGGTATTCTTGACAAGGAAAGCGGGCATGAAGTGTTTACAGGAGGAGCGACCGGTTGTCGGGCAGTTGTGATAGATGATCCGAGTGATACATGGAGTCACAATGTGAGAAGTTATTCCAATGAGGAAGGATCATTCGGGAAGGCTGTAATCAAGGTGCTGGAAAAGGGTCCGGTAAGAGGTATAATAAGGACACATAGCCGGTATGGGTCATCAGATATTGCTATCGACTGGATTTTATACTCAGGCTCGAAACAACTGGAAGCAAAGGTAAGGTTGAACTGGCATGAAAGATTAAAGATGCTGAAGTTCTCCTTTCCTGTAAATATTGAAACTCCTGTTGCCACCTATGAAACTCCTTACGGTTTTATAACCCGAGCTGTGAACGGAGATGAGGACCCGGGACAGCGTTGGTTAGATGTAAGCGGCAACCATAATGACAGGGATTGTGGCTTCACGCTGATCAATGATGCCAAATATGGTTACAGTGTATCAGGCAATGATATGCGTGTATCGGTAGTTCGTTCGGCAGTATTTGCACATCACGATCCAAAAGTTCTGAGTGAGGATGCCGAATATCAATGGATGGATCAGGGAATACAGACCTTCAGGATGCTCCTGGTCCCACACAGGAATTCATGGAAAGAAAGCAATATCATAAGGTTGGCGGAAGAATTCATATCGCCTCCGGTATTGATTTACCAGGGAATACATGGAGGGTCTCTTCCCAAAGCTGATTCTTTCCTTGCTGTTGATATACCCAATGTATTAATTTCATCAGTGAAAAAGGCTGAACACGGGGATGACCTGATCCTGCGCTGTGTGGAACTATCAGGGAAAGCAGTTGAGGCAACAATTGATTTACGTTTTGCCCGGAAAAAGTGGAAAGGGGACTTCTCCCCGTTTGAAATAAAAACACTGAAGATGAATGATAAAACAGGTGATATTAAAGAGGTGAATGTGCTGGAGGAATAACGATCAACGTTTTGAAAGAATATATTGAAGCGTTCATTGTTAGCATGTTATAAAAACTTAACGAACTATTGAATACATATTCAGTAATTTAAAAATAATACAATCAATGAAGGTTAATACATCTTGCTATTTCGCAGGATATCTGATTGTTAACTGCATTCTGTCAGGATGCAGCACAGAAAAAGAGGATGCACGTCCGAATATCCTGTTAATTATGGTAGACGACATGGGTTTCTCAGACCCCGGTTGTTATGGGGGGGAGATACATACGCCCAATATTGACAGACTTGCGGAGAATGGGATCAGGTTCACACGATTTTACAATACTGCTAAAAGCTTTCCTTCCAGGGCATGTCTTTTAACCGGACAATATGCACAACATGTGGGCATGGGAGAAAAAGCCCTGTCATTTACAAATGCAGTAACCATTGCTGAGGTCTTAAAAATGGATGGCTACAGAACATTAATGACAGGGAAGCATCATGGGGATGAGAATCCGGTGAATTTTGGATTTGACCGTTATTTTGGATTAAAGGATGGTTGCTGTAATTATTTCAATCCCGGGTTTCCACGTAATGGGGAACCGCCCCCTGCTCATAAAAGAGGAAGTTTCCCAAGAGAATGGTGCATAGACAGTATCCTTTATAAACCCTATACACCTGAAGAAAAAGATTTCTATACAACCGATTATTTCACCAATTATGCCATTTCATATCTGGAGGAATATAAGAATGAAAATAAACCATTCTTTCTTTATCTGTCCTATACTGCCCCCCATGATCCGCTTATGGCGTGGCCGGAGGATATTAATAAATATCTCGGAATGTATATGGGTGGTTATGATTCCATAAGACTCGCACGTTTTGAAAGTCAAAAGTCAATAGGGCTGATTGATGACAGATTTCCGCTATCTGATCCAACCTATGAAGAATGGAATTTATTGACAAGAGAGGAAAAACTGGTTCGCGATTCCATTATGGCAACATTTGCAGCAATGATTGACAGGGTAGACCAGAATATCGGAAGAATTCTGGATAAGCTGGAAGAGTTGAATAAATCAGACAACACCATTATTCTTTTTATGTCTGATAATGGTGCGCAAGCCTATGCTGAGACTGAAAAATGGTTATGGGCAGCAACTAAAGTGTCTGATCCTTCTCAACCCGTTGGAAGTGTCGGGCGATTCACGTCACTTAACTTGTCATGGGCAAATGTGAGCAATACCCCGTTCAGACTTTATAAAGGTAACAGTCATGAGGGAGGTATTTCCACTCCCCTGATCATATACTGGAAAGGGAAAATTTCAAAACCGGGAAGAATTAGTGATTACCCTTCTCATTTGATCGATATTATGCCTACTCTTCTGGAGATCACGGGAAGTGAGTATCCTGCAATGTTCGAAAATGAAAAGATAAACCCGATGGACGGTATTTCCCTGTTACAAATCCTTTATGACAGATTTCCTGAGAGAATTGAACCGATATTCTGGCAATGGCAGGATGGTAAAGCGATAAGAAAGGATAATTGGAAGCTGGTATCGGATAATAACGGACCATGGGAACTGTATGATATGTCGGAGGATCAGACTGAGACCAGTAATCTGATCATAAAATATCCTGAAGTGGCAGGGGAGCTAAAGTCAGCATGGGAGAGATGGATAACAACAGCTACCGGTAAACATATGTCGCCATAATTTTTGGGGTATTAAGTGACTGTTCCGGGCTTTGGATTTCACCGGAGGCTAAAGATTTTCATGCGAAGTAAAAGCTGATCGGAATAATTGCTGGTATCTACCTGCCAGAAAGCATTAGTGTAATATAAGGTAGATTAGGCTAACAGAAAGCGAATAAAAGATCTGGTTGAAGGAATTCGTGATCTAACAGAATATTTCGGGATACAATAATTTATAGTGTATTGCAGGAAATCTAGTGTAAGAATTTATAAAGTCAACATGTTAAAAATAAGTCATACAATACTTATATCCACAGGAGCTTTATCATTATTATCATGTATGAATAATGGGAATAATGATAAGAAACGGACTTTACCTAATATTATACTGATCCTAGCCGATGATATGGGTTATGGCGATCTGTGCTGCTATGGGGCATCAAGTTATTCAACTCCGGCAATAGACAGAATGGCTGCTGAGGGTATGCGGTTCACCCAGTTTTATGTGGCAGGTTCAACCTGTGTTCCTTCCAGGGCGGGATTGATGACGGCATGCTATCCTAACAGGATAGGACTTACCAACTTACGTCCCGGTTCAACAAATTCAGAGATTGGTATCCATCCTTCTGAGGAGACGCTGGCAGAACTTTTTAAAAAAGGGGGATATATTACCGGGTTGTTCGGAAAGTGGCATCTGGGTAATGCATTTCCTTTTCTGCCTCTCCAGCAGGGTTTTGATGAATATACAGGATTGTTATATTCCAACGATATGTGGCATTTGAATTATGACGGAACCAAAGCCACTCCTGAACAGGGTGAACGTTCTGCCCGCATATCCAGATTCCCTCCACTGATGCTTGTTGAGGGAAATGAACCTGTCAGAGAGATAAGAACTATGGAAGATCAATCAGAACTTACTACAATCTATACTGAAAAAGCTGTTGAATTTATTCAAAGAAACAGGAGTAAGCCTTTTTTCCTTTATCTGGCACATAGCATGCCTCATATTCCGCTGGCGGTGTCAGACAAATTCAGGGGTAAAAGCTCTCAGGGTATGTACGGAGATGTAATAATGGAGATTGACTGGTCGGTGGGAGAGATTGTGAAGACGTTAGAAGAAATTGGTTTAACAAATAATACCCTTGTTATCTTCACATCCGATAACGGACCATGGTTGTATTTCGGGAATCACGCAGGTTCTTCGGGAGGACTTCGTGAAGGCAAGGCAACAAGCTGGGAAGGGGGACAAAGAGTACCATGCATTATGAAATGGCCTGAAGTTATTCCGGCAGGAAGGGTCAACAACCGTCTTGCTTCCACCCTCGATTTTCTTCCAACTTTTGCTGAAATTACAGGAATCCCCTTATCAGGAAATAAAATTGACGGTATCAGTATTTTCCCGTTACTTGAGGGAAAACCTGAGGCAAATCCACGTGAGAGTTTCTTTTATTACGATGCGTATGACTTAATAGCTGTGAGAAAGAATGAATGGAAACTTGTTTTTCCTCATACTCACATAACTTATGAAGGTATTGTTCCGGGTAAGGATGGAGAAATCAGTATTAATTCAAGGAATCATTACAGGGGAAAAGATAAGACGGGAGTAACAGGAACGGCGCTTTATAATTTAAGAAGGGACCCCGGTGAAAGGCATAATGTAATAGATCATTACCCGGATGTGTTAGACGGACTATTAATACTCGCTGAGGAAGTGCGGGGGGAGCTGGGGGATGGACTGATGAATATTACAGGTAAAGAAATTCGTAAGGCAGGGCATATACGTAAATAAATATTTTTATATAAACCTCCGTGTTTGTGGTAAAAAAAGGCAATAAAACATGGACCAATAATCTGATTATAATAATTTTTACATGAAGCTTATTACTCTTTTTTATAGTATTGTTTTAATTTTTGTTTTTTCAGGTTGTAAAATAAAGAATAAAGGAATTACTGTAAAATTTCCGGAGATAAAAGGACCTATACAAATTACCGGCAATGATAAGGAGCATTTATTCGCAAGTTATTATGGGATTAATTCATTTGACAGATCCCAAAAGCATGTCACTGTGCTAGAAACTGATATCAGGAATAAACTTCCCGGTAAACATGATGCTGCAACTTTAGGCCTTGTTGAGTTAACAAATTATAAGTTCACTCCTTTAACTGAGGTTCATACCTGGAATTTTCAGCAGGGGTGTATGGCACATTGGTTGGGATCATCTCCCGATTCTCTTATTATTTATAATGATCTGAGGGAAGAAAAGTTTGTTTCCGTTATTATGAATGTGCATACAAAAGAGGAAATAAAGATTTTACCTCATCCTGTCAGTGCGGTATCGCCGGACGGCAGGGAGGCTATAAGCATAAATTTTGCCAGGCTGCGTCTTACTCGTCCTGATTACGGATATGATGGAGAGGGTCAGAATTCCCTGAAAGATATAGCTTTTCCTGAAGATGACGGTTTGCTTTTAATGGATATTGAAACAGGTAATACAAAGCTTCTGGTTTCATATCAACAAATTAAAGAATTGGTGCCTCCAATCACAAAAGGTAATATTGCCTGGTTTAATCACACGCTTTTTAGCAGAAAAGGAAACAGGATCTTCTGGCTATCGAGGCAAATTAATGAGGGAAAGAGAATAACCACGTCTTTTACTGTTAACAGAGATGGCACAGAGCTCTTAAGAAGTTTTCCGGATGACTGGGGTGGTTCCCATTACGATTGGCTGAATGATAATGAACTCATGATTACTGCAAAATATCAAGGAAAACAAGACGCTCACATACTATTTACACCGGGTAAAAAAGACTATAAAAGGTTAGGGTATGGACTGCTGGATTATGATGGACACGGGACTTTCTCTCCTGACGGAAACTGGATGGTAACGGATACATATCCTTCACGGGGTATGAATGAACAAAAAATTTACCTGATGAACATGAAGACGGAAGCTGTTATATCTCTTGGAAGGTTTATGCGGGCTGATGGATACGGTGGTCACTGGAGGTGTGATATACACTGTAGATGGAGTCCGGATGGTGATATTATAGGGTTCAATTCAACACATAATGGTAGCAGACAAGTGTATATATTTACACTGTCCTTTTAGAACATAACAGACAACAGATATGAAACTATCAGATTTGCAATATTTTTGGGTTGTTCTTCCATGTTTAGGATGCAGTCAGCACAATAAAAAGGCTGAGACTGACAATCATAGGGATAATCCGAATATTGTTCTGATCCTTGCCGATGATATGGGTTATGGCGATCCTACCTGTTATAATCCGTCTTCCCGTATTCAAACCCCAAACATTGACCGCATTGCTGAAAGAGGAATACGTTTAACAGATGCCTATGCACATCCCTGGTGTGTTCCAAGTCGATATGGATTACTCACAGGCAGGCACCCTTTGCGTACAGAATTAAACTGGCGTGAAAGGGCGTTGATTGAACCGGGTCAGCTTACTTTGGCATCTCTTTTACAGCGTAATGGCTATTACACTGCAATGACAGGAAAGTGGCACCTGGGATTTGATGTGAAGGATTGGGATAGTATAAGGGCTGAAGACATCCTGGAGGGAGGACCGGCTGATCATGGTTTCGATTACTTTTTCGGGATGCACGCTTCTCTTGACCTGCCACCTTATTTTTTTATTGAGAATAAAATGTGTGTAAAACCACCCTCGGAACATATTCGCGCAAGTCATAGCCCGGATGCAACCAGGCCTACATCCGGAGAATTCTGGAGAGAGGGAAATATTGCTCCGGGATTCAGGCATGAAGAGGTGGATTCTGTATTTCTGGCGAGAGCAGTAAAACTTTTAACGGATTATCAACAAAGCGGGAAGAAAAAGCCCTTTTTTCTTTACTATGCTTTGACATCACCGCATACTCCCTGGTTACCGGAATCTGTTTTCAAAGGTAAAAGCGGAGCCGGAGATTATGGTGATTTTGCTCTCCAGGTTGATAATAATGTGGGAAAAATATTGCAGGTACTGGAAGATCTTGACCTGGAGGATGAAACCCTGGTGATCTTTGCCAGTGACAATGGACCTTTATGGTATCTGGATGATATAAGGAAATATGGACACAGGGCAGCGGGCGAATTGAGGGGCATGAAAAACGACACATGGGAAGGAGGTCACAGAGTTCCCTTTCTGGCCCAATGGCCTGGGAAAATTCCACCCGGCGTGGTACGTAATGATATTGTAAGCTTTGATGACCTGATTTCCACATTTGCTGCTTTAGTTGGGGATGACGTGCCTGAAAAATCAGGCCTCGATAGTTATAATATGCTTTATGTATTGCTGAACAGATCTTTAAAAAAGCCGGTTCGTGAATATCTTGTTATGTATGAAAATGCCATTCGCTCGGGTGACTGGAAATATATTGACAGGAGTGGAGAGGGACGTATCAGTAAATTATGGATTAATGATAGTACATATAATGAAAAGAGTGTTCCAGGTGAATTATATAACCTGAAAGATGATATAGGTGAAAGGAATAATTTATTTTTTAATAAACCTGAATTAGTAAAGGGAATGAGTGATAAATTGAACGATTTTAAATTATATCTAAAAAGGTAATGGGCCCAATAATGGGATCAACCTATTTAAATGATTAATGGAAAGGCAAACATGAATAAAACAAATAAAAGAGAACTAAATTGAATCAATAGTAAAAAAATTTTTGTAAAAAAAACCTAAGACTAATGCCATGAAGAAAGGACTTCTAAAGAATAATTATGCAGGATATTTGATAAAAAGCCTGCCTTTCCGCAGGGACTTCATTAGTAATTCAGGTGGTTTGGCAAAAAGTCCTTTGTCAATAACTGCAGGTATTGCAGGGTTAACTTTTTCTGCTGTTTTTGGGATAACAGACACTGACAGAGAAGCTTTAATGATTAGGGAATATCCGGAAGGTGAACAGAAGAAGTGGAATTTTATCTTCATAATTGCAGATGATCTGGGCTGGACAGGTTTAAGCGGGTATGGCAGTGATTTGCATGAAACACCTAATATTGACCGGTTTGCATCGGAGAGTATGAAATTCACAAATGCCTATTCAGCCGCGGCTATCTCCTCGCCCACGAGGGCATCTTTAATGACCGGAAAGTATCCGGCCAGGTTGAATATGACCACATGGTATGAGAATTCCCTTAAAACTCCCGAAAGTGATAAAAACAAACTCAAAGGTCCTGCAACTGACGGTAATTTACCTTTAGAGGAATACACACTGGCGGAGGCCTTCAGAGATGCCGGTTATTATACTGCACATATAGGAAAGTGGCATCTCGGGAATGCAGTTCATTATCCGGAAGCCCATGGATTTCAAATTAATATCGGAGGTACTATGTGGGGTATGCCCCTTACTTTCTGGTATCCCTTCAGCGGATGGCGGGCGGTTGACAGTGAACACAGGTATGTGCCCGGACTGGAAAACATACATGGAGGTAATGAAGGGACATATCTGACGGACAGGCTTACTGATGAAGCTTTAAAGATCATTGAAGCTAAAAAAGACAAACCGTTTTTTCTGCACATGTCATACTATACTCCCCATGTACCTATAGAAGGCAAACCTGAGTATACTGAATACTATAAGGACAAAATCAAACAGGAATTTTATCACAAAAATCCGGGATATGCAGCAATGATCTCTAGCCTCGATGAGAACGTCGGTCGCATATTAAATAAAGTTGATGAACTGGGAATCTCTGAAAGGACAGTTATCATATTTTATTCAGATAACGGAGGGGTTAACAATCAACGTGTGAATACAGATAATAATTATCCGCTGAGATCGGGAAAAGGATCGCTATATGAAGGAGGTTTACGTGTGCCGTTAATCATTCGCTGGCCGGGAATTACCAGGGCGGGGAGTATTTGTGATTTTCCTGTAAGCACAATTGACTTCTATCCTACCTTTCTTGAGATAGCTAATATTAAAGGGGATGAGAATCACAATAAATATATTGACGGACTCTCCCTGGTTCCATTGCTTAATAATCCGGAAAAAGGGATGAACAGAGAGTTCCTTTTCTGGCACCATCCGCATTATTATCTTGATGTTACATCGCCTGTGAGCGCTGTACGAAAAGATAACTGGAAACTGCTGCATTACTTTGAGGATGGCCATCTGGAGTTGTATGATCTGATGAATGATATCGGGGAAGAGAACAACATTGCCAACCAGTACCCTGAAATAACAAATGATTTATATATGACGCTTCAAAACTGGCGGGTTGGGATAAATGCACAATATCCGGCATTTAATCCTGAATACAGGCCTGACCGGTGGTAGCATTATTAAGAAAAGTGAATCAATCACAAAATGGAACAGAATTGAGAATAAGGAAACGATGAAGCTTACCCCCTCCTTTGAAAAAGGGAGGGGGCAGGGGGGTGGGTCCGGATATGGTTATATTAGAATCAAGGTAGTATTAAGGTTTTGTTAATTAATGTTATCTCATTTTTAGATTTAAGTATTTCAATTGTATTTTACCCTTTAATAGAGGATCGTATTGTTAAATTCGCCTTTTTTGGGCGGTGGTTTATTAATTAAATTATAAAAAATAAGTATTATGAAAAAGAAAAGTAAATTTAGTCAGAAAGATACAAGAAGGTCGTTTCTGAAGAAGGCTGCATTAGGCACAGCTGGCATCGCCTTTACTTCCACTGCAAAAAGTTATGGAAGGATACTGGGGGCCAATGATCGCGTACAGGTGGGGATTGTTGGTTTCTCCAACAGGGCTCAAAATGCTCTGATTCCTGCATTTCTGGCTAACAACAAGATGATGAACTTTGAGTTCACAGGAGTTTCAGATATATGGAACCGGCGCAGGGAGGAGGGCGCTGCCTATATAAAGGAGTTAACGGGCGACACAATACGTCAGTACAGGAATAATGAAGAATTATATGCTGATCGTGATATTGATGCGGTGATCATTTCCACAGCTGATTTTCAGCATGCACTGCATACAGTTGAGGCAGCAGAAGCAAAGAAAGACGCCTATGTTGAAAAGCCATTTGCGGAGACCATGGAGGACAATCGCAAAGCCCTTGCAGCGGTGAAGAAATCAGGTATAATAGTTCAGATCGGATCACAGAGAAGGAGTGGGAAGAACTACCATGCTGCTGCAGAATATATAAAATCGGGTAAGTTTGGGGATATTGTGATGGTGGAGATGACATGGAATGTAAATCAGCCGGGGCGGTGGAGACGACCTGCAGAGGTGAGCAGTATCAGAGAAAAAGATACCGACTGGAAAAGGTATTTAATGAACCGTCCTTATGAACCGTGGGATCCCAGGAAATACCTTGAATACAGGTTGTTCTGGCCGTATTCCTCAGGTATCCCCGGTCAATGGATGGCTCACCAGATTGACACTGTGCATTGGTTTACGGATCTGCCCCATCCGCGGAGTGTTGCAGCCAACGGAGGGATTTATCTCTGGAAAGATGGCAGGACGAACTATGATACCATGACAGCAGTATTCGATTACGGCCAACTGAATGATAAATCATCCGGATTCCAGGTGCTGTATTCTTCAAGATTCACCAACTCTGCCGGAAGAACAAAGGAGATTTATTATTCCAACGGAGGCGAGTTAAATTTAAGTACAAACAAAGTCACACCCAACGGGGGATTGCTGGAGCAACATGCAAAACCTATGGGCATGAAAGCCAATCTGCTTGAAGAAATATCCCTGGCGGACATTGACGTTCAGGTAGTTACCAGTGCTGATACAGGGGCCGACTCCACAACGGTATTAAATGTGCTGAACTGGATGGAATGCGTCCGTAGCAGAAAAACTCCAAACGCACCCGTGGAAGCAGGGTATAATCATTCCATAGCCAATATTATGACAACGGCAGCCTTAAGGACTGGTGAATTTGTGACCTTCGACACTGAAAAACAAGATGTGCTGGCAGGTGGCAAGGTGTTCAGGTATTAATAAAAATGTGAAGTTAAATCAGATATATATTTTACTTATGTTAGTTTATCTTAGATTGTTTTTATCGAATAATAGTTTCACAAAGGGCATGATAAGAGGTAAGGGATTGCTCAGCCTTTGTCCGGTTTTTCTTTTATTTATCAGTTGTAACCCGCAAAGAGAAGAACATAATTCCATAGATTATGTGAATACTTTTATTGGTACAGCGGCTTATGGTAATACATTTCCCGGTGCAGCGCTGCCTTTTGGCATGGTACAGCTGAGTCCGGCTACCGGTGCTATAAGGGACAAAGGGTATTCCTACAGTAAGAGTGTGCATGGAAGGGACAGTGAAACGATACTGGGTTTTACACACACTCACCTGAGCGGAACAGGGATCGGGCATATAGCTAAATATGGTAATATTTCATTTATGCCCACTACAGGTCCCTTAAAAACAGATCCCGGAACAGAAGATAATCCCGAAACAGGATATCGCTCGCGCTATAGTCATGAAAATGAAGAGGCTGGTACGGGATATTATAAAGTACTTCTGGAGGATTATAATATTACGGCTGAGTTAACTGTAACGGAACGTGTCGGGGTGCATCGCTATACATTCCCCGACACCTGTGACGGGCACATTATAATTGACATAACCCGTGAGCGTGCCAGACCGGAATTGCATAAGGAGGCATTTATAGAAGTCATAGGGAATAACCAGGTACGGGGATATACTACAGTTATTGGTTTTGCTACCGGAGAACCCATGACGTGGTATTTTTTTGCTGAATTCAGTAAATCCTTTGATTCTTTTGGAACTTTCAATGATGGTGTAATTTATGAAAACGATCGTAAAGCAAGGGGAACAAAGGGTGTGGGCGCTTTTATTAAGTATTCTGTGCCTAATAATGAGGAAGTGATAGCTAAGGTAGGAATATCATTTACCGGCATGGAAGGAGCCAAAAAGAATCTGATGGCTGAAGTTCCCGGTTGGAATTTTGATCAGGTGAGAAAAAATGCTCAAGACATCTGGAATGAAAAGTTAAATAAGATACAGGTTGCCGGGGGAACCAGGATAAACAAAATAAAGTTCTATACAGCTTTATATCACAGTCTGCTCTTTCCCCGTATGTTCTCAGATGTTGATGGAGCCTATTACAGTCATTTCCTGGATAGTATTATTATTGAGCAAGATTTCAGGTATTATGTGGATTTCTCCCTCTGGGATACTTACCGCACACAGCATCCGCTGCTTAATATTATTGAACCTGAGAGACAGACAGAGATGATAAAAACCATGCTGGCCATGTATGAACAGGGAGGAAGAATTCCAAGTCAGGTAAGCTACCGGAATTTCTACAGTTGGGCAATGATAGGGGATCATGGGTCCTCTACCATCATCGATTCCTATATGAAAGGGTTGAGGGATTTTGATATTAATAAAGCGTATGAGGGGATGAGAAAGAATGCATTCGAATCCGGCCTTCCTGACAGGAGTCTTGTCGGACTGGATACATATATGAACATTGGATATGTTACTGCAGAGAGAGAAAGGGAATCTGTTTCAAAAACGCTGGAATATTCCTATACCGACTGGGCACTGGCCCAGGTGTCCAAAGAACTTGGAAAGACGGATGATTATGAAGTATTAATGAGGCGGGCAAATAATTATAAAAATTTATTTGATGCGGTTACCGGATTTTATCGTCCGAAATTCTCTGACGGAACATGGTTGCAGATCTGCGAACCACATAAAAATCCGGAGATAGCTGTATGGGGGAATAACACCTATTATGATTGCTGGAACAAATGGTGGATTGGGATTTCTCCTCACCGACACTATACAGAGAGTAATGCATACCAGTACCTGTTCAATCCCCAGCATGATCCGCAGGGGCTGATTAATTTAATGGGAGGGCGTATAAGGTTTATAGAAAAATTAAATGAACTGTTTTATACTTCATCCGCTAATGAGGGTCCCTGGTATGTAGGGGTGACAGGTGTTATGGGGCAGTATGTTCATGGCAACCAGCCTTCCATGCATGTGCCTTACCTTTATAATTATGCGGGCCAGCCATGGAAGACACAGGAGCGTACAAGGCTGATACTGGAATCATTGTACGGACCGGATGCCTGGGGGTTGCCAGGGAATGATGATATGGGAACCATGTCGGCATGGTATATTTTCAGTGCCCTGGGATTTTACCCGGTTACTCCGGGACAACCTGTTTATGTGTTAACCAGTCCCCAGTTTGAAAAAGCGGTGATCCAACTGGATGAATATTATGGAAACAGAAAGTTTACCGTAAAGGCAAATCATGCATCAGGCGATAACAAATACATCCAGTCGGCGATGCTCAATGGAAAACCCTTAAACAGAACCTGGATAACTCATGAGGAGATAATAAAGGGTGGGAAACTGGAATTTATAATGGGCCCTTACCCGAATATGGAATGGGGAACGACATTTGAGGCTGCCCCACCCTCAATGACGAAAAAGTAGGGGGGCTGTCTTATAAGTCAAAATATGTTCAACCACAAAGGGCACAAAGGACAACACAAAGGACGCAAAGTTTTGTATATCAGAGATGTATGCTTTGTGTCCTTTGTGCGTACTTTGAGTCCTTCGTGGTTAAAAACATTTATAAAAAAGCCCCCCTTGTCACATAACACAATAAAAATGGCTAAAATCTAAAATTCATGAATAACATAACCGCGTATTTTTCTTTAAAAGACTATAAATCCTTTAAAAATATGCCCCTATCCCGGATATTTACAATGGCGGGATTATGTTCTGCCGGAATAATGGCTTCTTCCTGTCAGGATTCATCACGGAATAAGGAACCTCTGCCCAATATTATAATTCTGCTGGCTGATGATCTTGGTTATGGAGACCTGGGCTGTTATGGCAGTAAGACGGTGAACACCCCGGTATTGGATAAAATGGCCGCTGATGGAATTCGATTTACTGACTTCTATGCCGGCTCAGCAGTAAGTTCTCCTTCCAGGGCTGCACTGATGACAGGCAGGTTCCCCTTACGGGTCGGGATTTACACATGGATCAACCAGTCAAATAAAATGCATCTGCACCGGAATGAAATAACAATCCCTGAATTACTTAAGACTAACGGATATTCCACTGCACATTTTGGAAAATGGCATTTAAGCAACGATTTCCAGTTAAGAGATAGCTCCTGTCATGGTACTCCTGCTCATCATGGTTTTGATTACTGGCTGGCAACAGGCAATAATGCAAATCCCTCGCATCATAATCCTGATAATTTTATCAGAAACGGCAGAAATACAGGTGTCATTGAAGGGTATTCTTCGCACATTGTTGTTGACGATGCCATTTTATGGCTGGAGAATAATTATAACCCGTCCAAACCCTTTTTCATTAACTGTTGGTTTCACGAGCCTCATAAGAATGTGGCAGCGCCTCATGAATTATGCGGAAAATACAAGCATACAAAACACCCTGACTATTATGGTTGCATTGAAAATATGGACCTGGCTATTGGCAGATTGCTCGATAAAATTGAATCTATGAGACTGTCAGAGAGTACAATTATTATTTTCATGTCTGATAATGGATCTTACCTGGATGATGGCAATAATGATCCTCTTTCGGGGAAAAAAGCAACACTCTGGGAAGGAGGAATTCGTGTCCCGGGAATTATCAGTTGGAAAGGTAAGATAAAAAGTGGTTTAATAGAAGCAACACCGGCAGGTGTGGTGGATATCCTGCCTACTTTGTGCGAACTAAGTGGAACAAGGCTTCCCGAGGACCGTGTAATTGATGGCGAAAGCCTGGTTCCTCTTATGACAGGGAAAATGATTAAACGAAATAAACCTTTATATTGGTTTTACAGTCCCGCAAGACCTGTTTGTGTAATCCGTGACGGTAACTGGTGTCTTGTGTCGGACCCTGTACTGGACATACCTGTGATAAACCGGTTTAATGAGGAATGGATTGGAATGATAAAGGAAACCGAATTGACAAATTTCAGGTTATATAACCTGAGAGAGGATATTAAACAGGAAAATGATGTTTCTCAACAAAATATGAAAATACTGGAAAGCTTAAAAAGAAAAATGATTGATCTTCATAATGAGATCATCGAAGAAGCAATTGACTGGAGATACTTTGAATGTCCTGATGACTTTCATAAAGATTAATATACTAAGGACATCATCATTTTAAATGTTTCCTGTCACCCGATATACAGCGAATACCCGTCTTTTATTTAAGTAATAATCAGAAGAAATGGATTTTAACAAAGAAGAATATTTTAATGTGCTGACGCATAATTACTTATCAGGTCAGGCCTGCAATAGAGACGTGGAGGATTTATTGCTTTGGATAAACGAGTCAGAAGATAATAAAAAGCAATTTATTGCATTAAGGCGAGCATGGGTACTTACCTCCCAGG
This sequence comes from uncultured Bacteroidaceae bacterium, assembly GCA_964454295.1. Classification (GTDB taxonomy): domain Bacteria; phylum Bacteroidota; class Bacteroidia; order Bacteroidales; genus CAYVTV01. The sequence goes on from CAYVTV010000007.1 coordinate 16,762, forward strand.
CAACTCCAAAGGGCAGGTTTAATAAGGCGAAATACGATGAATGGAGAAAGTTATCAGCAAAGATTGATGAACATGATGACCAGATTCCGGTTGTATTCTTAACGTCATGGCAGAAATTTATCCGGATAGCAGCGGCTTTTCTCATTTTCCTGTCAATTGGTTCGGTTGTTGCATGGAGGGTTACATCTTCCCGTTTACACAATGTTATAAGCAATGACATTATCCATAAGATTGAAGTCCCATTTGGGAGTAAGACTGAAATTACACTTCCGGACGGGACAAGGGTAAGTCTGAATGCAGGCTCGAAATTGAGTTATTCAAACAGTTATGGATTTAGCGGAAGAGAGGTTCATCTGGAAGGTGAAGGGTATTTTGACGTACAGACAAATCCTCAGTTACCATTCACTGTAGACGCATTTGGATTAAAGATCAAAGCCCTTGGGACAAAATTCAATGTAAAGGCGTATCCTGAGGAACAATCACTGACAACAACGCTCATCGAGGGAATTGTTAAGATTGAAGGGGATGATGTTAATCTTACTATGGCACCAAGACAAAAGATCACTTACATAAAAACAGATACCGACAAACTTATTCCCCTGCATGAGTCAGTTTCACCAACCGGAGTGAAGCAATCCGTTAAGGATGAACTCCAGACTGCTGAAGAACCCAGGATCAGGCTTAGTTCCAATGTAAATACATACGAGCATATAGCATGGAAAGACGGGCGGTTGATTTTCAAAGCTGAAAAGCTAAGCAGCCTTGCTGTATCGCTGGAGAGAAAGTTTGATGTGGCGATAAAGATTAATTCGGAAGAACTTTTAAACTACAAGTTTACAGGAACCTTCCATCAGGAAACACTGGAGCAGATACTGAATATTATTAATCTGTCGGCCCCGATGAAATATCAGATAGAGAAGGGAGTTGTGACCATTCAACTGGATCCGAAACGCCGGGCTGTCTTCAGGGATGTAATATCCAAATAATATATTGACTGAACAGGTTCAGGTAATACCTTGAGAAGGCAACATAAACATCATAATATTAACTAAAAACCATATTGCGTATGAAGTAAACTTAAAATGTAAAAAACCGGGCAAATCTGGACCATTTACCCGGCTTAACTTAATGTTAATCGTTTCAATAAAACCATTTCTTCTGTTCTAATTAAAAATGACTTATTAACAATTAACCAAACAAAATTATGGAAAAAAAATCAAACAATGTTTTGTTTCTAAGAAAAATCCTGCTACGTATGAAACTGACACTATTAACTACGATTATTTTTGCCATGCAACTTTCCGCTTCGGTAATCGTGCATGGGCAAAAGCTGACCCTCCAGATTCAAAATGAGACACTCAGGGACGTTCTCAGGGAAATTGAGAAACAAAGTCCTTACAGGTTCTTCTACAATGATGCATTTGCAGATCTGAACAGAACTATTCAGATAAATCTTGTAGACAAAACCATTAACGAAACGATGAATGCACTTCTGAATTCATCGGATATGTCGTATAAAATCATGGATAACAATCTGGTTGTTATCGCACCGAAGAGAGAATTACAGCAAAGAATAGTAACCGGACGCATTACCGATGACAATACAGGCGAGGCTTTACCTGGGGCCAATGTGGTTATAAAAGGCACCACAACGGGAACCATCGCCGGAGCAAATGGGGAATACAGTCTTGAAGTTGCCGGCCCTGATGTTATTCTCGTATATTCTTTTATCGGATATACATCACAGGAAATTACAGTGGGTACCAGAACCTCTATTGATGTTGCATTAGCATTGGATTTAAGGGCTCTTGATGAAGTAGTGGTAATTGGCTATGGTTCTGTAAAAAGGAGTGACCTTACCGGTTCCGTCGGTCGTGTTGAATCCAGTGTGATAACATCTACAATGATTACCAGTCCTGCTGAAGCATTAAAAGGACGCGTTGCCGGTGTTGATGTAACCAGCGCACATAATCCGGGTGCTGCTCCGAAGATATTGATAAGAGGTAAGAACTCCATTACCGGTGATAACGAACCCCTCTGGGTGGTTAATGGTATTCCGATTATAGGCAGTAATATTGACTTGAATCCTGCAGATATTGAATCCATTGATATTCTGAAAGACGCGTCTGCCACTGCTATTTATGGATCACGTGGGTCCAACGGGGTGATCATTGTTACCACTAAAAAAGCTGAAAAGGGTGTAACATTCTCCTACGATGGATATTCGGGCATACAGCAGATTGCCAACAGACTCGATATGCTTGATGGATCGCAGCATGCAGAATTCAGACGTGAGGCTCACAGAGCATCAACTGCCGGATACACAAATGATGAAGCTATTTTCGACATTGTTGAACTGGAATCTATTCAGCAAGGCATATCCACTGATTGGATCGATCTGACACTCAGCCATACAGGATGGCAGCAAAGCCATAATATAACAGCGAATGTTGCCGGGGAAAATTCAAGCTCATCCGCATCCTTCGGATATTTTAAAAATCAGAGTGTTTTAGGGCCCAAAGTAAATTTCGAACGTTTTAATTTTAAACTAAATTCTGAACTACGCGTATCTGAACGCTTCCAGATAGGGGCTTCGGCATTGTTAAGCAATTCACTCCAGAATGATTATTCAGAATCAGTAAGAAGCTTTATGGTATTGACTCCGCTTGGCGTACCCTATGATGATGAAGGGAACCTGCAACTCTATGTTACACCTACAGAATCCCTGAATACCAATCCGCTACTTGAAATAGAGAATAATGATATTCAAAATAAAGCATTCCGTATCATCGGGAATATGTACGCGAAGTTAAAAATCACAAAAGACCTTTCTTACCAGGCTATTTTTGGGAACGACGTGCGCTTTACCAGGAATGGGGAATTTGAAGGAAGCATAACCAGGATAAGGGGAGGTGCTGCTGCAAGATCAAGCTTTCAGAATTTTACAACTTCCAGTTATATTTTCGACCATATCCTGAATTACAATAAACAACTAAATGACCATAATATTGACATAACTGCCGTAATGGATGTTCAGAAATTTCGTGAAGAGTCTATTTATCTTCAGGCAACTGATGCTGATTACGATGGTCTCTGGTATAACCTTGGTGCTGCAGCAACTGTGGCGGATAAGAATAGCAACCTCATTGAATGGGCATTGTTATCCTATATGGGGCGTTTAAATTATAATTTTAAGAACAAGTATTATGTAACATTTACCTCAAGATATGACGGTTCTTCAAGGCTTTCTGAAGGTAATAAATGGGCGCTCTTCCCTTCTGCTGCAGTCGCATGGAGGTTGAGCAGTGAAGAATTCATGCAGAACGATGTTCTTGATAATTTAAAGTTGCGTGCCAGCTGGGGTAAAACGGGTAACTCTTCCGTAGCTCCTTATGAAACACTGGGGACATTGTCAAGAGTGCTTTATAATTATGGGTCTAAAGGAGTATATGGGTATGTGCCGACCGGCATTCCGAATAAGGATCTGAAATGGGAAACAACCACTGAAGTTAACTTAGGGATTGACTGGGGAGTATTGAAGAACAGGATAGGAGGTAGCATTGAGTTGTATAACCGGCTTACTTCCGATCTGATTCTTGCAAGGTCTTTACCTATTACATCAGGGTATACCTCTGTAACACAAAATATCGGATCTGTCCGAAATAAAGGAATTGAAGCCATACTTTCTGCTTATCCTATAGTAAGTCAAGATTTTAGGATGAATATTACATTGAATTTTTCGAAAAATATCAATGAGATTGTTGATCTTTATGGGGACAAGCAGGATGATATTGGAAATAACTGGTTTATAGGGTACCCGATAGATTGTTACTATGATTATGATTTCATTGGCGTCTGGCAGTCGGATGAGGCAGCTGCTGCCGCTGCTGCAGGAAAAGAACCGGGATGGCCGAAACTATTCTCTAATGCTGAAGACGGCACACTTGATCCCGACAGGGACAGGGTGATCATACCCAGTGTTCCTTCCTGGATAGGCGGGTTAAACATGAACATGGAATATAAGGATTTTGATTTTTCCATGCATATGTATACACGGCAGGGCGAGCGTCGTTATTCGGAAACTCATGCCAATATTGACTGGACAGGAAACAGGGCACAGCTGGATGTAAACTACTGGAGACCTGATAATCCTTCCAATGAATATCCCAGACCACGTGTTGGCCTATGGGGTACCGGAGGTGCCGGAGATCTTTATATCCGTGATCTGTCTTTCGTCAGACTGGCTAATGTTTCGTTAGGGTATAATGTGAACAAAAGAATTTTAGGTTCCGTTTTTGAAAGGTTACGCTTATATACAAGTGTACAGAATCCAATTACCTGGACAAAATTTGACGGATGGGATCCTGAAGAAAGTACATTGAGAGAGGCTCACGCACCAATGAGGACATACCTGTTCGGTGTTAATGCGTCATTCTAATTAATACGGATCATTAAAATCTTACAATTATGAAAATACTAAAATATATTATCTATAGCTTGATCATACTGGCGATGACCAGTTGCGAGGATTTCCTTGTAGAGAAGCCTTTAACAAATCCTTCTCCTTCAACCTTTTACACTACCAGCCAGGGAGCTGAAGCGCTTATTAACGGTTGCTATTCTCAAACCCGTTTCTTGCTGGGCGGACATAATGAAATATTGGACCTTACTGTTGGCGGAACGGATATCTTTATGTACCGGGGAACAGGTGATCAGTTAAATCTGGACAGATATACACCACAGATGAACAGTACATTAAGTGCATTGGCTAATGTATGGGAAAAACTCTATGTTCCGGTTAACTGGGCAAATAATGCGGTTAAGTATATACCCCTGGTGGAAGATATGCCCGCCAGTATAAAAAATTCCCGACTGGGTGAAGCCCTGTTCTTAAGGGCATATTACAACTTCTTTATTGTGCAGATCTGGGGCGGTGTTCATTTAACCCTGGAACCAACTGAAGGAGTTGAAACAGAAGCAAACAGGACTCCTGTTGATCAGTGGTATGATGCTATTATTAACGACCTTGAACAGGCTGTTGACTTGTTACCTGTAAATCAGTCAGACTGGGGCAGGGTTAATAAATACGCAGCCATGCATCTCCTGGCACAAGTGTTAATGACGGATACCCGCAGTACTACTGCACAGTATCAGCAGGCAGTGACCCTCACTGAAGCAGTGATTAGCTCAGACATGTATGAGATGCTTGATAACAGGGCTGATGTTTTTGATTTTAATAACAGGCAGAATAAAGAAATTATCTGGTCTTCACAGTTTTCACTGGATGATATGTTCCAGGACAGGGGTAACAGGTCGCATATGTGGTTTATACCTCAATATTCAAAAGCTCCCGGCCTCGTGAGAGCATTGGAATATGGAAGAGACTCAAATAATATGGGGATCAATCCATTTTACATGACACTATTTAATCATGAAATTGATGCCAGATACCATCAGTATTTCCGGCATGTCTTTTTTTGCAATAGTAAGACAGCTAAACTTAATGTAGGTGATACTGCCCTGTACTTACCACCTTATAATGATTACTGGGATGCCGCGCGCAAGAGTGCAGTGAATTACACAGTTGTTAATTATGATGAAATATCAGGGGGAAATTTAGTTTTATATTCCAGTTTACTGAAATATCATGATCCTTACAGGGCGAGTGTAACTACTAATCAGGGTAAGAAGGACAATATTATCTACAGGCTGGCAGGGACATATCTTCTTGCAGCTGAAGCTCACTGGAGATTGAATAATAATAAAGCCAAAGTTCTGGAATATATTAATACCGTTCGCACTAAAGCTGCATTGCCTGGCAAAGTGGCTGAAATGCAGATTCTGGACTGGCCATCGGATGATCTTCATAATCTGATACTGGATGAGATGGCCAGAGAACTTGGGGGAGAATATAACAGGTGGTTTGAGCTCAAAAGATTCGGAAAACTGGTTGAAAGAGTTAAGGCGCATCATCCCTATGGGAGTGCAAATATACAGGATTTTCATGTGTTAAGACCTATCCCTCTTACTACCATTGACCTGTTAAGCAATGATTATCCGCAAAATCCCGGTTATGATTATTAGTAGCCGGAATGGATTTTTAATACAGTTAGTTAGATTGTGAGGTTGTTTAAAACCCTCTGTGAATCTCTGTGTCTTCTCTGTGTAACTCTGTGTAATATACTTATACATCTTTTACACAGAGAAACACAGAGAAGGCACAGAGTCACACAGAGGAGAATTTTTGTTTTTTATTTTCAGGAAACTCTTTAACAGAACTTACGGAGTTCTGAAAGACGCACATTACTATCCCTCTCAGCTTTAATAAATCAAATTACTTCATAAATTCTATTATCAATGTCAAAGAATCTTTCACGCCGTAATTTTATTCGTACTACATCTGCTGTATCTGCGGGCGTAATGACTTCGGGATGTCGACTCTTTACACAGTCAGAAAAAAAACCTAACCTGCTTTTTATCTGGACAGATCAGCAGCGTGCTGACACCATGGCGATTTACGGTAATAGAAAAATTAAAACTCCTAATTTTAACCGGTTGGCTGAACAATGCTTTGTCTTTCAGAAAGCTTACGTTACCCAGCCTGTGTCAACTCCTTCACGTTCAAGTGTAATGACAGGACTATACCCTCACACCTCGGGTTTAACAGGCAATAATATTCCGTTACCGGAATCGGTTTTATGTTACCCTGAACTTTTAGATGATCCGGATTATAAGACAGCATATATGGGTAAGTGGCATCTGGGGGATGAAGTTTTTGCACAACATGGCTTTCAAACCTGGGTGTCAATAGAAGACAATTACATAGAGCATTATTCCGACAGAAGGGATAAAAATGCCCGGAGTGACTATCATCACTGGCTGGTTGAGAAAGGTTACCAGCCCTCTAAAAGTAATAATACCTTCAGCAGGAAGTTTGCCGCATCTCTTCCCCTGGAACATTGCAAGCCCAGGTTCCTTGAAGAAAATGCATGTAAATATCTCGAGGAAAATAAAGATGATCCGTTTATACTTTATGTTAATTTTCTGGAACCGCATGCTCCTTTTACCGGTCCGTTAAATGATCTTCACCACCCCGCAGAAGTTGACCTTCCGGAAAACTTTGATGATCCCCTGGATGAAAATGAACCACTTCGTTACCGGTTGAGAAGAGAGGGAAATAAGGAGAAACACGGGCCGGGTGAGCAGGAATTCAGGGAATTAACTGCCAGATACTGGGGGCTTGTGAGCCAGGTTGATCTTAGCGTGGGGGCTATTCTTGATAAGTTGGAAAGCCTGGGACTGGCAGATGATACAATAGTTGTTTTCACCAGTGATCACGGGGAAATGATGGGATCGCACCAGATGAACGGTAAATCATTGATGTTTGAAGAATCAGTGCATATCCCCTTTATGATGAGAGTTCCTTTTATCACAAAACAACAGATACTCATAAAAAGAAGGGTAAGTCAGATAGACATCGTTCCGACCCTTCTCGACCTTATGGGTAAAAAAATCCCTGATTCACTGGAAGGTAAAAGTCTTGCCCCGCTCTTATGGGGGCATAGCCTGCCTGAAGATTACATATTTATTGAATGGAATGGGAAACCCTACGGGCGAATTCCGGCTACCGCTGAAGAAAAAAGGAAAGCAGCCCTGCAGTCAAGTGTCAGAACAGTAATATCACCCGATGGGTGGAAGCTGTGCCTTCATGATTTCGATAATTCTCAGCTTTTCAACCTGAATGAGGACCCGCTGGAAACTACCAACTTATTTACAGATCCTGCCTGTAAGGAAAAAATAAGATTCCTTGCCGGTAAAATTAAAGAATGGCAGGATCGCACTGGTGATAATTTAAAACTGATTTATATTTAAATGAAAAAATTATTTGTTTATATATTATCAACCTTCATTTTAAACTCATATATATCACTACAGTTATATTGCCAGAAGGGAAATGATTTATCCGGATTTACAGATTTGTTTAACGGGTTGGATTTTACTAACTGGATAGTTCCGGAAGGTGATAACGGGCACTGGAAGATCCTAGATGGTGTTATTGATTATGATGCGGAAAGTGAAGCCCCCGGTGACAAACATCTGTTAACGGAAAAGGAATATAAAGATTTTATTTTGTTTGTTGACTGGAGAATCAAAGAAACTCCATATAAACATCCCCGGACACGAATCATTCTTCCCACCGGAATGGATAAGCTTGATGAGAAAGGGAAAGTGATCAACATCACCGTTCCTTCCTCCGATTCTGGAATATTACTCAGGGGTACCAGCAAAACGCAGGTAAATATCTGGTGCTGGCCTGTCGGATCGGGCGAATTATGGGGATTCAGAACAGATGAGTCTATGCCGGCTGAAGTAAGAAAGGCAGTGACTCCAAAATATAATGCCGACAAAAATATTGGAGAGTGGAACACATTTAAAATAATATTAAAGGGGAATATTCTGAAAGTTGAACTTAACGGACATGTTGTAATTGAAGATGCTGAATTGCCGGGGTTACCCGAAAAGGGGCAGATAGGATTGCAACATCATGGGAAGAAGAAAGACGGAGCATGGGTGGGCTCTCCAAGTTTGGTGCAATTCAGGAACATTTACATTAAGGAATTGTGATAAACACGTCGGGGGGCAGGGGGGGGCCTGTAAGTATAATTTTAAATTGATTTTAACTAAGCTAAACAAGTGCGAAACTTTAATAATAAACTATTAAAATAAATTTTTTATAACTTTTTTGAAATGAAACACAAAATGCAATCCGGTATTTCCCGCCGTAAGTTTTTGGGAGTAACTGCTGCAAGCGGTGCGGCTTTTACAATAGTTCCCGGCTATGTTGTCAGCGGGCTGGGGCATAAACCTCCAAGTGATAAATTAAATATTGCAGGGATAGGAGTGGGCGGCGTAGGTCGTTCAAAGCTGAGTAAAATCGCCGGTCAGAATATTGTTGCCCTTTGTGACGTTGATTGGGATTATGCTGACAGAACTTTTAAAGAATACCCCGGAGCGAAGCTTTACAAAGATTACAGGATTATGCTGGAAAAGCAGAAAGACATTGATGCCGTGTTAATTGCCACTCCCGACCATACTCATGCTGTTATTGCCATGGCAGCTATAAAGGCAGGGAAGCATGTGTATCTTGAGAAACCCATGGCTCATTCGGTATATGAGACACGGATGCTTACCGAAGCTGCAAGGGAATATAAAGTGGCAACTCAAATGGGGAACCAGGCGAATTCCAACGATTGGGTAAGAAAATTATGTGAGGTGATCTGGGAAGGTATCATAGGTGAAATTACAGAAGTACATGCATGGACTAACAGGCCGGTATGGCCACAGGGACTGGAACGGCCGGTGGAGAAGATGAAAGTTCCGAAATCACTTGACTGGGACTTGTGGTTAGGTCCTGCTCCATGGCGCCCGTATCATTCCGCTTATGCTCCATGGAACTGGAGAGCTTGGTGGGATTTTGGCACAGGGGCACTGGGAGATATGGGGTGTCATATTCTTGATTCGGTATTTATGGCCCTTAAGTTAAAATATCCGGTTAGTGTTCAGGCAAGTTCTTCAGAAGTGAACACAGAAAGCGCTCCGGTTGCTTCCCGTGTAAGATATGAGTTTCCGGCACGGGAAAACCTGCCTAAACTGGCTATGCCTCCTGTGACTGTTTACTGGTATGATGGAGGGCTTATGCCTGATCGTCCTGTGGAACTTGCCGACGGGAGACCCATGGAAGATGTTTTGTTTGTAGGGACAAAAGGAAAAATATCATTCAGCCGTTCCAGGGGATTTACCCTGCTGCCTGAAAAAACTTTCGCAGATTATCAGACACCTGCACCGGTTATTCGCCGGGTGAAAGATGGCACTGATGGCCACGGCAACGATTGGGTGCGGGCTTGTAAAGAAAGTCCCGAATCCCGTATTCATGACAGTTCAAATTTTGACTATGC